>JAEEXP010000016.1 GCA_016287865.1 Caryophanales bacterium
ACAGAAAAAGCCTTTCTTTAATGAACGAGCCATATTTTACCTCCCCTAATTAACCGTTACGACGGCGAACAATAAGTTCTGATGATTTTTTCTTTGGATTTCTTGTCTTCTTACCTAAAGCAGGTTTACCCCAAGGTGTTAATGGGGCTTTTCTTCCGACTGGAGCTCTACCTTCACCACCACCATGTGGGTGATCGTTAGGGTTCATTGCAGAACCTCTTACAGTTGGCTTAATACCCATGTGACGAGTTCTACCAGCTTTACCAATATTAACATTCATATAATCAGCGTTTCCAACAACACCGATTGTAGCGTGGCAAACAGCTAAAATCTTTCTAACTTCACCACTTGTTAAACGAATTAATACATACTTTTCTTCTCTACCTAAGATTTGAGCACTTGTTCCAGCACTTCTAACAAGTTGTCCACCTCTTCCAGGTGTGAGTTCAAGGTTATGGATGAGTGTACCGAGTGGCATATTGCCAACTGGGAGTGAGTTACCTACTTTGATATCTACGTTATCACCAGATACAACTTTGTCACCAACTTTTAATCCTTCTGGAGCGATGATGTATCTCTTTTCTCCATCTGGATAGTTAATTAAAGCGATGAATGAAGTTCTATTTGGATCGTATTCAATAGTTTTAACTACACCTTCAATATTGTCTTTGTTACGACGGAAATCAATAATTCTATATCTTCTCTTTTCAGCGCCACCTTGATGTCTTACAGTGATTCTACCTTGATTGTTTCTACCACTGTTCTTCTTGAGGGCTACTGTTAATGACTTCTCAGGAGTTGAAGTAGTGAGTTCTGAATAATCAAGAACTGCTGCACCTCTTGTACCTGGAGTCATAGGTCTATATTTTCTAATTCCCATAATTCACCTACTACTTAGTAAAGATTTCAATCTTGTTTCCTTTTTCTAAAGAAACGATTGCTTTTGTTACGGCTGGAAGATAACCTGTATATTTTCCAACTCTCTTTTCTTTCTTTAAACCATTAATAACATTAACATTTAAAACTTTAACATTGAATAATTCTTCAACTGCAGCTTTGATGTCAGTCTTAGTGGCTCTTCTATCTACTTCGAAAGTATATTTGTTAGCTTCAACAAGCTTCATACTTTTTTCTGTAATGATAGGACGTTTAATTACATCATAACTATTCACTGAGGGCCTCCTCGAAGTATTTAACTACTTCTTTAGTTACTACTAGTGAATCAGCATCTAGAATATCGTATACGCTTGTATGTTGATCTGTACATACGAATGCATAACTTAAGTTTCTAGTTCCGAGTTCTACTGTTTCGTTGAAGTCATGAAGAACAACCATAGTTTTGCCTTCTGCCTTAATAGCATTGAATACTTCAACTACATTCTTTGTCTTAGGTGCTTCGATTTCGAATGCGTCTAATACAAATAATTTCTTGTTTCTAAGTTTTTCACTTAAAGCAATTCTTAGAGCTTGACGACGAACTTTTCTATTAACATCGAATGAGTAATCTCTTGGATGTAATTCGAATACGTGTCCTCCACCTCTGTATTGTGGAGCTCTAATTGTTCCTTGACGAGCATGTCCAGTACCTTTTTGTCTGTAAGGTTTCTTACCTCCACCAGATACTTCAGCTCTGTTCTTAGTTTGGCTTGATCCATGACGCATAGCTGCTGTTTGAGCTTTAACTACATCATAAATAATTTGATCATTCCATTCTTGTGCGAATACTTTGTCTTGAAGTTTGAGAGATGAAACAACTTCACCCTTAACGTTTAATACATCAATTTTTGCCATTGTCTATTCCTCCTACTTCTTAACTGCGCCTTTAACGAATACTAAACCTTTCTTAGGTCCAGGTACGTTACCTTTAACGAGGATTACATCCTTGTCAGCGAGTACTTCTACAACTGCGAGGTTTTGAACAGTTCTAGTCCAAGCGCCCATATGAGATGGCATCTTCATACCTTTGTAGATTCTGTTTGGAGCGATTGCACCAAGAGAACCAATTCCTCTATGGTATTTAGAACCGTGAGCCATAGGACCTCTATGTTGGTTGTTTAACTTAATTAAACCAGCATAACCTTTACCTTTAGCTGTAGCTGTTGCATCAACGAATTCACCTTTAGCGAATGCATCAACACCAATCTTTTCACCAACTTTAACTGATACTTCTTCGCTTCTAACTTCTTTTAAGAAACGCTTAGGTGTTGAACCAGCTTTCTTAGCATGAGCGATTTCAGCTTTAGTTGATACTCTTTCTTTCTTGTCTTCGAAGCCTAATTGATAAGCACTGTATCCATCTGTTTCAACAGTCTTAACTTGAAGTACTGTGTTTCCACCTTTAGCTTCAAGAACAGTTACTGGACAGATTGAACCGTCTTCAAGAAAGATTTGAGTCATTCCAACTTTTCTCATTAATAAACCTTTTTTCATGAGAGTCACCTACTTTACTTGAATCTCTACTCCGCTTGGGAGTTGAAGTTTCATTAGTACATCAACTGTGGCTTGAGTTGGACGGTTAATGTCTATTAATCTTTTGTGAGTTCTTCTTTCGAATTGCTCTCTACTATCCTTATTGACATGAGGTGATCTTAAGATTGTGAACACTTCTCTGTCAGTAGGTAGTGGTACTGGTCCGTTAACTTGTGAACCAGTTCTTTTAGCTGCTTCTACGATTCTTTTAGCTGATTGATCTAAAAGTTGTGCATCGTAGCTTTTGAGCTTAATTCTGATTGCTTTTTTTGCTACCATTGTGTTGTTTTCTCCTTTTTAGAATGTATTATGAATGAGAGTTCCCTGCTACTAAGACAACACTTTCCCGTGTAGCAGCAACATCCCTTTCACTGTATGCGCGCTTTCGCACGCGTTATATATTTTATACTATATATCAATATAAATCAAGTACTAATTTTCACTATTTTTTTATTTATATATATTTATATATAAATATAAAAGGATATCGGTTTTATATCCTTTAAATAGGCATATCGAATAAATATTATTAAAATCGCGCAAAAGTATTCAAAAGTTGCGCACTAAAAAGCATATTTATCGCGTATGCACGCGCCCAATATACTATATATTTATATTAAATAGGCAAAAATAAGCCTTTATAGAGGCAATTTTAGGCTTAAAACACTAAAAATAAAAAGTCTTAAGGCAATTCTTAAGACTTTTTTATTATGCGACCCTATCACTAGGGTCATTTTCCATATCTTTTACTACTCTTTCAGTTAAATCACCATTAACTTTATCACCAACAAGCTCTTGATTTGATGGGGTAACGACCTTTTTATTATCTCCAAGGACAATATTTAATAGTCCATAATCAAAAATATTGTTTACTCTTATCTTTTCAGGGATACCATATTCACTAAAATATCCACCGAGTTCTAGATATGCATCTTCAAGAGGATGATATAATGTTCCACCGCTAAAGAATGTTTTAATTACTTCTCCTTTATCTTCATCACATAGATAGATAATCACAGGAAGAATAGTAATATTTGGATTATTACCATATTCAGCTTCACTTGGAACTCTCTTAAGTGAAACAGAATAGTTAGCTCCTTTAATAATCTTTACTGGTTCATTTTCATCCATTTCGATATTTTCAAATCTAGTATCGTAATAGAGTTCTTCTATTTTTAGTTCTTTCTTAATATCTTCTTTAACCATTTTCTTTCTCTTATTAGTAAAGATTGTGCAAGTATATAGTTCTCTTTCATCTTTATTAATAGAGTTAAATAGTTGAGTATCCTTATTTTGAACTAGAGAATTATGCATTAAAGTTAATGCCTCAACAATATAGATAGCGAATGATTGAGGAAGATAGTTTTTCATTCTAAAACCTCTTACTGTAAGATCAGTAACGATATTTGAATCTTTTCCGAATGGTCTTGAATTAATATCTTCATCAAACATATCTTCATCACTAAGCTCAGTAATATAGAAAGCTGAATCAAGTGCGATATTAACATCTTTATCTATTCCTATAGAATCTGCGTTATAGTAATTAGATAAAGAGTGCTTATTAGTGAATCCTACTGGAATAAAGATAGTTGTGCCATCAAATTCATAGTAGAATTCAGGTTCTACATCATCTTCTCTTTTAACTCTAAATACATTAAGGAATGATGTTTTATCTTCTAGTTTTAGTTTCTTAATATCACTATATAATTGTTTAATCATGTAATATAGGTCACTTGATGCTTCTTTTTCATCAAGCGAATAATGAATTACTTGATCAATTATAAATGGTGAACAGAAACTTGCGACATAGAATAGATAATAATTATATAGATTATGATCCTTTATATATTTTAGTAATTTAGGATAACTAGGTTCAGCAGGTGATTTGAAGTATTCTTCAAATTCATCATAATGTTGGATGATGAAGAAACGAGACATATTAAGTAATTCTTGTTTAGAAGGTACATAAAGCATTATATATTTATGAAGATTTTGCATGTAATAAGACTCAGATTTATTTAATTCTTTCTGAGTAACAAACTTAAATTCTTCAGTTTCAATATTGTATAATAATTGATTCGTTTTTCTTTCAACTATTAGTTTTGCATATTCATGTACATCAAACATATAACTACCTCATATGTATAATATCACAAAAGGCATAAAAAAATGCAGGACATGCCTGCATTTTTAATAAGCATTAAACTATTTAACAGAAACAGTAGCGCCTGCTTCTTCGAGTTGCTTTTTGATAGTTTCAGCTTCTTCTGGTTTAACGTTTTCTTTAACAGCTTTAGGAGCAGCATCAACGATAGCTTTAGCTTCCATTAAGCCAAGACCAGTGATAGTTCTGATAACTTTGATAACACCAACTTTAGATGCACCAGCATTTTCAAGGATAACTGATACTTCTTTTGGTCCTTCTTCTTCAGCTGGAGCAGCAGCTTGAGCTGGGCCAGCAACAGCAACTGCAGTTGGATCTACACCAAATGCTTCTTTCATAGCGTCAACGAGATCTTTGATCTCGAGTAATGTCATTTCTTTTAATCCTTCGATGAATTCTTCTTTAGTAAATTTTGCCATTTTAATTTTTCTCCTTATTTTTAATAATTAGGCAGCTTCACCTTCAAGCTTTTCAGCTAATTGATGTAAGCCAAGTGCGAGTTGTTGGATTGGTTGATATAAACCACCAGCAACCATAGCGATGAGAGTTTGTTTTGTTGGGAGTGATGCGATTTGTACGATTTCTTTATCGTTGTAGTATTTTCCATCAACAACACCATCTTTCATCTTGAGTTTTTTGTTTTTCTTTGCGAATTGAGATGCAATTCTTGGTCCATCTGTTGATTCTCCATTAGAGAAAATAACACATGATGGTCCTTCAGTATCATTCAATTCTTCAAAACCGTTTTTAGCGCAAGCTCTCTTGATAGTATTGTTTGTTGCGACCTTCAATAAACAATTTTCTTTTCTTAAAAGCTTTCTTAATTCTTCAAGTTGAGCAACAGTAAGTCCTGCATATTCACAAAGAATATAAGACTTAGCTTCACCCATCTTAGATGCAAGAGCATTAACGGCTTCTTCTTTCATTGCAATAATGTTTTTATTTGCAGCCATATTTTCTCCTTAATAAATAAAACCCCTTTCCCTAGCGAGAAAGAGGTAAAATGAATCATTTTATCTGTAAATCTCAGCGGGGAATTAAGTGCTTAAGCACACCAGCTATCTTCGATAAATATTCTGTTTTTTTTGTTTTTCTTTAACTATTGAGCGATAGCGATTTTAACGCCTGGGCCCATAGTTGAAGAAATGGTAATGTTCTTAACGAATGTACCTTTAACAGTAGTAGGTTTTAGCTTAGAGATTAAATCGATTGTGAAGTTTACGTTTTCAGCTAATTTTTCAGCAGAGAATGAAACTTTACCAAGACCTAATTGGATGTTTCCAACTTTGTCTACACGATATTCAACCTTACCAGCTTTAACGTCTGCTACAGCTTTAGTAACATCCATTGTAACTGTTCCAGTTTTTGGGTTTGGCATTAAGCCTCTAGGACCTAATACTCTACCGAGTTTACCGATTGTAGCCATCATGTCAGGTGTAGCAACAACTGTATCAAAGTCGAACCAACCTTTCATAATCTTTTCTACATATTCAGCATCGCCAACATAATCAGCACCAGCAGCTTCAGCTTCTTTAGCTTTGTCACCCTTAGCGAATACTAAAACTTTCTTAGTCTTACCTGTTCCATTAGGAAGCACGAAAGCACCTCTTAAGTTTTGTTCAGCTTTTCTTGGGTCAAGATTTAAACGGAACGCGATTTCTACTGTTGCATCGAACTTTTCGAATGAAAGTTCTTTAACAAGTTTTACTGCTTCTTCAACACTGTAAGCTTGCTTAGAATCAAACTTAGCTAAGGCTTCAGTGTACTTTTTACCTTTCTTTGCCATTGTAAATTTCTCCTTTAACCTTATTATTCAGTGATCTTAATGCCCATTTGACGAGCAGATCCTTCGATGATTCTCATTGCAGCTTCGATATCATTAGCATTTAAGTCAGGCATCTTCTTTTCAGCGATAGCTCTAACTTGTTCTCTTGTTACTGTACCTGCAACTTCTTTGTTAGGTGTATGAGCACCTTTTTGAATGCCTGCAGCTTGTCTGAGTAAATCAGATGCTGGAGGAGTCTTTGTGATAAAAGTGAAACTCTTATCATCAAATACGCTAATTACTACAGGAACAATTGATCCAGCCATGTCCTTAGTGCGGTCGTTGAACTGAGTACAGAATTGTTGGATGTTAACTCCTGCTTGTCCTAGTGCTGGTCCGATTGGTGGAGCTGGAGTAGCTCTTCCACCAGGGATTTGCAATTTGACAACTGTTTTTAATGTTTTTGCCATGATTGTTTTCCTCCTAGTCATGTCGTGGTTGTATTTGAGGACATCTACCTCTTCCACATGCGCTTTTTCACACGCGCTTTATTATTTTATAATAATATATATTATATGTCAAACTATTTTTTTGATGATTCTATTTTATTATTTAAATAATTGTAATCACAATCAATTATTGTGGTCTCATCAAGCATCTTTATTGCCTTATAAATATCAAAATTCATCTCATAACATAATCTTGGATTAATTAGTGTTGATAGATAATGACCTCCAAATCCTTTATAGGAATTGTTTTGATAATGAATAAGCACTTCGCAAACTGACGCATACTTATATTGATTACTAAATGTAAGAATATATGTGGCATTTTTAAGCATTGTTTTAAATTCGTCCATATGTTCATCTGCAATTTTGCCACAATGAACACCATCGTCATAATAAAGAATTTCAACGCTCTCAATATTTCTTGCCGGAACAACTAAAGATAGCTTATGAGGCACAAGTCTATAGTATAAAAGTGAACATACAACCAAAGCTAAAATAATAGAAACAATAATAGTACTAAGTTTCTTATTTTTCTTTTCTTTTAGCTCAAAAGTGGTTTTAATTTTATCTATCGATTCCATACTAAATTCCTCAAAATATAGCTCTGCATTTTCTTTTATTTTATCCTGTAAATGGGCGGATGGTTCGTCATAGATTCCAACCGTATGAAAACCCACGCTTTTTCCTGAGATTATGCCATAAGGAAGATCTTCAAAGATTATTGATTCTTCATATTTTGCATTAAAATGTTCAGCACATTTCTCATAGATTAAAGGGTTCTTTTTAGATGAGCCTACTTCAGTAGAAGTGATGATGAAATCGAAGTATTTTCTAATACCTAATTTAGTTAATACTTCTTCTACTAAAAACTTATCTGTCGCAGTAGCGATAGCCATCTTAACACTATTTTTATAGAAGAGTTCAAGGAGAGGTTTGATACCTTTTTTTACCTCAACAAAATTAAGGTAATAATGTTCCATCACCTTATCGATTTCTTGAGCTACTTCTTCAACCGTTTTATTAAATTTATATTTATCAATGAAATACTTAGATGATTCAAGAAGTGACATAGATAAGAACTTATCACTTAAGGCCTTAGAGTCATCTACTTCAATTCCATTTTGTTTTAAATATTCAGATGGAACTATACTCCAATATTCCATAGAATTTACTAGTGTTCCATCTAAATCAAAGATTGCACACTTAATCATTCTTTTCTCTCTTCTTTTCAGTGTTTGTTAGAGATATTTCATTATAGAAATTAACGATAATAGATGTAATAACTGCAACTAGAATGATTCCAAAAAGTCCAAGAATTACAGTTAAAATTCTTCCAACCCATGTTACGGCAGCAAAATCACCAAATCCAATAGTTGTTACAACTGCAAAGCAATACCAGAATGCATCACCAAGATTTTCCATTGATGGTTCTAGATATGAAAGGATTAAAGATGATGCGATAATCATAGTTAGGAGCGCAAAAGTAATTTCTCCCACATATGTTTTTCTTACTATCTTAAGCAATAACTTAAGTCTAAGTTGTGCGAATGATAAAGCGAATATTTCGCTAAATGATAGATACATAAGAATAGTTGTTAATACAGTTGCAATTAAGAATGGTTCTGTTGTTGAAATAAGTACTGCAACAACTATTATTAATAATGCAAATATGATTGCGATGATTCCAAAGGCAATCATCTTATTTTCTTTTCTAAAGAATTTAAATACTCTATTAATAATGATTGATACTGCAAATGCGATTAATGATATAAATAAGTATTCTATTGGAAGAAAGAATATAGCAAGAGCTAAAAGTGTTAGATAAATAAATAAAGTTAAAGTTCTAGCTTTTTCAATCTTTTTCTTAGCTTTAAAGAATGCGATAAATTTAGCTAAAGCAAATGAAACAAAAGCCACAAGATAGAATGCTTTAGCGGCTATATTTCCTTCTTTAAGAATTCTCATTAAAGCTGTTAGTGAGAATATTAAAGAAAGAAGTAAAAATATACTTCCAGATATATCAAGAAAAGCATTTCTTCTTTTCTGCTTCTTGGTTTCTTTTAAAATTTCGTCTTCAGTTTTCATGTGTCACCTTCACAAATATTAATTACGTATACTATTTTATCTTTATTTTAACAAAATAAAAAGATAGCCAGGCTATCTTTTTTATTATTTAATGCATTGAACATCAGCTAGGTCTACTGGTACACCAGTCATTTGACCCATGAATTCAATTTCAACTGTACAAGATTTGTTTTCAAGATCAATATCAAGTACTTGACCAGTTTGATCTTTGAATGGTCCACTAACCATAGTAACAAAGTCACCAACTTCAAAGTTAATTTCAGCTTGTTTAACAATACCTTGAGATTTGAGGATTGGTTCAATTTGTTCATCTGGTACTGGAATAGGTCTTGCTTTCTTACCGCTTGATCCTAAGAATCCAGTTACACCAGGAGTGTTTCTGACAACCCACCAAGAGTCATCATTATCGATCATTTCTACATAAACGTATCCAGGGAATACTTTTTGTACTTTTTCTTTCTTAGTGACTGCACCAGTCTTAGCGTCTTTAGTTTCAACTACGATTGTCTCTTCTGGAACAAGTACTCTAAAGATTTGTTCTTCCATATCAAGCATTTTGATACGAGATCTTAAATTTTCAGCAACACTATCTTCTTTTCCAGAATAAGTTTGTGCAATGTACCAACGTTTTTCGTTTGCCATATTATTCACCAAAAATTAATCTAAATAGTGGAATTAAACCTAAATCGAAGAGATAGAATAATACAGTTAAGAAAGCGATGAATAATAAAACTGTTAATGAGTTCTTGAATAAGTCACCAGCTTTAGTCCATGTAACATTCTTCATTTCTTTAAATGCAGGTTTAAATACAGGCCATACTGAATAAAGCATAGCAGCGGCAGCAACAGCGATAATTACTGATGAAATAGTAATTACTTTCCAAGGCTTATTGAAGATGCCCCAACCTGAATTTGCGATATTGAAATATGTATCAGCAAAAGTGTTTTTATCAGTTGCAGCTGCAATTAACATGTAAATTGAGATTACAAGTAAGATAATTGCAAGAACAAATAATACCCAGTTTTCAAAAGGATGATCTTCTTTAATGAAGGCCATAACACGTTTTGTTGTACTTTCTTTTTTAGTTGTCTTTTCGTTTGTAGTTTCTTTTGTCATAAAATACTCCTTATCTGCTTTCTTTATGCAGAGTCCTTTTGTTGCATTTCTTACAATATTTCATAAGCGATACTCTCTCTTTTGATTGAGTATTCTTCATAATTGTATAATTTCTTGAGGAACATTCCTCGCATATGAGAATGATTTTTTCTCTCATCGGCCACTCCCCATCTAAATAATTTTATAAATATCATCCAATATTGTCAATAGTAATATTTTATTAAATATTATCTTTGATCTTCTTTTTAGCTCTTTTTAGTATATTATAGACCGCATATTTAGTAACTCCATAGCCCTCAGAAATCTTTGGAACTGATAGATTTTCTAAATAAAACAGTCTAACAATTAATTTTTCTTTTGGAGTTAAAAAATCCATAGACATTATTTCATCAGAATAACTATAAGGCATGCATTCCTTTAATATTTCTTCTTCTATTATTGATTCATTCTGATGTTTTTTTCTTAATTCTTTATAGAAGGAATTGATTTTATTAATAATCGCTCTACTAACATATGAGTAGAATGTGTTTGTATCTTTAAATGAAAATATACATTTATATACCACAAACATACATTGCTGAAAAATATCTTCATTATCTTCAAAAAAATTAAATTTATATATTTTTTTATAAATATAAGGTTTGTACTTCATAAGCAATAATTCTGTTGCGTAAGAGTCATTTTCTCTTGCGTAATATACAAGTTCAAAATCATTAAGCTTATAAAGGTCTATGGTTATTTCCTCCTAGATTTTATATTTGAAAGAATAATAGCAGCGCTAATTGAAGCATTTAAACTATTAATCTTACCTTCCATTGGAATTCTTACTAGGATATCTGCGTTTTCTTTTACGTGTTTAGAGATGCCAAAACCTTCATTTCCAACTATGACAGCTAAAGGCATATCAACTCTAACTTCACTATAAACTTCAGTACCATTCATATCTGCGGCTAAAACCCAGAATCCTTTTTCTTTTAATTTATTGATTGCTTGAGTCAAATTAGTAACCTTCACAATCTTTACAAAATTATATGCACCACAAGAAACTTTCATTACTGTGTCAGTAACATCAACTGATCTATTTTTAGGAATAATAATAAAACTTCCACCTAAGATTTCAAAAGTTCTAATGATATTACCTAAGTTTTGTGGGTCTTCAATAGAGTCTAAGATTAATACTAAAGAATTATTAGAAACTTCAGTTAAACATTCATCAAGTTCATAGTATTTATAGTCATCAATTAAGCATGCAATACCTTGAGCATTTTGATACTTATTTTCGAATTGGTTGTCATCAATAAATTCATAAGGAATCTTTTTAGCTTTAATATCATTAATGATGTCATCTTTAAAAGATCTTTTCATAAAGACCTTTTTTACTTTATCTGTGTTTCTAATAGTTTCCTTTGAAACATTCTTTCCTCTAATAATCATATGTACCTCTATTTTACAATAAAATTATCAAAATTTATCGCTAATTTTAGACAAAATTTTCTTTTGCGAAAGATATAGATAAATCAATGATTTCTCTTAATCTTTCTTCATTTTTTTCAAGGAAAATTGCGCCAATGAGTGATTCAAAACCTGTGGCTTCTCTATATTCTTTTAGCGAGAAATTCTTAGGTTTATGAGTACCACCACTATTTCTTCCTCTCTTATAATATTCAATTTCTTCTTCACTTAATTTATCCATTAAATGAGACATTATAAGAGCTTGGGCGTGTGCAGATGTGAACTTAATTGCTTCATTATGGAGTTCTTTTACCTTAGTAATTCCTAAAGATAATAAGTATTTTCTTATCTCAAGTTCATATACAGCATCACCAATATAAGCTAGGCTTAAGCCTGATTCTAAGATCATAAAGCAAAGCCTCTATTCTTTAATTCTTCTCTGATTTTATCAGCTTTTTCGAAGTCTTTAACCTTTTTAGCGTCTAACCAAGAAGTATATAAATTTCTTGTTTCTTCATCCATTCTTTCTTTCTTATAATTGAGTCCATAAACTTTAAGCATTTCGTCAAATACATTGAAGATAGAAACTACTAATTCATTATTTACTTCACCTCTTAATGATTGATTTATGAGTTTAACGATATCGTAAATAACCGATAGTCCATTAGGAGTATTCATATCTTCATCATTAGCTTCATCAAATCTCTTCATAAGTTCTACTGATTTTTCAGTTTGAACTTTAGAATCAAATAAGTTATTTACATCTAAATATAAGAATAATTTGTTATACGCAGATTTAATTCTTTCATATTGGTCAACAAATTGAGCTTGGAGTTCGTCAGTATATGGAATGATGTTTCTATAAGGGAATGAAAGGACTAATAATCTATATGCGAGAGGATCACATGTTAAATCTTTACACCATACAACATTACCTAAAGATTTAGACATCTTTTCTTTACCAAAATTAACTCTAGCATTATGAACCCAATGATTTGCGATTCTATGATGATATGCACATTCAGCTTGAGCAATTTCATTTTCATGGTGTGGGAAGATTAAATCAGCTCCTCCACCGTGAATATCTATCATACCTTTAAAGATATTATTAATCATTACGCAGCACTCTGTATGCCATCCTGGACGTCCTTTACCCCACGGAGAATCATAAACAATACCTTCATTAAAGCTCTTCCATAACGCAAAATCATATCCAGATTCTTTTTCATCTCTAACTTCTACTCTTGCGCCTTGAATTAGTTCATCTATTTTTCTATTTGAAAGTGCACCATATGTAGGAAGTGATGAAACTCTAAAATATACATCACCGGTTTCAGTTTTATATGCGCTACCATTCTTAACGAGTTCATCAACAAATTCAATTATTTCAGGAATAGTTTCGGTTACTCTAGGTTTAATATAAGAATCATCAGCGTTAAATCTCTTAACATCTTCAAGATAAGCATTAATATATTTATTTGCGACTTCCATTTCAGTTAAGCCTTCTTTCTTAGCTTGAGCTAAGATTTTTTCATTAAGGTCTGTGAAATTTGAAGCCATAATAACTTTATAATTCTTATGTTCTAAGTATTTCTTTAATGTATCAAAAAAGATTATAGGTCTAGCATTTCCTATGTGGATATAGTTATATACAGTTGGTCCACAATAGTAGATTGTGACAACGCCTTCTTTGATTGGTTTTAATTCTTCAATTTTATTAGTATAAGTATTATATAGTCTCATATTATAGCCCTCTAAAAAATTGTACCATATTTTTTATTATTATTAATAAAAAAGACTCGCAAGCGAGTCATTTTAGTGCATTCTTGATTAATCTTTTACAATGTTATTAGCATTTGGTCCTTTAGGTCCATCAGATACCTCAAAACTAACAGCTTGACCTTGTTCTAAAGAACGATATCCTTCTGCTTGGATTTGAGAGAAATGTGCAAAGTAATCTACACCGTCTTCACCAGTAATAAAGCCGTAACCTTTACCAGCGTTAAACCATTTAACTGTTCCTTTCATGTAATTCTCCTTTATGATAAAATTATATTCTTAAATGAAAAAAATGTAAATAAATATGTTTATTATTTTTAAACAAAGAAAAAGCGCTACTTTTCAACAAGTGGCGCTTATTATTAAAACTTAAGTCCTAAAGAATATACATGAGACATGATAGAAGGAATTATTTGATAAGATTCAGCTAATGGTTTTCCTATAGCTTTACCATCAAGTTCAGCTTTAAATTTAAAGTATTCAAGAAGTAAACCCGACTGTGGGTCAGACATTTGACTTTGATGTAAGAGAAGTGATTTTACCTTATCATTAAAGTTTTCTTCGCTGATTTCTGTATACATGTTTGGTTTATCTGTGAAGTAATACGCAAGCATGATATTATTTGGGAATGTTTTCACATTACTAATATCTATTCCATGTCTTTTACAAGTAACAGGATATGGAACAACTTGAAGTGCTTCACGAGATGCTTCTCCTACTTTTAAGTGATCACTATGAGTCTCACTTTCAAGTTTAGGGTCAACCGTAAATACGATATCAGGATTAACTTTTAGAATATGTCTTGCGATATCATTTGTAAGAGCTTGGACAGTGTATTCACCACCATCTTCATATCTTAAGAAATCAATTTGAGACACACCTAAAAACTTTGCGGAAAGGATCGCTTCTTTTTCTCTTATTTCCATCATTACTTTTGGGTCAGCGTTAGGGTCTTTTGTGCCAGCTGCACCATCAGTTACAATTAAGAAACTAATTGACGCACCTTTATCTCTTAATTTTGAGATAAGGCCCCCACACCCAAATTCTATATCATCTGGGTGTGGACCTATAAATAATGGATTTTTAAATTCACTTAATTCTTTAATGCCTGAGTAGGCATTAATCATGTCTTTGAATTCCATAATTATTCAGTAACTTTATTAGCTGCGTCTAAATATGTTTGGAATCTAGCCTTAGCATGTTCAATATTTTCTTCAAGTAATTCTTGAGCAGCTTGAGGGTTAATAGATGAAAGTGTAGAGTATCTTCTTTCATTCATTAAGAAGTCATTATATTTAGACCAATCAGGGTTCTTAGAATCAAGTTGGAATGGGTTCTTGCCTTCAGCTTTGAGTCTTGGATCATATCTGAATAGTGGGAAGTATCCGCATTCAGTAGCGAGTTTAGCTTCTTGTTGTGATACACCCATACCCTTATTGATACCATGAGCAATACATGGTGCATAAGCGATAATTAGAGATGGTCCTGGATAACTTTCAGCTTCTTTTAATGCTTTAACCATTTGAGCTTCATTTGCACCGTGGCAGATTGTAGCTACATAAACATGTCCATAGCTAATAGCGATCATAGCTAAGTCTTTCTTCTTACCAGTCTTACCGCCAGCTGTGAACTTAGCGATTGAACCAGTTCTAGATGATTTAGAAGATTGACCTCCAGTATTTGAATATACTTCTGTATCTACTACGAGGAAGTTAACGTCTTCTTGGTTAGCGATTACGTGGTCAAGACCTCCATAACCGATATCATATGCCCAACCGTCACCACCGAAGATCCAGTTAGATTGTTTAACAAGGTAAGCCTTGTTTTCAAGAACTTCTTTAGCTTCAGCTGAAGTTTCTTTTTCAAGAGCAGCGATAATTCTCTTAGAGAGTTCAAGAGTATAATCACCTTCATTCTTATGAGCTTTCCATTCATCAAATAAAGCCTTTGTAGCATCACTTACTGTTGGAGCAGCTTTATCCATTAACATTTCAAGTTTATCTCTCATAGCTTTAATACCAAGAGTTAAACCGAAACCGAATTCAGCGTTATCTTCAAATAGAGAGTTAGCCCAAGCTGGTCCTCTACCTTCAGCGTTTACTGTATATGGAGATGCAGGGAATGATGCACCATAGATTGAAGAACAACCTGTAGCGTTAGCTACTACCATTCTTTCTCCGAATAATTGTGTAACGTTCTTAACGTATGGAGTTTCACCACAACCAGCACAAGCACCGCTAAATTCAAAGAGAGGTTTAGTGAATTGGAGGTTCTTTGGATTGTTTCTTTCTACATGTTTATCAGAAACATGGTTGAAGAAGTAATGACCGAGTGCAACTTCTTCTGATTCAAGAGCAACGTGGATTGGTACGAATGATAATGCTTTTTCACCCTTCATACCTGGACATTGGTTAATACATACTCCACAACCTGTACAATCTTCAACTGAAGTTTGGATTCTGAACTTGTAGTTTTCAAGTCCTTTACCCATAGCCTTTAAGTACTTAGCACCAGCTGGAGCAGCTTTTTCTTCAGCTTCATCAACGAGGAATGGACGAATAGCTGCATGAGGACAAACGAATGCACATTGGTTACATTGGATACACTTAGTAGGATCCCATACTGGAATAGATGGAGCAATTGATCTCTTTTCATATTGAGTAGAACCAACTGGCATTAAACCATCTTCATATCCCTTGAAATCAGAAACCTTTAAGTCATAACCCTTAATAGCGTTTACTGGATCAGCAAGTCTAGTAACGAATTCAGGTCTTACACCTTCAGATTTCTTAACTGGATCTGGACCTAAGTTCTTCCATTCAGCCTTAACTGGAACTTGTCTTAACCCAGTTCCACCGATTTCTACTGCTTTATAGTTCATTTCTACAATAGCTTCACCCTTTCTTGCGAATGTCTTATGAACATAGTACTTCATAAGTTCAACAGCTTTAGCGTAAGGGATGATTTGTGGATTAAGTTTGAAGAATGCAGATTCCATAACTGTATTGATCTTTCCACCAAGACCTACTGATTTAGCAAGCTTAGATGCATCAATAGCATAGAACTTAACATTTCTTTCAGCTAAAATCTTCTTAACGTGGTTAGGCATGAATTCTTCTAATTCTTCATCAGTATATGAAGTATTTAGTAAGAATGTACCATTCTTTTTAATTCCACCGATTAAATCATATTTATCAAGATATGAATCTTGAGCGCATGATACGAAGTCTGGAGTATTAACGAGGTAAGTAGATTTAATAGGATTCTTACCGAATCTTAAATGCATTCTAGTTACACCACCAGATTTCTTAGAGTCATATGATGAGTATGCTTGAGCATACATAGCTGTATTATCACCAATTAACTTAATAGCGTCTTTACAAGCACCTACTGTACCATCAGAACCAAGTCCGAAGAATAAGAGTTCAGTAGTAGATTTATCTCCAGTTGGAACTTCTTTACCAAGAGGTAATGAGAGTTTTGTAACATCATCTTCAATACCAACTGTGAAATGATCTTTAGGATTCTTAGCTTCAAGGTTCTTATATACAGCGATGATTTGTCTTGGAGATACGTCTTTAGAAGATAGACCATATCTACCACCAACGATTACTGGAGCGTTCTTAACGCCATAGTAAGCGCTTCTTACATCTAAGTATAGAGGTTCGCCATCAGCACCAGGTTCTTTAGTTCTATCAAGAACTGCGATTCTCTTAACTGTCTTAGGAACAACTTTGAATAAATACTTAGTAGAGAATGGACGATATAGATGAACTTCAACTACACCGACTTTCTTTCCTTTCTTATTTAAGTAATCAACAACTTCTTCAGTTACTTGAGTTGCAGAACCCATAAGGATGATTACATCTGTAGCTTCAGGATCACCATAGTAAGTGAATGGAGCATAGTTTCTTCCAGTAACTTTAGAAATTGCTTTCATATATTTAGCTACAATATCTGGTACTGCATCATAGAATTTGTTAGATGCTTCTCTTGCTTGGAAGAATACGTCATCATTTTGAGCAGTTCCGTGAATTGTAGGAGTTGCACTGTTTAAAGCTCTAGCTCTAAATTTAGCAACCATATCTCTGTTTAAGAGTTTGTCAAATACTGCATAATCCATAACTTCGATCTTATTAACTTCATGAGAAGTTCTAAAACCATCGAAGAAATGTTCAAATGGTACACTTGATTCGATTGCAGCTAAGTGTGCAACACCAGCTAAGTCCATAACTTCTTGAACTGAACCAGATACGAGCATAGCCCAACCAGTTTGACGTGTAGCCATAACGTCAGAGTGATCACCAAAGATTGATAATGCGTGTGTAGCGATTGTTCTAGCTGATACATGCATTACACCTGGGAGTAACTCACCACCGATTTTGTACATGTTAGGTATTTTAAGTAATAAACCTTGGCTGGCAGTGAATGTAGTAGTTAAAGCACCACTTAATAGTGATCCGTGAACTGAACCAGCAGCACCAGCTTCACTTTCCATTTCTACTACTCTAACAGGCATTCCAAATAAATTCTTTTTACCTTGTGATGCCCAAAGGTCAATGTATTCTGGCATTGGAGAAGATGGGGTAATAGGGTAAATACCAGCAACTTCTGTGAAAGCATAGGCACAATGTGCAGCAGCTTGGTTACCATCCATTGACGCAAAAACTTTTTTAGACATTAAATATATCCTCCATATTTTAGTTTTTTATTTTACGACCATCTATTATTTTATATCTTTTATAAGTGTATTTCAATAGAATATAAATTGTTTACAATTTAAAAGGCATAAGATTTTATTTCTTATGCCTTATTATGCCATATAAGTGCCAGTTATTTCGCTCAGTCTTTTAAAATCAAAATCATTTTATAAGAAAGATTTCCAAATACCATTTTTCTTATAAACATTTGGACCAAAGAAAATACTTCTACCATTTTTATACTTAACCTCAACATAAACAAATGTAGTACTTTTAAATTGTATAAAACTTGGTGGAGTCCATGCTTTTGCATTCTTAACTAATTCCTTGAATTCTTCAATTTCTTCTTCATTAAGTTCACGAATAGGACCACTATTTTCATAACCATCGTATATCAATACTTTATCAATATTATTAATTGGTACTATAGTTCTAAAACTATGAGGAACTAGATATATCAAAGCAAGTATACCTAAAATCAAAACAACAAGAGTAATATAGAAAATCGGTCTTTTAAATATATTTATATTTCTTTCAACACTCATAATTAATCTCCACTAATCATTATATCGCATTATAAGCAAAAAAATAATGCGAGACTATTTATTTCTCGCATTATCATTTATTACCAAATTATAATTCTTTTATTCTCAGGGATAAACATTTGATCAGTTTCTTTTACATCAAATGCTTCGTACCATTCTTTGAAGTTTCTTGGTTGAATGTTAGCTCTTAATTCAGCTGGTGAATGAACGTCTCTTGCAAGTAGTAATTGAGCGTATTGTTCTCTTGCTTTTCTACACCAAACTCTTGCCCAGTTCATAAAGTATTCTTGATAGTTTGCACCTTCAAGATTCTTCATTATTTCAAGAGTTACAGCTACACCACCATTGTCTGCGATGTTTTCTGAAACAACAAGTTCACCGTTAACTTTACCACCATAAATTTCAATGCCATCAAACTGTTCAATCATGGCTTGAGTAAGCTTTTTAAATTCAGCAAAATCTGAATCAGTCCACCAGTTATTAAGGTTACCATTTTCATCAAATTTAGCACCATTATTATCGAATGCATGAGAGATTTCATGACCGATTACAGCGCCAATTCCTCCCAAATTTTGACTTGCTGATTGATTAATTGAATAGAATGGTTTTTGAAGAATTGCAGCTGGGAATGTGATGTCATTTGCACTTGGATTATATGCAGCATTTACCATATGTCCAGGCATTGCCCATTCAGTTCTATCAACTGGTTTATTTAATTCTTCCATACTATGTTTAATCATTTCATTTCTGATTTTACATAAGCTTTCAAAGTATGAATCTTCATCGTTTACTTTGTAGTTTTTATAGTAATCATGAATGAAATCTGGGTATCCCATTTTAACTTCAATAGTTGATAATTTTAGGATAGCTTTATCCTTTGTTTTTTCTTGTAAGAACTTATTATTTCTAACTCTAACTTTGTATGTTTCAATGATTTTATGAACCATATTTACTACGTCTTTTTTAGCTTCTTCACCAAAATAAGTTCTTCCATAATAAACACCAATTGGTTCAGAGAATACGCTTGAAACCATTCTATAAGCTTGTTTTTCAACTACTGGATCAGTTTGAAGTCCCATTAAAGCTCTTCTATATGTTCCACCGAGGAAAGCAATTTCCTCAGATAATTGTGATGAGTTATTAACTAAAGCTTTAGCGTAAGCCCAGTTAACATACATTTCTAAATTATCTTCATTAAAATAGTGATTAAAGTTTTTAATAGCTTTAGGATCATATACCACAATAGTATTAGGAGCTTTATCTTGATAAACATCACTTAATACAGCTTTAATATCAATTGGGTTTAAATAAGAAGATACTTCATCAATGTTCATTGGGTTATGATTATTTGTATAATCAGCCCATTCAACTTGACTCTTAACTTCTTGAGCTACAAGGCTATCAAATTTAAGCATATCTTCTACTACTTTTGCTTGTTCACTTTCATTTAATGGTGTATAAGCTAATAGTTTTTTTACCATATCAGCATACATTCCAAGAAGAGCTTGACCTTGTGGGTTATTATCTTTGTAGTATGTTGTATCTGGAAGTATAATAGATGGACCAAGCATTACAAATGCATGTTTAGTCGCATCAGCCATATCTTCAGTTACTCCACATTCAAATGGTAGAGGAATACCATTTAATACAAAAAATAATAAATTCTTATTTAAGTCATCTACTGTTTTAATAGATTTAATTCTTTCTAGTATTGGAAGAGTAGGTTTAATACCTTCTTCATTTCTTCTTTTTACATCTACTATTTTGTTATAGAGTTTAATTGCTTCTTTAAACTCTTCAATGTCTGTTGTTTTCTTTCCTTCTCTAAATGCATCAAAATCAGACATTAATAACTTTTCTACATCTTGATCTAAATCTACAAATCCACCAACTGAAGGTTTATCATCTGGAATGACTGCCTTATCAATCCATTCACCATTGACGAATCTATAAAGATCATCTTGAATTCTTACTTTTTCTGCCATATTTTTCTCCTTTATTATTTTCTATAATATATTTTAATTTTATCTAATACTATTCTTCCTTTGTTTCTAATTCCAGATAGATTCATTAAAATAATTAAATTATTCATTTGAAAATCTTCCTACATAACAATAAACCCTATTATAAACGATATCATATCCTCCATACATTTTTGCTTCAGCATTTGTACCTGGTTTTAATCCGTTTTCATTTTTATCATCATAATTAAAAGGAACAGATTTTGTTTTATATGAAGTTTCAATCAATCCATCAAAAGGTAGTATAACCACCACTTCATTTTCATCACGATAATATAGGTTAAGTCTAAAATATTTCCCTTTTTTATAATATTTGTCTTGTACAACATTAATTGGCCATTCTTTATCAAATGTTTCTTTATCTATTTCAACAACATCTAAAAAATACTCAAAACCAGTTTCTTCTGATGTTCCAGAGAAGGAACCTGCATAAAAATGGTTTGTTTTTCTGTTTATACATGAGGTTAATAAACAAATTATTAATAAGAGAAAGGTCGATATAATAATAGTTTTTTTCATATAACACCTAGCATATGTTTATCTCATTATACAACAATTATTTATATAATAAATAAATAATTAAAAATCCATCAAATTATATTTAAAGATTGGAACGCTAGTATAGGTAGTATAAAAATTACTGGCTTATTAGTTTATTTTTGGCATAATCAATAATTATAAAATATGACAAATTAGCATATTATATAAAAAAATATTATGACAAATAAAAAAATCACCAATCCGATGATTGATGATGATATATATTCTTACAGATCTCACACTTCAAGACCTATAGAATTGTTAGATGGTGGCGAGTATGGGATTTGAACCCATGAATGCAAGCGTGAAAGGCTTGTGAGTTAAACCGCTTCTCCAACTCGTCATTTTTTAAAAAGTGGCGCCCAAAGTAGGACTCGAACCTACGACCCCCTGATTAACAGTCAGGTGCTCTAACCAACTGAGCTATTTAGGCGCAAGCTTTATATAAAGAAAGAGCCTGGCAACGACCTATTCTTGCATGTTCTACATACTACATTCGGCTCTGAAGTGCTTAACTTCCGTGTTCGGAATGGGAACGGGTGGGTCCACTTCGACATCATCACCAGGCAAATCTTTCAAAACTGGATATATTCGACAAAGTTAAGTCATCGATCTATTAGTACTAGTCAGCTTAACACGTCACCGTGCTTACACACCTAGCCTATCAACCACGTGTTCTTCATGGGAACTTATTCTTGCGATGGGAAATCTCATCTTGAGGGGGGCTTCACGCTTAGATG
>JAEEXP010000066.1 GCA_016287865.1 Caryophanales bacterium
TGCAAAACAATGGTCTCAAACAGGCTCTAAACAATATTATGGTCTTCCACAATATGAATATGTTGGAAAACAAGCTGGTGAAGTAACTAAGAAGTATACTGGTAAACGTATCGGTGTACTCTATGAAAACTTATCATATGATAACTATTCAAAGATTAGAAAGACCATGCAAGAAGCATTATCTACTAAAGATAATCCATGCACAAAAGCTGAACTTGATGATGCAACTGCAATCATGAAAGTATTAGGTCCGGATGGAAAGTATCATTTAGAAGGAACTGAAAACTGGTATAGTGCAACATTCTTCAACGAAGATATCTCAGATGCTAAGATGGAAAAGATTTTAGACCTACTTGATTATTTACTTTCAGAAGAAGGTACTATGCTTGCTCTTTATGGTTTTGAAGATTATGACTATACAGTAGACAGCGATGGTAATGTTGAATTAACTGAAGCTGGATGGGAAAAAGATATGGATGGTAAATATATCGATAAGCTTAACGGTGCTAAGTATTTAAGATATATGATTACTCTTGGAAATGATACTCTTAGTAAAGACCCATTAACTGATAAAGATTCATTAAATATATTAAATGCTTGGAAAGCTGAGATGGATCAAGCAATTAAAGATAATAAGCTTGTAGTCTTAAAAGAAAGAGGAGATGTTAAGTGGCTTGCTACACCTCATAAAGCTGAGGATTCTGGTGCATTACTAGAAGGAGCTAATGCAGCCGTATTCTTATATTGCAATCCAAATCCAGATAAAGGTATTACTAAAGATCAATATCTTGCAAGATTTAATACTAAACAGTGGCAAGATGTATTAAAAGAAATCAATGATGCTTTAAAGAAATAAATATGAAAAAGATATTAACTATAATCCTTTTTGTGCTAGCTATGTTTACTTTAGTATCTTGTAATGAAAAGAAAGACGCAATTGTGTTTGATTCTAAAAAGGTTGTGAATGATAATTTCTATGGCCTTGGTGTTGAATGCGGTGTCTATGAAGATGTGGGTAAACTTCAAAGAGGAGCAGAAGTAAAAATATATAAATCACTTGATAGATTAAATCCAAAATTGGTCAGATGCATGACCAATTTTGACTGGATAGTGAAGAACTTCAGTGACAATGGTACAAAAGATGATCTAACTGATGATACTTGGGAATATGATTTTTCAAATAAATATATGCTCAATGCTTATCAAGTATTAGATTATTGTGAAACTAAAGGTATTATTGTTGCATTTGGCATTTGGAATGTTATTGGTAATCCTAATGAAGAAGAAGATATTTACCATATGATTCCAAATGTAACAGCTGACCCTAGATGGGCCGAAATGTGTGCTGATTTAATGGAATATTTAGTAAAGACTAAAGGATATACTTGTATTAAATATTTCGTAAATACTAATGAACCAGATTATAGTGGTGCTAAAGGTGCATCAAAGAATGCATATAATACTTATGAAATCTGGGAACAAGGTGTTAAAAATGTTAGAGCTGCTTTTGATAAAGTAGGTCTAACTGATTTAGATATTGTTGGTGGTGATGCCACAACTAAAGATGGTATTGAAAAATACTTAACTGGTGTTGCGACTAACCTCAAAAAAGAAGTTAAGAATTATGGTGTTCACTTATATATATCAAACTATGATATCGATAATGCCTATCTTCAAGATAGAGTAATGGACACTTATACACAAATCAAGAAATTAGATAAGAATGATCCAAAGAAAGTAATCATTTGGGAATCAGGACTTCTTGATGGTAAAAACGTTCAAACTGACTGTAATGCATATATAGCTAACTTCTCATATGGAATTAGAATGGCTGACTACACTATTCAATGTATGTTATCTAAAGTATCTGGTATAGTTTACTGGGATTTAGATGATGCAATGCATTATATGTATTCAGAAAATGGTATGACAGCTAAAGAATGGGGTATGTTTAGTACATTAAACGATGCTCCAGCTATTAAACAAGAATATAGACCTTGGTATCATTCATCATGCCTTTTAACTAATCTATTTAGTAGTGGTTCTAAGATAATTGAGGCAAACAAGAAGATTGATAATATTAGAATGATCGCATCAATTGATAGTGATAATAATAACGCAGGTTATGTAATTGTTAATAGAGATAAAACAGATTTCACAAGAGATTTTAGAATCGATGCTAAAATCGCTAATGAAAAACTATATGTTTATATCTTTAGCGAAAATCAAATTAAATTAGATGCTAATGGATTTGTAACATATAACTATGAAATAGATGGAAAGATTAGTGATTATACAACTTTAACTGTTCCAGCAAATTCAGTAGTTATCGTTTCTACAAGGAGGTTATAATTTATGAAGAAATTATTCCTTTCAGTAGTAACTATTATGCTTTTAGTTCTTTTAACATCTTGTACAAAAGTTGGACAAAATGTCTTCAATCAAGTTAGACTTGAAGGAAACTTAAAAGCGTTTAATCTTAAATCTCCAACAAACGGAGAAACAGTAAGAAAGATTCCAACATTTAGTTGGGAAGCTTCAGAAAACGCAGAAACATATATCTTAGAGGTTGCATCTTCAACAGCGTTTAGCCAACAAGAAGATGTTATCTATGTTAAAAAGAGTGGTATAAGTGAAACTACTTATAACTTATTTGCTAATTTAAAATATAAAAACTATACATATTACTGGAGAGTTACTGCCGTAAATAAAGGCTCTAAGAAAGTATGTAATGAGATATTCTCATTCTACTATGAAGCTAATATCGATGAAGAAGTTGAATATAATATTGATCATGCAGATGAGTGGGAAGTACATAAAGATGGAAGTCCAGTAAATGTATCAATTGATAATACAAACTTCTTCAACAATGATAAGAAAGCACTAAAGATTGATTTCACTCATGAAATTATGAATAGTACTAATGATATCACTCATGATGGTTGGGCAGTTGTAACTCACCAACAAGAAGAAGAATTATATGGTGTTGATGCTTTCTATTTTGATTTTTATTATAGTGGTCAAGATTCATCTATTTGGTTTAGAGCTATTGATGAAGATAACGAATATTATAACGCAGAAATAAAAGTAGCTAACAATGTTAAACAAAGAGTAATCATTAAGTTTGATGAATTTACTCTAAGAACTAAAGGTGGAACACCTATTATGAACCAAAAGTTTGATTACAACATGATTAAATATGTTGAATTCGTATTTGAAAAGACTTTTGGTGATGGTGTCTGCTATGTGTCAGATATTAAAGCTATTAACTTTGATAAATATAAATATCTCTTTATCGAACAAGTTGACTTTAATGAAATAGATTCAGATGATATCACAACTGATACTTATAATTTCTCTAGAGATTATAGTGATGATGGAACTGAATTCACTATGTCATATAGTAGTGATATTAAAGGTTATGGATTTACTAAGTTTAATATTAATAAATTCGTAGAAGCTAAAGATGCTGTAAAGATTAAAGTTGATTTCCAAGGTTCAAATAGTGCGAACGTATTATTTAGAATCATTGAAGAAGATAAAGATAGATGGGTTTATAAACAACCAGTATCATCTATCCCAGATGATGGAATAATCGTTATTCCTTATAATGCTTTCACATTATCTGAATATAATGGTAATGGTGCAAGAGAATTCTACTTTATCAAACAGATTCAATTCGGTATTGAAAATGTATATGAGACAGGTTCAATTAAATTCAGTAATGTTAAATTTGTAAACTTAGAAGATGAGAAAGACCATCTCTTTGAAGCTGAAGTTGGAAGTGATGGTTTAATTGAAAACTTTGATAATTATAGCGCAAACGCTGAACTTTATTATAAATGGATTATTACTAACCAAAATAAAGATGAAGCTATTGCTACTAATAAGACATATCAAATGGGTAATTCACTATGTGGTGAACTCTCATATAAATCAGATATGTTTGGTGCTGGATATGGTCTTAAGTTTATAAATGAAATTGCTGATGATTATACATCTATATCATTTAAAGCTTTAGATAAGACAGTTAAATATGCTGGTAACGATGACTATAAGTTCAGTCATTTAGATACTGTTACAGCTAAACTTCAAGTTCACCTATATACTGCTGAACATGAATATAAGTATGTAATTGAAGCACTTTCAGGTGACTGGACTAGCTATGATATTCTTTTATCTGACTTCGTTCAAGTTAAAGAGTATGAAGAAGAAGAGGATGCTGAACTCAAGAGTAAAGACATTAAAGGATTTGG
>JAEEXP010000003.1 GCA_016287865.1 Caryophanales bacterium
ATTTGCCTTAGGACTCGTTTATGGATTTATGGTTTATGATTTAGTGGTTTCACTTGAAGTATTCAAGAGAGTTAGAATGTTTGCCAAAGAGTCTGGAATCATTGAAAGATATGATGATTTAAAATTAAAATGGAATAACTCTATCAAAGAAGCTAAAAATAAGTTAAAATTAGATATACATCTACCTAAGGTAGATAATACTAAACTTAAAGAGAAGTTTAGCGAGATGATTTATATTGATCCAAACAAAACTAAATCATCTAACTATGATGAGAATGGAAGACCTATAAAAGAGGACACAAAAAATGAAGAATGAATACAATAGAGTAGGTAAAATACTTAAATCACATGGGATTAAGGGTGAATGTAAGGTTGACTCTAATTCTAGATTTATTGATATTAGATTTAAAGTAGGTAATACCTTATATATTAAAGATAAAGAAGATTATAAACCTATTATCGTTAGATCTAAAAGAGGAACTAACGATAAATTAATTATTGGATTTGAGGGATTTGATACTCCTGAATCTTTATATCCTATTCTTCATAAGACTTTATATGGACTAAAAGATAAATCTATATTAAAAGAAGGAGACCATTTCTATTCTTCATATAAAGGAGCTAAAGTAGTTCAATTTGAAAAAGAAGTAGGAGTAGTAAAAGATATAGTATCATACCCTCAAGGTGACTATTTAACTATTAATACTTTAAATAATGAAGAAAGACTCGTACCTATTAGAGATGAATTTATAGAAGAATTAAATGAAGATGAAAATACTCTTTATTTAAAAGAAATAGAAGGATTAATATAATGATTAGATTTGATATATTAACTCTTTTTCCTGGAATGATATCTCCAATGTTTGAAGATTCAATCCTAAAAAGAGCAATAGACAACAATTTAATAGAGATACATCTTCATGATTTTAGAGAATTCTCTAAGATGAAACACCATAACGTTGATGATTCACCTTATGGTGGTGGAGCTGGGATGGTTCTCATGATTGAGCCTATTTATGATTGTCTCCATTCCATTGATGGCTTTGACAAAGCTTTAAAGATTTTACTTACTCCTCAAGGAGTAAAGTATACTCAAGAAAAGGCTAAGGAACTCAAAGAATATAATCATATTATTTTAATCTGTGGACATTATGAAGGTTTTGATGAAAGAGTAAGAACTTTAGTAGATACTGAAATGTCTATTGGAGATTTCGTCTTAACTGGTGGAGAAATCCCTGCGATGGTAATCGTTGATAGTGTATCAAGATTAGTTCCTGGAGTGCTTCATAATGAAGAATCAGCGCCTACTGATTCTTTTGAAGATAATTTACTTGAATTCCCACAATATACTAAACCATATGACTTTATGGGAATGAAAGTACCTGATGTACTTTTAAGTGGAAATCATAAAGAAATAGATAAGTTTAGAAAGGAAGAAGCTCTTAAAAGAACTAAAGAGAGACGTCCTGATTTATTAGAAAAAAGACAAGGATAAACTCCTTGTTTTTTAATGCTTGATTTTCATTAATATATATGATATATTATTCACGCTGTAAGAAATTATTCCGATATGCAGATGCACATGAATAATGGATTAAAGTAATATTCTATTAGAGGTGAAAGTATGTCACAGCAATTAATTGATGAGATTACTGCTCAATACCTCAAGAGCGATGCTCCAGAACTTCGTCCTGGTGATACAGTTAAAGTAGCTGTTAAAATTGTTGAAAACGGTAAAGAAATCCGTCAACAAGTTTATGAAGGACTCATTATCGCTATTGAAGGTCACGGTGTATCTGAAACATTCACAGTAAGAAAGATCTCTTACGGTGTAGGTGTTGAAAGAACATTCGCAGTTCATTCTCCTAGAATCGCATCTATCGAAGTAGTTAAACACGGTAGAGTTAGAAGAGCTAAGCTCAACTACATTAGAGGTCTTAGTGCTAAAGATTCTAGAATCACAGAAAGAAGAGAAAAGTAGTCTTAAAAGGAAACACTCATTTGAGTGTTTTTCTTTTGCTTTTGTTAAGATTTGGTGAAGATTAGCACTCTACACTTGAAAGTGCTAAAAATTTGAATATAATATAGGTGTAAAGATAAAAAGGAGGAAAATATTATGAGAAATGATTTAAGTATTTTTAATCCAGGATTTGACCTATTTGATCCATTCTTCCCTGATGATTTCTTCAAAAGAGAAGAGAAGGCTGAAAGAAACCTTTTAAAAACTGACGTAGTAGAAAACGAAAACAATTACGAACTTACTATGGATGTTCCAGGTCTTTCAAAAGAAGATGTAAATATTCATCTTGAGAATGGATATCTTACAATCGCAGCTCACAAGAGCAAAAAAGAAGACGAAAACAAGAAACACTTCGTTCGTAAAGAACGTTACCACTATGAAGCTAAAAGAACTTTCTATGTTGGTGATATTAATGAAAATGAAATCACCGCAAAGATTGAGAACGGCGAATTATTAATCACTATTCCAAAAGAACAAGAAAAGAAAGAAGTTAGAAAACAAATTACAATTCAATAATTTTTCTTCTCCGAAGCACCTCAAATAGGGGTGCTTTTTCTTTATTTAATGTTAAAATAAAGAAGGAAATACAAAAACATTGGAATTATTATGAAAAAGATCTTATTAACTGTTTTATGTTCAACATTAATACTTTGTTTAATTTCTTGTAAGAAAACTAGTACTAAGATTAATGGTTGGGGCAAAGAAGAATTAATTGAAGAATTAAGCAAAAAGAACTATTCTATTTCTATGCGCGACGATACTTATGACAGTCATCCTTTATATACATTTTCCTATGATAAGGATAATGATAAATTCATTGTTAAATATGAAGTGGATAATAAAGAATCTGACTATTCAAGATTTTTGTTTGCGTCAGTTGTTTGGAGCTGGGGTAATTTTGAAAAGGGCACAATGAAGATTGTGACAAAAATAAGTTATATCGAAAATAATCAAAACAAGGGCTATGAAAGAGAATATGATATCAAATATCATAAAATTGACGCACCTCGATATTTTGAAATCGATTCATATGAAATAACAAAATCAATTGGTGAAGACGAAGAAACTATTATTAATTTCACGACCGCTTCTACAATTCATTGTTTACAAGAAGCACTTGAATATTTTGATAACCAAATTAAGAAAATGACAAATAATAATTTAACTATAAGATGAAGGAGAAATTTATGGCTGATCAAGAACGTAAATATTGTGTAATGTTTGGAAGACATGAATATGTGATAGAAAAGTGGCCAGTTCGTCACTATTATTCTCCTGATGATATTCCTAAAGATAAATTACTTACTTGGGAAGAAGCCTGGGATATTGTAAACACCCAAGATTATGGAGAAATTTGGGAAGTAGATAATTAATAAATAAGTTGGTTAATCCAACTTTTTTATTTTACTTGATTATTGAGTTAGTTAATACTAACATATATAAGGATTATTAATTTAAAGAGGTAGAAATATATGGAATCAAAAGGAACAGATGTTAAAATTTGGGGAGTTGTTTTATTGATATTAAACATTATAGCGACAATAGTAGGAGCTGTTAGTTTAATGGTTTATGGTGTTATTGGTGCCGGCATTGCTGTACTTATTATTGGAATTGCTGAATCAGCAATAACTTATTTAATTGTAAGCTGCATTGGCCAAACGGAAGAAAACACTCAAATAATAATTAGAAAGCTTAATGCTATTAGTAAGGAATTACATAAACAAGAATAAATAAGTTGGTTAAACCAACTTTTTATTTTATAATAGATTTATGAGTAAAGTTATCATGCTGATAGGCATACAAGGTTCAGGCAAATCCACATACGCAAGAGTAATGAATAAAGATAAAGGATACCCAATTGTTTCATCTGATTTAATTAGGACAGAAATGAATATTTGGGATGAAACTGATGTATTCCCGTATGTATATAAAAGATGTGCTGAATATATAGAGAATAATATTGATTTTATCTATGATGCGACTAATATTACTCCAAAAGTTAGACAAAGATTCTTTGATAATATGAAAGAATATGGATTAACTAAATTTGAAGTAGAAGCTCATTACTTTACTGTAGATGTAGCTTTATCTAAAGAGAGAATTGAAAGAAGAAACCAAGATCCTAATGAAAGATACTTCCCAATAGAAGTACTTCAAAACTACGCAGATAACTTTGTAGCTCCAACACTTGATGAAGGATTTACTAAAATAGTAGTAATAGACCATTATTTCCATGACTGAGACTATTTATATTAAACTTAAGAGATTTAGTAATGAAATAGATAATTATATTAAGAGTATCCCGTTTGTGGATAGTCTTAATTTTACTAATCAAATTTATACTCTTAAGATTAATAAAGATAATCATGAGAATGTCTTAGATATTATTAAAGCTATAGAATATGATTTCTATGAATCATTCACTGTTTATTTTGATTTAATTGATTTAGAAGAACCTATGTTATATGAGCACTTAGATAAAGCTGACGGTAGATATAATACTCTATCAGATTTAATTATTTATTCTATGAAAAATAAACTTGATATTAGATATATCAAAGATAGAATATTAAGCCTATTAGATAAAGAAACAATCAACACTGCTTTAACTTTTATTAATATAGGTAATTCTATTAAGGCATCTAATGCACTATATATTCATAGAAATACCCTTAATTATAGAATTGAATATATTAAGAAAAAGACAGGACTAGATTTAAAAGTATTTAAAGATCAATATGCATTCTATAGTTTAATGCTATAATTGTGCAAAATGTACATATATTTAATTAATTAAATAAGATATAATGTGGCCATAAGGAGAACTTTATGGCCAATTTAAAATTTGAACACATTGAAAAAGTATATGATAATGGAGTACAAGCTGTCTTTGATTTTAACTTAGATGTTGAAGATAAAGACTTCGTTGTATTTGTAGGACCTTCTGGTTGTGGTAAATCTACAACATTAAGAATGGTGGCTGGACTTGAAGAAATCACATCAGGAAATTTATATATTGATGGTGTAAGAGTAAACGAAGTAGAACCAAAAGATAGAGATATCGCTATGGTATTCCAATCTTATGCATTATATCCTCATATGAGCGTATATGATAATATGGCATTTGGACTTAAGCTCAGACACTTCCCAAGCGCAGAAATTGATAAGAGAGTAAGAAACGCTGCGGAAATCTTAGGTTTAACATCTTATCTTGATAGAAAACCTAAAGCTTTGTCTGGTGGACAACGTCAAAGAGTAGCATTAGGAAGAGCAATTGTCAGAAATGCAAAAGTATTCTTAATGGATGAACCTCTATCTAACTTAGACGCAAAACTCAGAGTTAAGATGAGAACAGAAATAGCTAAACTTCATAAACAACTTGGAGCTACAACTATTTATGTAACGCATGACCAAATTGAAGCCATGACTATGGCAACAAAAATAGTTATCATTAAAGATGGTGTTATCCAACAAGTTGGTGCACCAAAAGATATTTATGATAATCCAGCTAACTTATTTGTTGCGACATTCATTGGTACACCTGAAACTAATATTATTTTAGGTAAGGTTGATGATAAGAAAGTTTTCACATCTATTAGCGAAGAAGATGGTGAAGCAAAAGAAGGTTCATTAAAACTTAAAGTTAATGATAAAGACTTTAAGTTATTAAAGGATTTAGGATATCTAAATAAAGAAGTATATTTAGGTATTAGACCAGAAGATATTAGTGATAAGGTTGATTCTAAAAAGGATGCGCCTACTATCACAGTCGCAACTACTGAACTTCTTGGTGCTGAAACATATATCCACTTTGAAGTGGACAAAGCTCATCTAATTGCTAAGGTTCCTGCAAGAGCGGATCTTAAAGATGATGATCAAATTAAACTTGATTTCAATATGGATAAAGTACATTTCTTCGATAAAGAATCTACACTGGTGATTAAAGAAGGAATGGAGAAAGAAGAAATAATAGAAGGAGAAAAGGAGAGTGAGTAAAAACTCTCCTTTATTTTTATAAAATATGAATTACCTATGCTTAATTAATAATATTCTATATGTAGATAATAAGGTAATTGATAAAACATTTAATAAATATATAGATGAATTAGCTTATCCTTACTTTAAAACTCTATCAAGCATAAGATTATCTACTAAAAAACTATTAAATATAAAGAAGAATATACCTTTATATATTTCAAGTAAGATATTATTAATTCCTATAATAATAAAGAATTATAAATACTATATTAATTACTATTCCTTATTTAAAATATCATATAAAAATAAAGAATTAATGATGTGTTTTAATGATGGAGAAACATTCTCACTTAATCTCTCATATTCTAAATATAAAACTTATGTGGAGAATAGTGAGAAAATAGTGAGTTATTTAGGAAAATACACGTACAATAATTGAATAACTATTAATTTAAATGTATAATATTATTAAACTAATATTATAAATCAAAACAAGGAGATATATAATGAGCAAATTAATGATTACTGACCTTCAATTAAAAGGTAAAAAAGTATTAGTAAGAGTAGACTTTAACGTACCTATGAAGGATCAAAAGATTACCGACGACAACCGTATTGTCCAAGCTTTACCAACTATCAAATACGTAATTGAAAATGGTGGAAAAGCAATTCTATTTAGCCATCTTGGAAGAGTTAAGACTGAAGAAGATAAAGCTAAAGCATCTTTAGCTCCAGTAGCTAAGAGACTTGAAGAATTATTAGGCAAGAAGGTATTATTCGTTCCTCAAACTAGAGGTGCTGAACTTGAAGCAGCTATCGCTAACTTAAAAGAAGGCGAAGTATTAATGTTTGAAAACACAAGATTTGAAGACATTAATGGCAAGAAAGAATCAGGAAACGATCCTGAACTCGGTAAATACTGGGCATCACTCGGTGATGTATTCGTAAACGATGCATTTGGTACAGCTCACAGAGCTCATGCATCTAACGCTGGAATCAGTGCAAACATCGCTCAAACTGCAGCTGGTTTCTTAATGGAAAAAGAATTAAAGTTTATTGGTGGAGCTGTAGATAATCCAGCACATCCATTCGTAGCTATTCTTGGTGGTGCAAAAGTATCAGATAAGATTGGCGTTATTGAAAACTTATTAAAGAAAGCTGATAAGGTTATTATCGGTGGTGGAATGGCTTATACATTCTTCAAAGCTCAAGGCTGGAATGTTGGTGATTCTATCTGCGAACTTGATAAAGTAGAATTAGCTAAAGAATTACTTGAAAAGGGTAAAGGAAAGATTGTTCTTCCAGTTGATACTGTAATCGCTCCTGAATTCTCTAATGAAGCACCTTCTAAAGTAGTTAAATCTAATGAAATCCCTGATGGATTCCAAGGCTTAGATGTAGGACCTGAAACATTAAAGTTATATGCTGAAACTGTTAAAGGTGCTAAGACTGTAGTATGGAATGGTCCAGTAGGCGTATTCGAATTCTCTAATTTCGCTAAAGGAACTTTAGCTTTATGCGAAATGTTAGCTAACCTTGAAGGAGCTATCACTATCGTTGGTGGTGGTGATTCTGCATCTGCAGCTATCTCTTTAGGTTATGCATCTAAATTTACTCACATCTCTACAGGTGGAGGAGCTTCTTTAGAATATCTTGAAGGTAAAGCTCTCCCAGGTGTAGAAGCTATTTCTAATAAATAGTAATGTATGATAGTTCGAATCTTGGGACTAGACTAAGAAACCTTAGACTAGAAAACGAATTAACCCAAGAAGAATTAGCCAATAGAAGTGAATTAACTAAAGGTTATATATCACAACTTGAAAATAATCTCGCAAGCCCTTCAATTTCAACACTTGAAGATATACTTGAAGTCTTAGGTTCTTCATTAAGCGAATTCTTCGCTAATGATGAATCTCAAGAAAAAGTAGTATATCAAAAAGATGAATTCTTTGAAAAAGAAGATGAAGAATTAAAACACAAGATTGAATGGCTTGTGCCTAATTCACTCAAATATGAGATGGAACCAATTCTTATTACCTTAAAACCTGGAGGTAAATCGGATTTTGATGAACCTCATCCAGGAGAAGAATTTGGTTATGTGCTTGATGGTGAAATTACTTTAAAACTAGGCAATAAGCACTATAAAGTCAAAAAGGGAGAAAGTTTCTACTATCCCGCATCTAAATCACATCAAATTGAAAACAATACAAATAAGGTAGCGTTAGTCATTTGGATATCTACGCCACCAATGTTTTAAAGGAGAAACATGAGAAAAAATATTATTGCTGGTAACTGGAAGATGTTCAAGACAAGAGGAGAAGCAATTAACTTCGTTCTTCAAGTCGCAGACAAAGTTCCAAGCCAAGACTTAGTTGAATCAGTTATCTGTGTTCAAGCCCCTGTCTTAAGAGACATGGTTAAACGCCAAGGTGATAACCTTAGAGTTGGTGCACAAAATGTACACTTCAAAGATTCAGGTGCATTCACTGGTGAAATTAGTGCAGTATTACTCGCTGAACTTGGTGTAACTTATGTAATCATTGGTCACTCTGAAAGAAGAGCTATGTTCAATGAAACTGATGAAACAGTTAATCTAAAGATTAAACAAGCTTTAGCATATGATCTTAAACCTATCGTATGCGTAGGTGAATCTTTAGATATTAGAGAAGCTGGCACAACTAAAGAATTCGTTAGTGCTCAAGTAGAAAAGGCTCTTGAAGGCGTAAGTGAATCTGAACTTGAACAAATCGTATTTGCTTATGAACCAATTTGGGCTATCGGTACAGGTAAAACTGCTACTCCAGAAATCGCTGAAGAAACTTGTAGAGACATCAGAAATACAATCGAAAGATTATATTCTAAAGATGCAGCTCAAAAGATGAGAATCCAATATGGAGGATCTGTAAAGACTTCTAATATTGTTGAACTCTTAGCACAAGAAGATATTGATGGTGCATTAATCGGTGGAGCATCACTTGTTCCTGAAGATTTCGTATTCATGGTTAATGCCGGAGTACAAAAATAATTACTAATCATTTTAAAAAAACACGAGTAACATCGTGTTTTTTTGTTTCCTTATATAAAATTGGTCAGTTGTGAATAAATTGTAAATATTTAGGAGTTACTTTAATAAAACTAGTCAAATTACCTAATATTTCTCTGTTTTTGTTGCGCTTTTGTGGCACTCTTCATATTAATATGAAGCCAGAAAAAGAAAATAAAGTTATAAACGATAAATTTTATTGGAGGTAAAAAAATGAAATTTAGAGGTATTTTTACAAGAATTTTTAGAATGTTTGCATTCTTAAACTTATTATTCTTTGTAGGTGCATTCCTAACTGGCGTTATGCCTATAATCAAGACTACAAAGAGATTCCAAAACCCAACTTCTAGCTTCTATGTATATGGTCTTGAAACAAAAGAAAATATAACACTATATACAAGTGACGGAAGCTCTGGTGCATGGAAAAGATCTAATGAATTTGATGGAGCATACGGCTGGGTTGACTCAGGTAAGACATTAGAAATAGAATTAGTTGACGAAAATTTAGAGGGCTGGTATAAATGCGGCGATAGTGAACCAATTCATCTAATGAAAGTTGATAGTGATAACTTAAAATTAAATGGTATTCCATTAGCAAAAGACTCATTAGAAAATCTTCCTAAAGTATATATTAGTGATGAAAATGATGAAACTGCATATAGCATAAGACAAATTAGTGATTCATATAATAAATATATGGGAATAGATGTAATTTCTAAATACGAAGTTCAATTACCAGTTGAATCAACTGCTGATTATCAAAGTGAAATAAGTGGTCAAACAGTATGGGTTGGCACAACACATCTTAATAAAATGGAATTATGGACAATACCTGTTGCAGACCCATCAACTTATACTGGTTATCAATATAATTTCCCAGAATCAATAAAAGCATATATTGCTAATGATGGTATTAGGTTTGCTGTAAAGATGGCAAATAATCAGAGATCATTAAATATAGCTGCTGATATTCAATTATCAATACAATCTGCAGTATGTCCAATGTTTGGTAATTTTGACCCAGATCATGCACAAATATCTGCAGTTTTAACTGATGAACAGTTAGATTTTGTCTATATGAAGGCTGCACCATATAATGCCTCTGAAGAAGATAAAGACTTATCTCCATCATTCTCATTTACTCCAGGTACAAAAGTAGACTTAATGGCTATTGGTTCTGTAGGCGATACTCCTATATTTAGCAATAATACAGGAAATAACGTAGGATCTGATGGTGTATATGAAAGAGGAAGATTCAATGGAGTAGATAACGTAGTAGTAAGTTCATATAACGTTGATACAGGAATGTCTTTATCGTGGGCTAATCTCACTCCAGGAAGTGAAGTTAATTTCACTATTCAAGTGGGAAAAGCATCAACTCTTAAAAAATTTAAGACTCCAGAAGAAATCGTTACTGAATTAATCGATGAAATCGGAACTGTAGAATATACAGCTGAATCAAAAGGAAAGATTGAAGCAGCAAGAGAAGCATATGATGCATTAGATGAAACAGCTAAGGCAAATGTTGCTCAAGAAAAAGTTAATGCACTTATTAAAGCTGAAGAAGATTATTTCAAAGCTAATGTTAATTCATTAAAACCAATTGCTGATTTAAAACACACAACAGCAGCAAACACAGCAATCAATGAAGCACTTAGCTATTACGATGGTTTAAGTGAAACACAAAAAACAAATGTTGAAGAAGAACATACTGTATTATTAAGTGCAAAAGATAAATATGAAGCAGAAGGCGTAGTTGATTTAATTGGCAAAATTGGTAATGCTAATTATCTAACAACTGATACAAAGATTGTTGCAGCTAGAGAAGCTTACGATGCATTAACAGATGATCAACAAGCTTTAGTTTCTAACTACAACACACTTGTAGAAGCAGAAAATATATACGCAGCTAAACAGGTTAATACATTAATTAGTAATATTGGCACAGTTACTTATCCTTATAGTGAAAACACTATTAAGAACGCAAGAGAGGCTTATGACGCTTTAACTGAAGACCAACAAGCTCTAGTTTATTACTATGATAGATTAGTTGGTGCTGAAAATGAATTCGAAGCTCAAAGAGTTGAAGAATTAATCAGTATGATTGGCACAGTAACTAATCCAGAAAGTAAAGAAAAGATTGATGCAGCTAAAGAAGCTTATGCTGGTTTAACTGATGATCAAAAAGAATTAGTAAGTAACTATAATACGCTTGAACAAGCAGTAAATAAATATGAAGCACTTGGTGTTGTAGCATTAATTGATGGTATTGGTGAAGTATCTTATCCTACATCAAAAGAAGCTATTGAAGAAGCAAGAGAAGCATATGATGCTTTAACTGAAACCCAAAAAGAACTTGTTACAGATGATAAACTTCAAGTATTAGAAACTGCTGAAGATACATTTGAAGTTCAAGAAGTTGTATCTTTAATTGAAAGTATTGGTGAAGTTACTTACCCAGCAAGTAAAGAATTACTTGAACAAGTTAGAGAAGCTTATGACCATTTAAGTGAAAGCCAAAAGCTATTAATTGAAAACAAAGAAAAGTTAGAACAAGCTGAAGAAGAATACGCTCGTCAAGAACAAGAAGCTAATCCAGATCCAACTCCTGGAGTAGATCCAACTCCTGGAGTAGATCCTACACCTGGAACCGATCCTACTCCTGGTACTGATCCAACTCCTGGAACTGATCCAGCACCTGGCACAGATCCAACTCCTGGAACTAATCCAGAACCTGAACAAAACCCTGGCGGTCAAGATGGTAAGGGCGGAAAGAAGAATCATGGATTCTGTATTGGTTATATTGTAATGATCGCAAGTATCTTAGGATATTTATTCATATTCTTATTTACTATCTTAAGATTTAGGTTATTTAAAGAATTGGCTAAGAAATGTAATTTAGATAAGCTCTATCCAAAGACAAATCTATTTGAATTCATTTCATTAATAGTATCTTGTGTATTGTTCTTATTCTCATTGATTGTACTCATAATCCATCAATGTCCAATTACTATAATCTTCTTTATCCTAGACTTCTTAGTATTCGCAGGTATGATAGTTCTATTCATCATTGATAAACATCTTAATAAAGATGAAGATGATGAAGAAGAAAATAAGAAATCAGCTAAAAAGAACGCTCAAGAAGCTCCTAAAAAGGTAGAAGCTCCTAAAGAAGAAAAGGCGCAAGAAGAAAAAGAAACTCCGGAAGCTGAAGAAGCTCCTGAGGCTCAAGAAGTAAAATAATAATATAAAAATTAAACATAAAAACACGAGTGACATCGTGTTTTTTTGTTTCTTTATATAAAAATAGTTAGTTGTGAATAAAGTGTAAATATTTATTGGTGTAAACACAAAAACTAGTCAATTTACCTAATATTTCTCTGTTTTTGTTGCGCTTTTGTGACACTCTTCATATTAATATGAAGCCAGAAAAGAAAATTAAATTTTGAACGGAAAATTTTATTGGAGGTAAAATGATGAGACTTAGAGGTATTTTTACAAGAGTATTTAGAATGTTTGCATTCTTAAACTTACTATTTTTAGTAGGTGCATTCCTTACAAGTTTTATACCTAGAATTAAAACAACAAAAATGAATAAACAAGCAACTCCAGATTTTTATATTTATGGAGCTGAAGAAACTGTTTTTGATGACAATAACAATCTTACTAAAGACGACTTAACATTATATACAAGTGATGGAAGCTCTGGAACTTGGAAAAAGTCCGCGACAAAAAATGGAACTTATACAGATGTTAGTACTGGTACATCACTTGTGTTAGGTAAAGATGATAGCGATGTAGCAGGTTATTGGTTTAAGTGTAATAATAGTGAACCAATTCGCGTATTAAGAAGCGTAAAAGAAAATCGTAAATATACAATCGATGGTATGATTGCAACAATATACACTTCATGCCAATGGTTTGTAACTGGAAAAGATGAAAATATTGCATATCAAATTGTTACATGGACAGATGAAAACAATAGAACAACTTCATTTATTAATATAATTGCAAAATACGATGTTCAAATGCCTATTAGTGATGATGAAAATTACCAAAGTGAGTATGCTGGAGAAACTATTTGGATTCAAACATCATATACTGATAGTTGGAAATTATTTGGTACAGAAGATGAGAATCCAACAAGTGACTCATATGTAACTTTAATATCGGATACAAAAGCTTACGTCTCAAATGATGGAGTTGTATTTACATCAAAACTTGGTGAAAACCAAAAATCTATGTGTCTTTATAACGATGTACAATTAGCAGATGATGAAGCAATAACAACATTATTTCCAGGATTTAATCCAGATAAGGCACCAATATATGCAGTCTTAAAAAATGAACAATTAGATTATATTTATATGGTTGGTGCTCCACGTTCTGCAAGCGAAAATTTAAAAGCATTAGCTCCTGCTTTCACCCTTGCTCCAATTAACCAGGCTGACATGCTAGACGTTTGTGCTTTGAGTCAACTTTATCGATTCTATACAAATAAAAATGAGAGAGAAACATACTTATATGATAGATTTAATGGGATAGATAATGTAGTAGTAGGAGCATATAATGTCGATACTGGTCTATCTGTTTCTTGGATTAATCGAAACCCTGGAGATGAAATCAGCTTTGTCATTAATGCTGGTGTGACATCAGGTATGTCACAACTTAAATCTCCAGTTCAAAAAGTAAAAGATTTAATTGATGATATAGGAGAAGTTGAATATACTCCTGAATCAAAGGAAAAAATTGATGCAGCAAGAGAAGCATTTAATGAATTAGATGCAACAGATAAAGCATCAGTAGATGCAACAAGGTTAGCTCAACTTGAAAAAGCTGAGGAAGATTATTTCAAAGCAATGGTTGAAGCATTAAAACCATTCACAAGTATTGAACATACAGCTGAAGTTAATGCAGCAATCGAAGAAGCAACAGAATACTATAATAATCTCAGCAGTGATCAAAAGGCCAATGTTTCAAGTAGTTACAATGATTTACAAACTGCTAAAGATAATTATATTGCTAAAGAAGTAGAAGATTTAATTGATGGTATTGGTGAAGTTGAATATACTCCTGAATCAAAAGCTAAAATTGATGCAGCAAAAGAAGCATATGACGCTTTAACTCCTGCTCAAAAAGAACTTGTATCTAATTATACTGATTTAGTTGAATCAGAAGAAACATATGAAGCAAAAGAACTTGTATCTTTGATTGAAAAAATAAACGATCCAACTAATCCAGCAACTAAAGAAGAAATAGAACAAATGAGAGAAGCATATGATAGTTTATCTGAATCTCAAAAATTATTAGTCACAAACTATGAAATGCTTACTCAAAAAGAAGATGAATTAAAAGCTGAAGAAGTTAAAGATTTAATCGAAGCTATTGGTGAGGTTGAATATACTCCAGAATCAAAAGCTAAAATTGATGCAGCAAGAGAAGCATATGACGCTTTAACTCCTGCTCAAAAACAATTAGTACTTAACTATGAAAAATTAACTACTGCTGAAGGTGTATATACTCAAAAGGCACAAGGAACTCAAACAGATCCTACACCTGGAGTAGATCCTATACCTGGCGCAAACCCAGAAAACCCTACTGAAAAAGGTGATAATGAAGGTGATAAACGTCATGGTTTCTGTGCTGGTTATGTTGTAATGATTGTTAGTATTTTAGGATATTTATTTGTATTCTTATTTGCTATCTTAAGATTTGGATTATTTAAAGGCTTAGTTAAGAAGTGTAATCTTGATAAACTCTATACTAAGACAACTTTATTTGAATTCATCTCAGTATTTGTATCTGGCGCATTATTCTTATTCGCACTAATTGCATTAGTGTTCCATCAATGCCCAGCTGCTATAGTATTCTTTATCTTAGATTTCTTAGTATTTGCTGCTGTATTAGTTCTATTCATTATTGATCAACAACTCAATAAGAAGTCTGAAGAAGTAAAAGAAGACAAAGAATAATAAAAACAATAAAAAAAGATGTGATTAAGTTCACATCTTTTTATATGTTAATTTTTATTTTCATATCGCTTGTTGGATATGTTGAACATGAATGAACATAATTGAAATCAATGTCTGCTTTACGTCTACCATCATTGTGTGGAGAAACATAATATGTTCCTTCAAGTACTTTAACTCTACATACACCACAAGCACCACTTCGACAGTTAGTATGGATCTTGATGCCAACTCTTTCGAGTGCTGAAGATAGAGGTTCAGTCGCAATCGCATCGATTACTGTTTCGCTTAATCCTCTTACTACTGTGAGTTTAAATACTTTATCTTTCATACTTTGATCGAATCCTGGAAGTTCTAGAGGGTTTCTAGACATTCCGAATAATTCGAATCTAATACGTCTTTCTGGGACTCTTATCTTTTTAAGTTCTTCTTTAACGAAGTTATACATGATTTGTGGACCACATACGAAGTAAGTAGCATCTCTTGGCGCATACTTAGAAATAATTTCTGCGTCAATAAATCCTTTTTCACCTGTCCAAGTTGGATTATTACCGCTTAATACATAAATGACCTTAACTTTATCACAGATACATTTTTCTAGTTCTTCTTTAAGAAGAATATCGTCTGGAGTAATTGAACCATAGATAATTGTGAGGTTAATGTTTAAATCACCATGTTTAACAGCTTTAGCGACTGAGAGGAATGGAGAAATTCCAGATCCACCTACAATACCAACCACGTTTTTAGAATCTCTTAATTCATTATATGTGAAGTTACCAAGACCAATCTCTGCGATAAATAAATCTTTCATCTTAGCGTTAGTTAATAGATAGTCTGAAACAAATGTACTGCCTCTACCTCTTTTAACTACAATTTCTACAATAGGATGAGTACCTAGTGCTTCATATGGCGCACTACATATAGAATAAGGACGAGATACTATAGAGTTTCCAATTTTAGTAGTTAATACTAAATATTGTCCGGCTTCAAAATATGGGATATTTTTAGCACCAAATCTAAATATTTTAGCGTCTCTTGTAGTATTTCTTAACTGCATTAATTCAATAGTCATACGACCTGGATGAAGCTTTCTTGCGGTTAATCTAATTGGATCATCATATAAATCTTCACCAGTAGCTTTTTGAATCGCAACCTTTCTTTCTTGAGTGACTCTATTAGCTCCAGTTATATCTTTAATTAAACCTTTAATTTTCATGATGAGCCCCCTTATCTAAAGCCATAAATTCTAAGATAGTCTTAGCGGCTTTTCTACCATTAGTAATCGCAGGACTCATACCATCGCCACTAATTCCATGTGCTCCACAGAAGGCAAGTCCATGGATATAGTTTTCATCTTTGCTCATTTGGAGTCTTGCGACGATATGGTCAGCCATTTGGTGACGATATCCATAGATAGAACCTTTATATGCGCTTGTATAGTGAGCAATAGTAATAGGAGTTTCAATTACTATTTCTTTAATATGATCAAATAGATTTATGCCTAATCTCTTTGATTCGGCTTCAATCATCCATCTAGCATATTGATTTTTCTTTTGTCTATAATTTTCAGGAGTTACATCTTTCCATGAATCAGGGCGAGGAAGTGCAGTAATTGAATATAGACAAGTACCAAGAGGAGAAGCATCAGGATTTGCGATATTTGTACAAATACTTGTGATGTATTTATATGGTTCATTTACTGATGCATAGTTTTCCCAGATACTCTTCATATCAAATTCTTCTAAAGAATAGAAAGTTGAATAATCTTTTATTCTTAAATCCTTATAGTTTCTATCAAGAAGAAGAACTACTGAGAAACAAGTTAAACCTAAATCACGTGCGTTAATTGTTTTAATAGCTCTTTTTGGAACTTCGGTCTTTGGTTCAATTAATCTATTATATGCGAGGTTTGGATATGTAGAACAGATTACATAATCAGTTTTGATTAAGTCTTTATCAATTGTGAGTACACCGGTTACTCTACCTTTATCAACGATAATCTTATTAGCCCATATACCAAATTCAATTTGAACACCCATCTCCATAGCTTTCTCAGCCATCTTAAGTGACATTTCGTGTGAGAATTTCTTTGGAATATATGAACCATATCCTAAATAATCGGCAATTAATACAGCGTAGATTGTGAATGGAAGATCATATAAAGGACTTCCAACATAAATCCAATATGCGCTTAATATATCTAATACTTTCTTTGGGAAGCCAAATGTATCTAATACTTCTTGAGCAGAATAACCAGCAGTCTTAACAAAGTCAGAATGTTTACTTAACATTGCGATTTTACCTACTGGATGAATTGAGAGTTCGTTTACAGAATTGTATACGTTGTGGCATAAAGTGAATAGTTTCATTAACTTTTCATAAATCTTACCATCAGGGTCTCCAACAGCTTCACAGATATCTTTAGCTGGAACATCGAAGTTTCCTTTATCACCAGCGTGTACTACGGCGCTTAAACCAGGTTCAACAAATCTATAAGCTTCAGGGACCCTAAGCCAATCGATATCGATACCCATTTCATCAAAGAAGTTTCTAATTTTGAGTGGAGAATAAGTAGGACCGATAGACATCATTTCGTGAAGAGATGCCTCAATCTCTATTCCACCACGAATAAAAGAAGTGGCAACTCCACCTGGTAGATTATGCTGCTCTAAAACTAAAACACTATATCCTTTTTTAGCAAGAGTAAGTGCGCTTGCGAGGCCTGATAATGACCCACCAATTACAATACAATCATATTTATCCTTGTAAATTCTGCCCATTACAACGACTCCCTTTATATAATAATAAAAATATCGAGATATTTTATTATATAAACTTTTCTTTTGAAAAAGCAAGAAAACTGCGTAGAAAAAAACGCCCGAAGGCGTTTTCTTCACATATTTTTCTTATTCGACTATCTGTTGTAGAATTCGACGATAAGGTTTTCCTTAATGTCTGTAAGGAATTCTTCTCTTTCAGGTAATCTAACGAACTTAGCTTGAAGCTTTTCTTCGTTGAATTCAAGGTATTGAGCTCTAGATAATGTAGCTTCTAATGATTCTTTAACAACTACTAAATCCTTATCAGCTTCTTTAACTGAAATAACTTGACCAACTTTAACTCTGATTGATGGGATATCGGCTTTCTTGCCATCAAGAGTGATGTGTCCATGACTAACGAGTTGTCTAGCTTGTTTTCTAGTCTTAGCGAAACCAGCTCTATAAACTAAGTTATCAAGACGGCATTCAAGTAAAGTTAAGAAGTTAGCACCTTGTTTACCTGTCTTAATCTTTTTAGCTTCAGCGAAAGTCTTACGGAATTGTTTTTCAGTTAAACCATAAATGTATCTAACTTTTTGCTTTTCAGCGAGTTGTGTTCCGTATTCAGTATCTTTCTTTCTATCTTGGCCATGTTGACCAGGTGCATAGTTTCTCTTATTGAGTTCTTTTTCGTTTTCGAGTACTGAATAGTGTAATCTTCTAGACTTCTTCCAAACAGGTCCAGTGTATCTTGCCATTGTATGATCCTCCTATTAATTACTTGTGCAATAGAGGAGTACTTATATTTCTTAAAGATTGCTTTGATAAGTTCGCCTTAAGCAGCAAAGACTACTTTTAAACCCTTAGGAACAATCTTGTTACAAAATAAATCGTACAGCTGCCTTTTATTACACAGCGTGATTAATATACCACAATAATAGAATTATTGCAAGTGTTAAAAAATTCACACCTTTTACATATCTAAAGCCCAAATATTGAAGTTTGATTGACAAAAACTCTTTTATGAAGATAATATAAGGTGTAAAAATGCTTTTAGTTTAATGATAAATTTAATAAATTTATTATCTTTTAGCATTCAAAATATAAAAGGGGGGCTCATATGAAAAAACTATTAATGTTTCAATTAATACTACTAATGTGTTTTTCATTTGTGCTTTTTGGATGCAGTAATAAGAAAAACAGTGAAGTAAATAAAATAATCGAAGAAGCCCAAAAGATGACTTTAGAAGAATTAGCTTCAAAAGCCATTGAAGAAGCCAATGGCAAAAATTTTCTATGCGTAGGAAGCTCTAGTAGAGGTAAAACTGCGCTTCAAATGTTTGTTGATTATTTAAAGAGTTTAAATTCTTCTTTTGATATGACATATGAATGGAATCAACCAAAGAATAATAAGATATTCGATGTTTTAACTGTTGATTACAATAAAAGAAACAGTGAAATATCAATGACCCTTATTCAAGATGGCAACCAAATTGAATCAAAGATGGTTGATACTGGAATCTTAAAAAGATTTATACCTAAAGAATGGGCAGAAGCCAATGAGATTGATATTAAGAAATATGATGGTCTTTTACCTCTTGAAACAATCAATAAAGTATTTATTTATAACTCGGTGGATGAAGGAATAGTATTTAATAACTGTTGGGATTATGTGCTTGATGGAAAACGTGGTCAATTTATGGATTTTAGTTATGAGACGGTAGGTAAGAATTTCTTGTGTATGTTAACTCATCCTAAGTATGCTTTAGAATTAAAAGAAGCATTTTATAAATTATCTGCTGCGAAACAAACCGCTCTTCAACCAACTATAGACGCTATGGAAAGTGAGGCCAAATTACTTGGTCTTGACCAAAATGGAAAATACGCACTTGCTTGGATCAAGCGTTGGGTTGGTTCTGTAACCCTCACAACAAATGACGGACCAATCTTAGCTGACCTAGTTAAGAATACTAGCATTGGCCAATTTGGATTATTAGTTTATTCTAAACTCAGATCAGTTGTTGAAACAGAAACATCATCTAGAAACAATGTTCAAGTAGCCGCATATAAGGATGGCTATCAAGGTTTTGGTGGATATGGATATTCTCACTATCTATTTGTAACTGATTCTGCACCACTTCCATGGACAGCTTGTGCATTTATTGCATATATCACTTGCACAGCTGATGGCTTTAGTTCTTGGGGTGATGATATGGGAAGTTATTCTTCAAATCCAATAGTAGAAAGAGAAGTAGACGAAAGATACCACGATGAATCTCATTATGGTGATAGAGGACTTGACTGGTGGGTTAACGAAGGAAAACTTGTTCTTGAAGACCCAGAATATTGTAAGAAGGTACAAGGCACAGTTGGTTCATGGATTGAATTATTAGATAAAGCAGCTTAATATTAATCAAAATAATAATGACTCTAAGACTTTAAGTTTTAGGGTCTTTTTTATTATTATATCTAATTAAATTAAATCCAATAAAATACCAAAAACATTCAATTATTGCAAGCATTAATTTACAATAAAATAAAAAATACTTATTTAATATAATTAAATAATAAAATCTATTATATAATGTTTGACATTGCGAAAAATAGGGATTATACTTATTAATGTAAAAAACGTTTTCATATAAAATTATTGCTAATTAAAAATACAAAAAATATAAACACAAAAAGGAGAGTTTGTATGAAGAAATTTTCAATTTTAGCATTAACAGTACTCGCTGCTCTTTCATTCGCACTCGTTGGATGTAAAAAGCAATCTAAGAGTAACACTCAAAAGATCATTGAAGAAGCTCAAACAATGACTCTTGAACAATTAGCTAGAAAAGCTATTGAAGAATCTAAAGGCAAAAAATTCTATGGTGTTGGTAACTCAAGCCGTGGTAAGAGTGCCCTCCCACTATTCATCGATTATTTAAAGACTCTTGATTCTTCTTATACTCTTGAATTCGAATGGCAACAACCAAAGAACAACAAGATCTTTGACCAATTAAAAGCTGACTCATTAAAAGATGTTGGAACATTCGCAATGACATTAATTCAAGATGGTAACCAAATTGAAACTAAGATGGTTCAAACTGGCGTTCTTGATACTTTCATTCCAAAAGATTGGGCTGAAGCTAACAAGATTGACGTTAAGAAATATAATGGATATTTAGCACTCCAAACTTTAAATAAGGTATTCATGTATAACTGTGTTGATACAACAGTAGCATTCAATAACTGTTGGGACTTCGTAGCAGAAGGCAAACATGGTCAATTCATGGGTATTGATTCTGAAGTTGTTGGTAAGAACTTCCTTTATATGTTAACTGCTCCAAAATACGCTAAGAACTTAAAAGACGCATTTGATGCACTCCCAGCAGCATCTAAGACAGCTTTACAAGCTGAAATCGATGGACTTGCTCAACAAGCTAAGGACCTCGGTCTTGATGAAAATGGTAAATATGCATTAGCATGGATCAAACGTTGGGTTGGATCATACACTGCAGTATCTGATGATGGACCAATCTGTTCTAACCTCGTTAAATCAGATTCTCAAGGTCAATTCGGTTTACTCGTTTACTCTAAACTCAGATCAGTAGAAGAAACAGCTACTACATCTAAGAGCAATGTTAAGATCGCTGCATACCAAGACGGATATCAAGGTATGGGTGGATATGGCTACTGCCACTACTTATTCGTAACTGATAACTCACCACTCCCATGGACAGCTTGTGCATTCATCGCTTATATGACTTGTACAGTTGATGGATTCAGTGCTTGGGGTAAAGATATGGGTGGATATTCTTCTAACCCAGTAGTTGCTACAGGAACAGAAACTAAGTATCAACACTTAACTAAAGAAGGCGACAAAGGATATGATTGGTGGGTTAACCAAGGTAAGCTCGTTCTTGAAGACCCTGCATATTGCGCAAGTGTAGCATTCACAGTTGGTGCTTGGATCGAAACACTCGATAAAGCTGCTTAATATTAACTTATTTTAAAAGAATAAATAAGACAACTTATTTAAAATAAAGGCGTCAAATTATGGCGCCTTTAACTTTATAGGAGAAAGATATGGAAATGACAGAAGAAAGACCTATCTCTCGTTGGGCTTTATTCTGGGCTAAGACAAAGACATTCTTTTCTAAGCCACAGAATATAATCCTAGTTGTGATGGGTATCGTATGTACTTTTACAACCTTTGCACCTATTATCGCCATATTAAGTGATACTGTTCAAGTACACGCTGGTACTATTGACCAATACTTATCTGGTAAAGCAGAAGGATTTACATTAGTAAACTATAAAGATTTATTTACTAGTAAATTAGCTAAAACAAATCTTTGGATTCCTCTACTAAATACAGTATTAGTTTCAGTATTATCGTGTGTATTTGCGATTCTATATGGTGGAATATTTGCTTTTCTTGTTACAAGAACAAATTTAAAATGTAAAAAATACTTAAGTTCAATTTTTATCTTCCCATATATCATGCCACAATGGACATTAGCCACTGTGTGGAGTAACTTATTCGACTCAGTAGCTGTTACTGGTACAAAGAATGGTCTCCTTGCTGGTTTCTTTGGAATTACAATGCCATCATGGTGGTGCCAAGGTTTGTTCCCGAGCTTTATAGTTCTTGGACTTCACTATGCACCATTCGCATATATTCTAATTGGTGGAATATTTAGAAATATGGATGCCAACTTAGAAGAAGCAGCAACTATTCTAGATACTCCTAAATGGAAGATTATGACTCACGTTACACTCCCACTAGTTAGACCAGCAATTTTATCTACAATACTTTTAGTATTTGGTTCTTCAATGGGAAGTTATCCAGTTCCTCACTTCTTAAGACTCACAACATTATCTACTAAGTATTTGGAGATGAACGCTAACTACGCAGGTGAAGCTTCAATACTTGCGGTAATAATGATGCTTCTTGGTGTACTCATTATGTACTTCAACCAAAGAAGCTTAAAGAGTAGAAAGAGTTATACTACAGTAACTGGTAAATCAGGTCAAACTTCAGTAATTAATCTTGGTAAAGCAGGCAAATATATAATAGGTATACTATTTATAATACTTACATTCTTTACTAGTATTTATCCAATCATTTCATTTGCATTTGAAACATTTCTTCCAAACCCAGGAGACTATAGTTTCCTTAGAACTTGGGACTTTAAAGATTTAACTGCGAAGTGGTGGATTACAAGTGAAAACGTTACGGAAAACGGAATGTATGGACAAAAAGGTATGCTATTCAATTCAACTATTTGGAAAGGATTTGGCGGTACAATGCTTGTATCTGTTGCTTGTGCATTAACTGCTGGTACACTTGGTACACTCATTGGTTATGCCGTATCAAAGAATAGAAGATCTAGACTAGCTGGATATGTAAATAGTGTTGCATTCCTTCCATACTTAATGCCATCTATTGCGGTTGGTATTGCGTACTTCGTATTATTCTCAAATAAATACTTTAACCTCTATAATACTTATTTCTTAATTATTTTAGTAGGTACTGTTAAGTATATTCCATTCGCAAGTAGAAGCTCACTTAACTCAATGCTTCAATTATCTGGCGAAATCGAAGAAGCCGCTATAATTCAAGATATTCCGTGGCATAAGAGAATGACAAGAATTATAGTTCCTATTCAAAAATCATCAATTATAAGTGGATACTTACTACCATTTATGACATGCTTAAGAGAATTATCATTATTCATGTTATTATGCGTTCAAGGATTCATTCTATCTACTACACTAGACTACTTTGATGAAATGGGACTTTATGCATTCTCAAGTGGTATTAACTTAATTTTAATTGTAACTATTCTTATATGTAATGGCCTTATCAATAAGATCACAGGCGCAAGCCTTGATAAGGGAATTGGAGGATAAAATCATGCCTAAAATTGTATTAACCGATGTAACAAAACGTTGGGGAAACTTCTATGCAGTTGATCATTTAAATCTCGTTATTGATGACCAATCATTTGTTACACTACTTGGACCTTCTGGTTGTGGTAAAACTACAACATTAAGAATGATTGCGGGTCTTGAAACACCTACATCAGGAAGAATTGAAATTGGAGATCAAGTAGTATTTGATAGTGAAAAGGGAATCAATATTCCAGCAAATAAACGACACGTAGGTTTCTTATTCCAAAACTATGCCTTATGGCCAAACATGACAGTGTATCAAAACATTTCATTTGGTCTTAAGAACAGTAAGAAATATACTAAAGAAGAAATAGATGAAATTGTACAAAGAGTATCTCACATCGTAAAGATTGAAATGTTTATGGATAGATATCCATCTGAATTATCAGGTGGACAACAACAAAGAGTTGCTATCGCAAGAACTTTAGCTCCACAACCACAAGTAATCTTTATGGATGAACCTCTATCTAACCTTGATGCTAAACTCAGACTTGAAATGAGAGCTGAACTTCAACGTCTTCATTTAGATACTGGATGTACATTTGTTTATGTTACACATGACCAAATGGAAGCTATGACACTCGCTACAAGAATCTGTTTAATTGATAATGGTGTACTCCAACAATATGATGCACCACTAGATGTATATAATAGACCTAACAATCTATTTGTCGCAGACTTCGTAGGTAGCCCATCTATCAACTTTGTTGATGCGCATGGAGTACAAGCTGAAGACGGCTCTATGGACTTTAGTGTCTTCAGTGGACTTAAAGCAAAATTTAAATTCGCAAATAAGACTGATATTAAGAAGTTCAGAGAAGAAGAATCTTCTTTAATGAACGCTAAAGCTGAGGAAGCTGAAGAGGCTTCTAAAGATAAGAAACACGTTGAAAAAGGAAATAAAGACGTTAAATTCAACTATCATATCGCAAGAGTTGATGAAGATAAAGATGCATCGCCTGAAGCTACACTTGATGACTATGTATTAGGTATTAGACCTGAAGCTATCAAGGTAGTAAGTAAAGGTGGTATTGAGGCTGAAGTATATAGTGCCATGCCTACAGGTATGGAAACTACACTCCGTCTCCGTATTGGAAACTTTATTCTTACTGGTGTAGTATTTGGTGGAATCACTTATAAGATCGGTCAAACTGTAAATATCAAGTTTGAAGGCGATGGTATCTCATTATTTAGCCGTGAAAGCGGAAGAATAATTGATACTGGTGCACTAGAAGTTTAATAACTATATAATTAATTGACTCTAAGGTTTAGTGCCTTAGAGTCTTTTTTATGCTACAATATTTAAAGAAATATTGAGGTAATTATGGGAACACAATTAATTGTTAGATATGGAGATCTAAATTTAAAAGGTAAAAATAAGAAATATTTTATTAAGATGGCTAATTCATTAGTTCTTGAAAAACTAGAAGGATTAGATGTTGATTTTAGATATTTTGGTGAAAGAGGATATATCGATACTAAAAATGAAAAATTAGAAGATGTAATTGAAAGATTAAATCTTGTATCAGGTATCAACTCATATAGTATTTATACTAAATGTGCACTTGATATGGATGAAATCTATAAGCTTGCACTAGAATGTTACGACAAGAATCATAAAGAAGGCGAATCATTTAAGATTGAGGCTAGAAGAACTAATAAGAACTTTGAATATGATTCATTTGAAATAATGCATTTGGTCGCTGCTCATATTTTTAAGAATAGAGAAAACTGTAAAGCTGAAATGCATCATCCGGATTTAACTATTCATATTGAAATAAGAGAAGATGGTGCATATGTATTAACTAATAATATTAAAGCTATGGGTGGATATCCTACAGGTACTGGAGGAAAGTGTTTACTCATGATGAGTGGAGGAATTGATTCACCTGTTGCGGCATTTAGTTTAATTAAACAAGGTATGACAGTTGAACTTATTCACTATGAATCTACACCACTCACATCTATTGAATCAGCACAAAAAGTAATTGATTTAGCTAAGAGAATTTGTAGATATACAAGAGGTTCAAAGATCTATTTAAATATGGTTCCATTTACTAAAGTTCATGAAGAAATTTTATCTAAAGTAGATGAATCATATTTAGTAACTATTATGAGAAGATGTATGTATAGAATAGCCACAAGAATCGCTATTTATAGGAAAATTCCGGCTATTGCGAATGGTGAATCTTTAGGCCAAGTTGCATCACAAACAATTGAGTCTATGCATACAATTAATGCAGTAACTAATCTTCCAATTTTAAGACCACTTTTAACTACTGATAAAAGAGATATCTTAGAAATTTCAAGAAAGATTAATACCTATGATATTTCTATTAGACCATTTGAAGATTGCTGTACAGTTTATATTCCTAAAAACCCAGCTACTAAACCAAGAATTAAAGAAGCTGAGTATCAAGAATCTAAAGGTAACTTTGATCAATTAATCGAAGAAGCATCATTAAATACAAAGAGAATATTAATCACAAAAGACACAGATATTGATTTAGCTTCACTAGGATTTACTGTGAGTGAAGCAATTGATGAATATAATAAAGAAAAAGGAGAATAAGATGTACGATTGGGATTTAAACAAGATTTATAACGGAATTGAATCACCCGAATTTAAAAGTGATTTAAAAAAGATTGACACATTAATTGATGAATTAGATAAGTATTCATTTGATAAACCTAATGATATGGCACTCGCAAGAGGCTTCTTCATTAAGGAACAAGAACTCTTTAAGTTGTTAGGCGGAATCGGAAACTACTTAAGTCTTCGTCTTTCTGTGAATACTGAAGACTTAGAAGCTTTAAAAGCTATGGGTGCACTTGAAAATGTATATCCAAGAGTTTCACCAGTAGAAGTTAAGTTTACTAAATATATTAAAAACTTTGATAATTTTGAAGAATTAGCTAAGAGCGATGAAGAATTTAAGAAGTTCCCTTACTATGTATCTAAGTTAGTAGATGAAGCTAAGAGAGCTTTAAGTGATGAAACTGAAATTTTATTATCTAAATTAAGTAGATCATCATCAAGTGCTTGGGAAAGATTATTTGATACATTAACTTCTACACTTGAAGTTGATTATAATGGTGAAGTTATATCTTTGCCTGAGGTTAGAAACTTAGCTTATTCAGCAGATGAAAAAGTAAGAAAAGAAGCTTATGAAGCAGAAATAAAATCTTATAGAAAGATTGAAAAATCTATTGCGGCTTCCCTTTCATCTATTAAACAAGAAACTACTACTATGGCACTTGAAAGAGGCTATGAATCACCTCTTGATAGAACTTTAAAACAATCAGGAATGACTAAAAAGACTCTTGATGCTCTAGTAGGAGCTATTGAAGAATACTATCCATATTTCAGAGCTTATCTTAAGAGAAAAGGAGAACTCTTAGGTCATAAAAATGGTCTTCCATTCTATGATTTATTTGCTCCAATGGGTAAGAATGATACTAAGTTTAGTGTAGAAGAAGCCAATGGTTATCTCGTTAAAGCATTTACTGAATTTTACCCAGAAATAGGGAAATTCATGAAGAAGACAATGGATAATAACGCCATTGACTATATGCCTAAAAAAGGTAAAGTAGGTGGTGCATTCTGCAGTGGTGTATTCAAAATTAAAGAACCAAGAATCTTAGCTAACTTTGATGGTTCATTTAATTCAGTTTGTACACTTGCTCATGAACTTGGACATGGTTTCCATGATGAACTTATGTGGCCTTATCCAGAAATCTGTAGCGATTATCCAATGCAACTTGCAGAGACTGCATCAACATTTAATGAAACATATATTAAAGACTATGCAATCTTAAATTCTAAAGATAAGAATGAAAAGATTAATATTCTTGAAGCTATGATTTCGGATGATAACCAAGTAATCGTTGACATTATGTCTAGATACTATTTTGAAACATCTGTATTTGAAAAGAGTGATGAAGCTGCATTAACTCCTGAAGAATTAAAAGAATTAATGAAAGATGCACAACTTAGAAGTTATGGTGATGGACTTGATCCTGAATTCTTACATCCTTATATGTGGTGTTGTAAAGGTCATTATTATAGTACTGGTCTTTCATTCTATAATTTCCCTTATGCATTTGGTCAATTATTTGCATACGGTCTATATAATCTTTATAAAGAAAAAGGAGCAGAAGAATTCTTCCCACTTTATAAGAAAGTATTAATTAATGCAGGTCAAATGCCTATTAGAGAATGTGTTCTTCAAGCAAACATCGATGTTGAAGATATTAACTTCTGGAGAAAATCATTAGACATCTGTAAAGGTCATATTGAAGAATTCTTAGAGTTAACAAAATAAGAAATATATGGGTTAGGTGTACGCCTAACCTTTTTCTTTGACAAAAATTATAATTTTTATTTGACTAGTATATTCAATAGTGTTATTATATTTCCGGTACATTTTTAATTAACCCACAAAAGCCCTTATTTTAAAAATAAAATAATAAGGAGATAATTAGAAAAATGAGTACTTATATGCAAAAACCAGCCGAAGTTAATAGACAATGGTATCTTATTGACGCTACTGGCAAAACACTTGGTAGACTTGCTACCGAAATCGCTAACTTACTTAGAGGTAAGAATAAACCAACTTTCACACCTCATGTAGACTGTGGAGATTATGTTGTTGTAATCAATGCCGAAAAAATCCACGTTACTGGCAACAAGATGGACGACAAACTCTACTACAATCACTCTGGATATCCAGGAGGATTAAGAGTAAGAAACCTTAAGACTGTTCTTGAAAAGAAGCCAACTGAAGCTTTAGAAAGAGCTGTTAAAGGTATGCTTCCTCACAATCATTTAGGAGCTCAAGTATATAGAAAGTTATTTGTATATGCTGGAAGCGATTATGAACAAAAGGCACAAAAGCCTGTTGTTTATGAGGTTAAGTAGGAGGAATTATGGCTAAGATAGCAAAGAAGGATTTTACAGGAACTGGTAGAAGAAAAAGTTCTGTAGCAAGAGTTATTCTTGTTCCTGGTACAGGTGTTATAACAATTAACGGACGTGAATTCGAAGAATACATCCCTAACGGACTTTCTAGATTAGACGTTCTTCAACCAATGGTTGCTACTGAAACTGCTACTACACTTGATGTTATTGCATCAGTTGATGGCGGCGGAATCACAGGTCAAGCAGGTGCAATCCGTTTAGGTATCGCAAGAGCTTTACTCAAGGTTAACCCTGAGTATAGAAAAGTTCTTAAACCTCTTGGATTCTTAACTCGTGACCCTAGAGCTGTTGAAAGAAAGAAACCTGGTCTTAAGAAAGCTAGACGTGCTCCTCAATTCAGCAAACGTTAGTTATATAAAGAATGCCCAAATTGGGCATTTTTTATTGCATAAATTCGTCAAAAATCATAGTAAAAATAGATCATTTTAATAATAAATTTATAGGTATATTTATACCAATTTTAATACTCTATAATTATTAATATTTTAATATAAATAAATATTTATATAAAAAAGTAGTTGACTATTTGACAAAAAGGGTATATATTTATAAATTGCGGTAAAATGTGCGCTTTATTAATTATTAATTAATTAATATAGGCGTTTTATCAGTATAAATAAGAGAGGTAGACACGTTGTACAGTTTAGTAAAATATGGAAAGAAACACGTAAGAAGAAATTTCCGTCAAGCAAAACACATTCTTGAACTCCCTAATCTAATCGAGAACCAACTTGATTCTTTCAAAGAATTCACAGAAGTTGGCTTAAAAGAATTGTTTGAAGACATCTCTCCGGTTACTCATTTATATGGACCTAACCAAGAGAAGAGAATTGAACTCTATTTTAATGGTTATCACTTTGATGAACCTAAATATTCAATTCTTGAGTGTAAAGAAAGAGAAACATCTTACACTAAGTCTTTAAGATGCGAAGTTCAATTACACATTTCTGAAACTGGTGAAGTAAAAGAAAACAAAAATGTATTTATGGCAGATTTCCCTTGGATGACTCCAACAGGTACATTTATCATCAATGGTGCAGAAAGAGTTGTAGTTAACCAAATCATTAGATCTTCTGGTGTTTTATTCAAAGAAGAAGTTGATAGTAAACTTGGTAAGTCAACTATCATTGGTCAAGTAATCCCTACAAGAGGTGCTTGGATTGAATTTGAAACAGGTTCAAAGGATATCTTATATGCAAAAGTTGATAGATCTAAAAAGATTTATTTACCAGAATTCTTAAAATCAATTGGTATTGAAACACATGATATGATGAAAGAATTATTCGGTGCAACAGACCTTTTAGTTAAGACTCTTGAAAAAGACCCATCTAAAGATTATGAAGAAGCTATGAAGAACCTTTACATGAAGGTTAAAGGTGATGACATCCCAGTTGAAGGTGTTAAGAACTATCTTCAATCTCATTTAATGGATCATAGAAGATACGACCTCATGGAAGTTGGTCGTTATAAATTCAATAAGAAACTCGACTTCGTTGAAAGAGCTATTGGTAACTACTTAGCTAAAGATTATGTAATCACAGCTAAACATGATGAATACCATGATCAAGAAGAAATGGTACTCGCTAAAGGTACTTATGTAGATAAGGACATTGCTAAGATCTTAAGAGACAATAGAAGTGACTTCAGAAGAACTTTAAAACTTGAAAATGCTTTAACAGACGATCTCAATTTACCAATCATCGTTGAAGAAATCCAAGTATATACAGCTGCTAACCCAGTAAATACTGTTAAAATTGTTGGTTCATATTTTGAAGAAGAAAGACAATATATCACAACATCTGATATGATTGCTGCTACATCTTATTGGTTAAACCTCTTTGATCACGTTGGTAATTATGACGACGTTGATAACTTAGCTAACAGAAGACTCCGTTTAACTGGTGAATTATTATCTAACCAAATCAGAGTTGGTCTTGCTAAGCTTGAAAAGAGCATCCTTGAAAAGATGACTACTAAAGATCCTAACGATATGACAGCTCAAAACTTAATAAACATCAAACCTCTCCAATCAGCTATTAAGGATTTCTTTGGTTCAAGTCAATTATCACAATTTATGGCTCAAACTAACCCACTAGATGAAATCACTCACAAGAGAAGAATGTCAGCTTTAGGTCCAGGCGGAATCACTAGAGATAGAGCTGGTATCGAAGTCAGAGACGTACACCCTACTCACTATGGTAGAATTTGTCCTATCGAAACACCTGAAGGACAAAACATCGGTCTTATTACTTCTCTTGCTACATACGCTAAGGTTAATAAATATGGTTTCATCATGACTCCATACTATAAAGTTGTTAATGGTATCGTTACTGATGAACATATCTATATGACAGCTGATGAAGAAGCTGAACACTATATTGCAGAAGCAAATACTGAATTAAATGACGATTGTTCATTCAAGCATGACAGAATCTATGCTAGACATGACCAAGAAACAGCCCTCTATCCAAAAGAAATGATAGACTTCATGGATGTTTCACCAAAACAAATTATGTCTGTATCAGCATCTTGTATTCCATTCCTTGAACACGATGACGCTAACAGAACACTTATGGGTTCTAACATGCAACGTCAATCAATTCCACTACTTAAGCCTCAAGCTCCATTCGTAGGAACTGGTATCGAATACAGAGCTGCACACGATTCAGGTGTTGCATGTATCTGTGAAGATGATGGTATCGTTGAATACGTTGATGGTCTTGAAGTTAAAGTAAGACAAGACAAAGATGGTGAATTAAAAGTTTATAAACTCAATAAATTCATCCGTTCTAACCAAGGTACTTGTGTTAACCAAACACCAATCGTTGAAATCGGTGAAAAAGTTGCTAAAGGTGATATCCTCGCAGATGGTCCATCTATGGATCAAGGCGAACTCGCTTTAGGTAGAAACGTTTTAATCGGATTCATGACTTGGGAAGGTTATAACTACGAGGACGCTGTAGTTATGAACGAAAACTTAGTTAAGAACGATGTTTATACATCTATCCATATTGAAAGATATGAAATCCAAGCTAGAGATACTAAACTTGGTAAAGAAGAAATCACAAGAGAAATCCCTAACGCAGGTGATGCTATCAAACGTCAACTTGACGCTGATGGAATTGTTATCCCAGGCTCACTTGTAAAAGAAGGCGATATCTTAGTAGGTAAGATTACACCTAAGGGTGTATCTGACCCAACTGGTGAAGAAAGATTATTACTTGCTATCTTCGGTGCTAAATCAAGAGATGTACGTGATACATCACTTAAAGTTCCACATGGTGGAGAAGGTATCGTTCAAGCAGTAAGACATTTCACTAGAGAAAATGATAAAGAATTAATCTCTGGTGTAAATGAAGTTGTAAGAGTATATATCGTACAAAAGAGAAAGATTCGTGTCGGTGATAAGATGTCAGGACGTCACGGTAACAAAGGTGTTATTTCAAACATCCTACCACAAGAGGATATGCCATTCCTCGCTGATGGTACACCACTAGATATTCTTTTAAACCCACAAGGTGTTCCATCTCGTATGAACATCGGTCAGGTTCTTGAAGTTCATCTAGGTATGGCTTGTAGAAAGCTTGGTGTACTAGCTGCAACAGAAGTCTTTGACTGCTGCCGTGATGAAGACTTAGAAGCTATGATGGCTGAAGCAGGTATGTCACCTGATGGAAAAGTTGAAGTATATGATGGTAGAACTGGTGATAAGTTCGATAACAGAATCACAGTTGGTGTTATGTACATGATCAAACTTGACCACATGGTTGATGATAAACTTCATGCTAGATCTGTTGGTCCGTATGTATTAGTTACTCAACAACCTATTGGTGGTAAAGCACAAAACGGTGGACAAAGATTTGGTGAAATGGAAGTTTGGGCTCTTGAAGCATATGGTGCTGCATACACTCTCCAAGAAATGCTCACTATCAAATCAGATGATATCTTAGGACGTAATAAAGTTTATAGAGCTATCACTGAAGGCAAAGAAATTCCTGAACCTAACCTACCTGAATCATTCAGAGTATTAACAAGAGAACTTAGATCTCTCGGTATCTTCGTAGAACTTAAAGATGCGAAGACTGGTGAGAACGTAGTTGATAAATCATTAGTAGATGAAGAAACAGATAACTTCATCAAGAAAAACCATGTCTAGGAGGTTAAAAAATGAGTCAAAAATATTCATATTTAAAAATCAGACTTGCTAACCCTGAAGAAATTGAAAAGTGGTCTTCTGGAGAAGTTATTAATGCAGAAACAATCAACTATAGAACATTAAAACCTGAACGTGGCGGTTTATTCGCAGAAGAAATCTTTGGTCCAACTAAAGACTATCAATGCGCATGTGCTCAAAGAAGCAAAAAGAACGTTACATATGAAAATAAGAAATGTCCTATTTGTGGTGTAGAAATCACTGAATCAAGAGTAAGAAGAGAAAGAATGGGTCATATCAAACTCGCAGCTCCAGTAGTTCACAGTTGGTATTTAAAGAGTACTCCTTCTAAACTTGCATTACTTCTTGATATGAAGACATCTGATCTTGAATCAGTTGTAAGATATGCATCATATATTGTTGTTGAACCAGGTGAAACTGATCTTGGTTATAAACAATTACTCCAAGAATTTGAACTTTATCAAGCTATTTCTAAATGGGGTAACTCATTTACTGCACTTAAAGGAGCTGAGGCTGTTAAGTATATGCTTAAGAAGCTTGACCTTGAAAAGGAAGTTCTTGAATTAAGAAAAGAATTAAAGAGTTCTTCTAAACAAAAGAGAGAAAAAGTTATTAAGAGACTTGAAGTTGTTGAAGACTTAAAGAACTCTGATAACAGACCTACATCAATGGTACTTGATGTACTCCCAGTTATTCCACCAGATCTAAGACCTATGGTTCAACTTGATGGTGGTAGATTCGCTACAACTGGTTTAAATGATCTTTATAGAAAGATTATCAACAGAAATAATCGTCTTAAAGATTATAAGAAAAAGAATACTCCAGACTTAATCGTTAACAACGAAAAGAGATTACTCCAAGACGCTGTTGATGATTTAATTGATAACTCAAAGAGTAAGAGAAAGAGTGCAAACGAAAGACAACATCCTAAGAAAGGTTTATCTGACCAATTAAGAGGTAAACAAGGTCGTTTCAGACAAAACCTCCTTGGTAAGAGAGTTGACTACTCAGGACGTTCAGTTATCGTCGTTGGACCAACTCTTAGAATGCATCAATGTGGTGTTCCAAGAGAAATGGCTCTTACACTCTTCAAGCCTTTCGTTATCAGAGACCTTCTTGATAGAGGCGTAGCTGAAAACATTAGAAAGGCTAAAACAATGATTGAAAACAAGGATGATAAGATTTGGGCATCTTTAGAAAAGGTTGTTCTCGAACATCCAGTACTCTTAAACCGTGCCCCGACTCTTCACAGACTTGGTATTCAAGCATTTGAACCAATCCTAATCGATGGTAAGGCTATCCAACTTCACCCACTCGCATGTCCAGCCTTCAACGCTGACTTCGATGGTGACCAAATGCCTATCCACGTTCCGCTATCAGAAGAAGCTCAAGCTGAAGCTAGAATCATGATGCTTGCTTCAAATAATATCCTTAACCCTCGTGACGGTAAACCAGTTGCGACTCCTTCACAAGATATGGTTCTTGGTAACTATTACTTAACACAAGAAATGGCTGGTGAACCAGGTGAAGGTAGAGTATTTAAAGATATTAACGAAGCCCAAATGGCATATGAACTTGGTGAAATTACTCTTCACACAAGAATTGCCTTCAAAGCTGAAAGCTTCCCTTATATGACTCCATATTCTCATAATGATGATTTCCTTATCACTACATATGGTAAAGTTGTATTCAACACAATCCTCTCTAAAGGATTCCCATACTTAAATGAACCTTCAACTGAAAACTTAACTGGTCAAACTCCAGACAAGTATTTCTGTCCAATGGGTAAAGATATCAAAGAATTCATCAAGGAACTCGACCAAAAGAGACTTGATCAATACAATGAAGATATTAGAACTAAAGGCAAATCAGATTTAAATTCTAAAGGTGTATGCGTTCCATTTAAGAAAGGCTTCCTTGGAAAGATTATTTCTGAAACATTCAAGAGATATAAATCAAGCGAAACATCTAAGATGCTTGATAGAATGAAAGACTTAGGTTTCAAATATTGTACTAAATCAGGTGTTACAGTTTGTGCATTTGATATTCAAGTATACAAAGGTAAGAAAGAAATCGTTGAAGCTGCTCAAGCTAAAGTTGACCAAATCAACGAAGACTTCGAACTTGGTTTAATGACTGAAACTCAAAGACATGAAGCTATCACTGGTAACGGTGGTGTTTGGGATGAAGCAAATAAGAAAGTTACTAAGAACCTTATTTCTGACCTCGAACTCAATCACTCTGACAACCATACATACATGATGTATGACTCAGGTGCCCGTGGTAAAGCATCTAACTATACACAACTTTCTGGTATGCGTGGTCTTATGAACGATACTAAGGGTCAAGCAATTGAAACTCCAGTTACATCTTGTTTCCGTGAAGGTATCACAATGAGAGAATTCTTCATTTCATCTCACGGTTCAAGAAAAGGTTCTACAGATACAGCCTTAAAGACTGCGGACTCTGGTTACTTAACTAGACGTCTAGTTGACGTATCACAAGAAGTAGTTGTAAGAGAATATGACTGTGGCACTGATAGAGGTGTTATGGTTAGTGAAGTTCTTGATGATGATGGAAAAGTAATTCAATCACTCGAAGATAGAACAATTGGTAGATTCACTTATAAAGAATTAACTGATCCACAAACTGGTGAAGTATTACTTGAAAAGGGTGAATATATCACTGAAGATAAAGCTAAACTCTTTAAAGCTCATGGAATTAAAGAAGTTGGTATTAGAACTGTATGTACATGTAATTCTAAGAATGGTATTTGCGTAAAGTGCTATGGTAGAAATATGGCTACATCTGATATCGTTGAAGTTGGTGAAGCTGTAGGTGTTATCGCATCTCAATCAATCGGTGAACCAGGTACCCAACTTACAATGCGTACATTCCATACTGGTGGTCTAGCCGGTGGTGATATCACATCAGGTCTTCCAAGAGTTCAAGAATTATTCGAAGCTAGAACTCCAAAAGGTGAAGCTGTTATCTCTGAAATCACTGGTAAAGTTGTTGAACTTACAGAAACACACGCTGTTATTAAGGGTGCAGTTGCTGAAAGAACATACACTTTAAAACAAGGTTATAAAGTACTTGTTAATAAGGGTGACATTGTTGTTGCTGGTCAACCATTAACTAAAGGTTCTATTAACTTAAAAGATTTACTTAGAATCACTAATGTTGAAACAGTTCAACAATACATCATTAAAGAAGTTCAAAAGGTATACGCAAAAGAAGGTGTACCAATCAATGATAAACACATTGAAATTATCGTTCATCAAATGACTAAGAGATTAAATGTTAAGCTTGAAGGTGACACTAAGTTACTTCCAGGACAACTTATCTCTTCTAACCAATATGCTGAAGCTAACCAAGAAGCATTACTCTCTGGTGGTAAACCAGCTGTAGCTATTCCAGTACTCCTTGGTATTACTAAAGCTGCATTAAAGAGTGATTCATTCTTAAGTGCTGCATCATTCCAAGAAACTACAAGAGTATTAACTGAAGCTGCTATCCGTGGTCAAATCGATACTCTACAAGGTTTAAAGGAAAACGTAATTATTGGTGGTCTTATTCCTGCTGGTACTGGTATCTTAAAAGATACTAGATTCGAATACGAAGGAAAACAAAAAGAAGAAGCTGTTGATGACGCTAACTTCGAGGACTTCGATAATTAATAAAATATAAGCCACTTCACGGTGGCTTATATTTATATAAATAGGTATTATATATATTTATATATTATATATACTAATATAGGAGGCAAAAATGTTCTGTCAAAATTGTGGAAACAATGTAAAAGATACTGATATATATTGTCCATATTGTGGATCTAAAATTGAAAGAGGAGATAAAGCGCCTGAAGTTAAGCCAGTAAGCTTTGATGAACCAGTAAATAAAATGAAGTGGGTTCAACCTGTAATGATTCCACTATTCATTGTTACTTTATTATTATGGTTCCTTGGATTCTTCTTATACGTTATTATTACTGTATTAACTGTGAAAGATCCACTAGATTTATCTAATTATATCAATCTAACATTACCAATTATTCAACTTGTATTAAGTGTATTATGTTTATCACTTGGTATCTTCTTTAAAGTAAAGAAATATCAAACAGTTAAAAATATAGTTGCGGGTGCGCTTGGTACCATCGCATCTTTAATTGCTGTTCTAGCGCTTGGCCTTGCAAGTGGTTATTTAAATAAAGCACCTAAGTTATCTTTAACTAGTGAATATTATTTAGATATGAAAGTAGTAGAACCATTAGTTCCAACTCAATTTGATAGTAAAGTATTTTTAGTTGAGGGATTAAATGAAGATGGTGAAATGGAAACAGTACCTGCATATATTTATCTTAAGTTCACAAGCAACGCTGAAATAGCATTATTCGAAGCTGAAATTGAAAATAGCACTAGATGGAATAAAGCAGAAGTAAATAAGAAGCAAGTTATTGACTATGATTATTACTTAGTTTATAACTATGAAACAAAGAAATTTGATTCATCTGATTTAGCTAATTCATTCATTCTATTCTACGCTAAAGAATACCATTCAATGGTTATGATTCCAGGTGTTATATTATCATATTTCGCTGCTTTCGAGGATTCAATTCAATAATTATGTAGAAACCGCTAAAATTAGCGGTTTTTATTTTGTTAAAATTAGAAATTTCACACATTTTAAGCCATTATTTACACTTTTTATTGCAATAATATATTATTGTAATTATAATTTAGGTAATAAAATTTAAAAATAAGGAGAAAAATATGAGAAAAGTACTACCTAGATTATTTAATATACTTTCGTTTATCATAGCTACTTTCATCATCTTACCTTTCCCTTTAATGTCACAATTCTTTGGATCTTTAGTTAAACATCCAGTAGAATCATATACATTCTTTGATAAGGTATGGAACGGATTAGCTTTGTTCTTTAATAATTTTGAATATACACAACTTGCAATCATTCCAATTGGACTTGCTGCAATTGCATTATTATTCTTTATTATTTCTATGATTGATTATTGGGCACATAAGAAAGAAACTACTCTTGCTTTAATGAATGCTGCAATTAACCCAATTGCTTATGTTGGTATCTATTCAGCTATTCTTGGTATCTTTGTAACTTTCTTTGCTCCATATAATGTTTCAATGCATTTCAATCAATGGGATTACTATGGACTTCTAAACCTTGGTGGAGTTGGTGCATGGATTAATGCTAAGATCTTAGATGGTAACGCTGCTAACTTAATTGTTGCTGTTGCATTCTATGTTGCATTACTCTTAACATTAGTTTCATTCACATTCTTCAGAAGAAGACTTCAATATAAGAATACATTTGTAAGATTCCTTGAATTCGTATTCATCGCTCTTGTAAGTTTCTTATCAATGAAGGGTTTATTCGATTATGTATCTATGTTCCGTGTTGGTGGTGAAGTTCAAACATATGCTCAATATGTAGCAAATGGTGGACATGTATTCACATTCTTTGAATTATTCGGATTTGGTGGAACAACACAACAATTACTTGGATTCCAATCTCAAATCTTTACAGGTAACTTCTTAGCATATGTACCTTACATGGTAGCAGGCCTTGCATTAATCATCTTTATCGTTATCGGTATCGTTGATATGTCTATTGATAGAAATGCTCAAGCTCGTTCTAAGGGAAAGAAAAAAGTTGAACCAAGAAGAGATTATAAGCCAGTAGAAGAAACTAATAAGCCAGTTGAAGAATTTAGACCAAACATTGAGGAACAACCTCAAGAAGATGAAGAATTATTCGTAATTCCAAAACCTGAAGAAGAACTCGTTACTGAAGTTGAAGAAAAGACAATCATCAGACAAGTAGTTTATGAAAAGAGTGATCTTAATGAAGTATTTGGTACTGATTTTGAATTCAGAAACTGCTCAATGGTTAGAAGAGAAGGATTCAATGAATACTTCGTTAATAAACAAAAGTTCTTAACTTTAACTAATTCTAAGAAATCTATTTCATTCAGACTTGAACTTGATAAAGCTATTAGACTTATTATCCAATACCCACTAGTAGGTAAGGATAAATATGAAAACCATAAGATTTGGTTCAAGATTGATGATATTAGTATCTTAAATAAAGATATTATTATTCAAATTATCAAGGACGCATATACTACAGTCCTTCAAAACCAATAATAATAAAATAATAAAGAGGCCTTATAGGCCTTTTTATTTTTTATGTTATAATTAGTTGAGTTAGAAATATTCATAAATATATAGGAGAAAAGAAATGAAAAGAAGTAAAACAATAGTGTTTTTATTTGTTTCTATGCTTGTTTCATTGTTATTTTTAGGAGCTTGTAAAGATAAAACAACTACCACAACTAAAAGAGAGCCTAATTTAATTAATGTTTCAGTGCAATATATTAAAAGTGATTATGCATTTAATACTGGAGACACAAACATTCCTTATAATGAAGGAATCACATTTAACGCTTCAGACTTTAAGTTAGTTGAAGAATTTGATGATGGATCTACTAAGGATGTAACTGATGGTTTCTCTTTTGTTATATATAAATTAACTGGTTCAGGTGATGTAGCTCAAACTGGAAACTTAATGCCAGGTGATTATAGAATCGACTTTGCATATAAAGGTTATACAAACTTTATTAATTTTTGTATATCACCTATAAATGTAAAAGATAGTGATATTACATCTTCACTTAATGCTTCATATCCTTATAATCCAAATGGTTCAGTAGAACCAGACTTTACTTTGTCTTATAAGAATACTTTATTAGTTAAAGAAGAAGATTATATTATTCTAAATTATGGAGCTAATAATGAAGTTGGAGAAAACTCAGGTGTTGTTAATATTCAATTTAGAGGAATATATACAGGTACAACTACATTAACATTCTCCATTACACCAATTCAGATTGGTGATGTAGTATTAACTGATAAAGAAGTAATATACTCACCAAATAGAGACTTTAGAGAAGATGCAGAAACTATTAACTTATTTTCAAATCCAATTGAAGGCGTTGATAGAATTGAATATTCATATAAAAGTGAGAATCAAACAGTTGAAGGTCCAATCAATAATGTTGGAAGTTATACTGTTACTGCACATATCATAGTTCTTCCTGGATATCAAGCAGTAGAAGACAAAGTATTTACTCTTTCTGTAAATAAATTTGATATAACTACTCTAAATCTAAGTGTTTCTCTTCCAAAAGAGGTCGAATATACTGGACATAAATTTAAAGTTAGTGATTTTGAAGACGCAATTAAAGTAGTAATGGGTGATATAACATATTCAGTTGAAATGAATGAAGGTGCTGACATAGATAATCTTAAAGCATCAACTACTGATACAAAGGGTCAATATACTATCACCGCAGAAGGCAATTATGGCGGAGCTATAATTGTAAGATATGACATTCTTCCGTTTGATGTAAGAAATGTTAGCGTTGAAACAGAAGACTTTTATGAATATGATTCAACTGAAAAACATATTAAGATAGTATTTAGAACTGAATTTGATAAAGATGGAAATCCAATTAAAATAGAACTTGAATTAGGTAAAGACTATACAATTGAATATTCTAATAATATAAATGCCTCAACTTCTGATTATGCATCATATGTTATTACTGGTAGGGGCAATTATTGTGGAATGGTTACAGGACGATTCTATATACATCCTGTTGAGATTAAATTTGAATTAGATGAATATTATTATGCTCATCCAGAAACAACATATAATGGAAAAGATCAAAAAGATTATTTACTTGCGTTAAATAAAGCTCTTCCAGAACAGGTTGAAGTAACTTATTATGATGCAGATAATAAAGAAGTTACTGAACTTAAGAATGCAAATACATATATGTCTCGTTTAGGCCAATATGTATCTGCCAATTTCGATATTAAAGATGAATATAAAGGAAACTATTATTTAAGTGGTGCTGATTCATTTGCTGACTTAATCAAAATTAATCCTAAAGTATTAGGAACTTGCCAAGAAGAATATTCAACTAGTACTCTTGAATCTTTTGAAGGCACAAAGAATTTAGATTATGGTTATGGTTTAACTGATTATTATTACTACACATATAGTGGCAGTCCATATGCACCAAAAGTAACTATTAAAACTATACTTGACTCTGAAGAATATACTCTTGTTGAAGGAGTGGACTATAAACTAGAATATTCTGGTGATAATTATTATGCTGATTATAAAACATCACTAACAGTGACTGATGCAGGCCACTACTATGTACACGTCGTATATTATATGGACGAAACACAAAACTTTGCCGCATATGAAGGAATGAATGGTGCATATAAAGTCTATGGTGAATTTAGTAGAATGCTTGAATTTGTTGTTACAAAGAAAGAATTATCTGAAACTTCAGAAATTGCTGAGTGGCCAACTGTTCAAAAACTAATCTGGACAGACTATGGATACTTTAATCCGTATAGCAAAACTACAACTACAACAATGGAAGTTGAAATTAGAGAAAAGACAGAAGAAGTATCATTTAGAATTTTAGATCCAGAACTTGATGGTGATGGTGGAGTTTATGTATTAGCAGAATCAAAGAACTACATTTTGCCTGAAAAGAAAGTTATTGCTGTGGAAACTACTCCATTTAGTTATTTCAATGTTTCAGGACAATCTTTATCTACTGATGACCTTAAATCAACAACTACATTCCATATATTTGATAAATTAGATATTGGAGTGAATGGTTCTACAGGATGTATTGTTCAATATTCTTTCAATGATACTGATAATAGAGCATATATTGCTACTAGCGAGGGAAATAATAAGATTAGTACATTAATCGCAACTCCATTCTATTATAAAGAACAATATAGTCAATTTACTAAATGTTATATCACAATTAAATATAATAGTCGCACTATTGCGAGTCATGAATTTAATGTAGATAGAGATTTCTTAGAATATGCTGCAATATATGATGATGATACTAAGGTTGGTGATTTAATGGATAGCCAATTTGGCGCAACAAGTGCTTCTGTCAATGAAGGCCAAACAATAAAGTTTAAAGTAAAAGAAGAATATTCTAATATAGTTATTCGTTATAAATATACAAACAATGCTTATGACTCATGGAAAGTAAATAATCCTTTTGAATATACCGCACAAGCACAAGATGAAGGAATTAAAATCGTATTATATAGTAATAACGAGATATTCTATACTTTGACATTAAACTTTGTTCATCCAACAACATAATAAAGGAAATAATTAGATGAGTTTAAATAAAACAGCACGCAAAATCCTAAAGCACATATTATTATTCGCACTACTAATTGTTTTGGGTGCTGCTTTAGGCGCGGGATCTGTCTATATTTGGAATGCTTTTTCTAAATATCATTATAATGGCGCTCTATATAGTGATTCAGAAGATTACGTTAATAACTATGGGTATAATTACTTTAAAGAAACCAATAAAGCTCAAGAGGAATTATATATAGAACTCTATCATGTAGCCAAAGACTTTGAACACAAAAATAAAAATCTCATAAGAGGAGTTGGAAGCGATTATGGAACACTATATAAAATATATACAAAAGATTCCACACTTTCACTTGATGAACTTACACAGGTGTTCGTAGTATTTGAAAAAGATAATCCAGAGTTTTATTTTCTCACAACTGTACATAATTCAGTTAAGGAATATGTTAAATTTGAAATATCTAAAGATTATTTAAAAGCTAAAGATAGAAATAGAATAAATAGTTTAATTGAAAATAAACTATTAGAAGTTGATGAAATAGTTAATAAGTGCACAACCACTTATGATAAGGTTATGGCTGTTTCTAATTATATTATTTCCAATATGACATATGCTCGTGATGAAAACTTTGAGCCATCTCAAGAAAGATGGGCGCATAATATGGTGGGTTTCTTTGAAAGAGGAGCAGGTGTTTGTGAAACATATTGTGAAACTCTAAAATTTATGCTTAATAGGTATAAAGTTGACTCTAAAGAAGCTTGGGGCGAAAATCATGCTTGGAATATTGTAAATATTGATGGATATAATTATGTTTTTGACTTAACTAATGAATTAACTGGTTATTCAGAAAAAACATATTTCCAACTAATGCAAGGTTTATATGATAAGAAGGGTGAATACGACACTACAATGTATCCGCTTCATAATATGGCAAAGACAGATTTATCTGACAATCTATTAACACTAAAAGAAGATGGACAGGTAATAGCTGTGTCTCATAGTATGGACTATATAATGAGTTTATTTAATAATAAAAATTATGAAATTGATGTTCAAAATGATAAGAATCGCTCATTATATCTATCTGAAATAAATACTTCATATCAAACACTAACCTTTAAATCAACTGGAACTCATTCGTTACGTGTGTATTTGTATGATGCTTTGATAATAAATAAAAATGTTACATTCTATGATGCAACAATTACTGGCATTGGTGTTTTATACATAAGTAACGCTACTCTTAATTTATTAGGTACTAGCACATCTATTTTTGGTGATGTAGCGGGTAATGCAAATTCAACAATAAATATAGATACCACTGCTCAATCATATTTTTATTGTAAATGTACATATATAAATACATTAATTTCTTCAAAGCCAGTAGTAATCGGGAGATCGTGTCATATTGGTGAGTATATAGGTGATTATATTTATATTAAGTGTACTAATGATTCTCATATATCTCAAGTAATCAATATAGATAAATATGAATCAAACAAGATAGTTTTAGAATCTAGTTATAAAGGGAATAAACTAATTATCTCAAACGTATCTATAACCAGTGAATATCTTGAAGTGTATTACATTAATAATACTGATGAAAATAATGTTATTTTAGATATTAATTTTAACGACATTAAAATAATAAAACAATAAAGAAAAAGACAATGAATTCGCTCCATTGTCTTTTATTCATATTCTTTTAATTCTTTAGATAGTTCATCTATTGCTTCATCAATGGTTCCTCTAAAGACTGTTTTTCCTTTTTTAAATAAAACTCCTTGTCCACTAACGAATGCGACTCCAAGATCAGCTTCTCTAGCTTCTCCAGGTCCATTCACGATACATCCCATTACTGCGACTTTAATGTTTTTCTTAATATGTTTAATTCTTTCATTAACTAAAGATGCGTAATGTTCTAAATCAATTTCAGTTCTCCCACATGTAGGACAACTAATTAAATCCGCAGAGTTATGTAAGTTTAAAGCTCTTAAGATATCTTTTGCTGCAGTAACCTCTCTTAAAGGATTTCCAGTAATAGACACTCTGATAGTATCCCCAATTCCTGAAAGAAGAAGATTGCCTAAGGCAATAGCAGATTTAGTAATCGCATTATCACCCATACCAGCTTCAGTCACTCCAAGGTGTAATGGATAATCATAAATCTGACTAACTTTTTCGTATGCTTCAATTGTTTCTAAAGTAGATGACATCTTAATAGATAATATGATATTAGTTAATCCATATTCTTCACATAGCGATACATAGTATTTAAGTGATTCAACTGCCTTATCTACAATAGGCATATCAGTATTTTTAAATTTAGGATTAAGTGAACCTGAGTTTACCCCAATTCTTACTGGAGTATTATGAGTGATTGCTGAGTCGACCAATTTCTTTAGGTTTTCATCAGCGCCAATATTTCCTGGGTTAAATCTAATCCCATCAACCCCAGCTTCAATGGCTTCGATACCTAATAAATAATCAAAGTGAATGTCTGCAACAATCGGAATAGACACATTCTCTTTGATTTTTTTAATCATACGAGCGTCTTCAATTGTTTTAACTGCAACTCTAACTAGTTCACAACCTTCATCTTCTAAAGCTTTAATTTCCTTTAAGCATTCATCATATTCACTTGGAAGATAAGTAGACATAGATTGAATGAGGATTGGATAATCCCCACCAATATATTTGTTTCCTACTTTAACAACTCTTGTTTTTCGTCTTTCCATAATATTACTCTTTATTCAAAATCATTTCTTTAGCGTATTCAAGTTGGCTTTCAGTTACCTTACCACCTGAAATCATAAGCGCAACTTCATAGATCTTTTCATCTAAATTTAATTCCTTAATACTTGTGTAAGTTCTGCCACCTTTAACATCTTTACTAATTTTAATATGGTTCTTAGATAGTGATGCGACTTGAGGGAGGTGTGTAATAGAGATTACTTGAGTATTTAGCGATATTTCATAAATCTTTTTAGCTACATCTCTTGCGACTTTTCCACTAATACCTGTGTCTATTTCATCAAATATTACAGTCTCAATTTTCTGACTCTTAATGAATAATGCCTTAATACTTAACATAATTCTTGATGATTCACCACCAGAGATAGTTTTAGATAAAGTTTTAAGTCCTTCACCGATATTTGTTTCAATTAAGAAATCAACTTCATCAAGACCATCAGCTTTAAAGATTAGGCCTCTATAATCATCCTCTTTAACTACGTCTTTAAATGATACTTCAAATACCGCAGTTAAAGATAAATCTTTCATATTCTTTTCTAGTTCATTCTTGATAGATTTAGCTATCTCTTTTCTAATCTTAGTTAATTCTAAACCCTTAGAATAAACTTTATCATATGAATCTTTTAACTCTTCAAGTTTATTCTTAATGAGTTCATCAAATGATTCATCTGATGAAAGAAGTTTCTTTAGTTCATCTTTATAATCAACGAGTTCATCTAGAGATTTCTTATATTTCTTTTTAAGATTATCAATATCGTTTAATCTAGTCTCAAGTTCATTGAGTCTATTTGGATCGTATTCAATTCTCTTAAAATCTTTCTTAATATTATCGAAGATTGAATCTATTTCATAATAGTAATCATTAATCTTTTCACTATATTCTTTATAGTCTTCTTTAAAAGATGAGATATCTTCAATTAACTTTTGTGATTCATATAGTTTATCAGTGAAGTCTTCTCTAATGAGTGAATCTAGATTTTGATAGATTGAATAGAACTTATCAAAGTTTTTAAGAATACTAATCTCTTCATTGATTTTAATGTCTTCACCTTTTTCAAGTGCCATCTCATCAAGTTCTTTTAAACTATATTCTAAATAATCTCTTCTTTCATTGAATTCTTTAGCTTTTTCAAGTAAGTCTAAATATTCTTTTCTAACTTTATTAAAGAGAGAAAGAAGAAGGGAATATTCACTCTTATATTCATTTGTGAGTTCATATTTAAAGTTATCAATAATCTCTAAATAGTTTTCAGGATTTAAAATCTTTTCATTATCAAACTGCATATGAATATCAGCGAGATATTTAGATATATTCTTTAAATCACTTAAAGTAATAGACACAGAGTTAACTTTAATATAACTATTCTTAGTTGAGATAACTCTTTCAATAACAAGTTCATCCACTGGATTCACATTAAGTTTAGTTAATAGTGATTTCAAATAAATATTATTGTGTGAAAAATAACCAGTGATAATAGCTTTATCACATCCAGTTCTAATAAGTTCTGTGGATGCACGTTCACCAAGAAGTAATGATAGTGAATCAATAATAAGCGATTTACCTGCGCCTGTTTCACCAGTTAAGACAGTAAGTCCATCCTTAAAAGTGATATCTATATTTTCAATTATTGCGAAGTTTTGAACGATGAGTCTTTTAAGCATAATTAATCCTCTATATTAATTATACTCAAAAATACACAATATACTTCGAAATTAATTTATAAGAAATTGTTGTATAATGTATAAGGATAATAAATAAGGAGATAAACAATGAATTTATTTACTAAATTATATGACAATTTAAAAGCTAAAAGAAAGACTATTGTATTCACTGAAGGAATGGATGAAAGAATCCAAAACGCCGCAGAAAGAATTCTTACTGAAGATATTATGGGTGTTATCCTTTGTGGAAATAAAGAAGAAGTATTAGCTTCAGCTAAAGCTAATGGTCATGATGTATCTAAAGCTACAATCATTGATCCACTTTCATTTGATGAATTTGGCCAAATGGTTGATTTAATGACTGAACTTAGAAAAGGCAAAATGACTCACGAAGAATGCGAAGAATTATGTAAGAAATCAAACTACTTCGGAACAATGCTCGTTAAGATGGGTAAGGCTGACGCTCTTCTTGGTGGTGCCACATATTCAACAGCTGATACAGTACGTCCAGCTCTTCAAATTATAAAGACTAGAAAAGGTGCTAACTTAGTATCTTCATCATTCATTCTCTTTAGAGAAAAAGATGGTAAAGATGAAGTTATCTCTATGGGTGACTGTGCAATTAACTTATCTTATGAAGATACAGTTAATAAAGAAACTGGTGAAGTTATTTTATCAGGTGCAAGAAAACTTGGTGAAGTAGCAGTTGAAACAGCAAGAACTGCAGCATACTTCGGAATTGATCCTAAAGTTGCAATCCTTTCATTCTCAACATATGGTTCTGGAAAAGGTGGAACAGTTAAACTCTCACATGATGCAGTAGCTGAAGCTAGAGCTATTGATCCAAATCTAGTTGTTGATGGTGAATTCCAATTCGACGCAGCTGTATCAGAAGTAGTAGCTAAGACTAAATGTCCTGAATCAAAAGTTGCTGGTAAAGCTAATGTATTCATCTTCCCATTAATTGAAGCTGGAAACATTGGTTATAAGATTGCTCAAAGACTTGGTGGATTTGAAGCTTATGGACCAATCCTTCAAGGTTTAAATGCTCCAATCAATGACTTATCTCGTGGTTGTACTGCTGATGAAGTATACAAGATGGCAGTAATCACTGCAGGTATGGCTGAATAATAAACGATAAAGAGTGATGCCTAGCGCATCACTTTTTTCTTTAGTATTTCTAAAAATAATGTATAATATTTTTAGCACCCTAAGGAGGCTTATATGATTAAAGAGTTAAAAAGTGAAATTCAAAGTTACGTTAATAAAAGATTAAATGAGATTTACTCTCTCGAATTTAATACTGTGATAGAAAACCCTAAAAATCCTCAATTAGGTGATTTAGCTATTCCTAGTTTCTCTTTATGTAAAGTATTAAAGAAAAGCCCTGTAGAGTGCGCAGAAGTAATCAAGAATATTCTTCTTGAACTTGATTACTTTAGCTCAGTTGAATGTGTTGGTGCATATGTTAATGCTAAATATTCAAGAACTCATTTAGCTGAAAAAGTATTTAAGAACTTATCTTTTGATAAAGCTGAATCAAATGGTAAGACAGTATGTATCGACTATTCAAGTCCAAACATCGCTAAACCATTCTCAATTGGACACTTACGTTCAACTATTATTGGCCAATCACTTGGTAATGTACTTGAATATAAAGGTTACAAAGTAGTTAGAATTGATCACCTAGGTGATTTTGGTACTCAATTTGGTAAATTAATTTGGGCATTTAAGAACTGGGGTAATATGGATGACGTTCTTAAAGACCCAATTAATACACTTGTTGGACTATATGTAAGATTTAATCAAGAAGCTGAAAAGAATCCAGCACTTGATGATGAAGCAAGAAAGATCTTTAAAGAACTTGAAGAAGGCAATGCTGAATATAGAGAACTTTGGAATAAATTTAAGAATTACTCTTTAAAAGAATTTATGAGAATGTATGAATTATTAAATGTACACTTTGATAAGTTCTCAAGTGAAGCTGAAGCTTCAAGAAAATCAGCTTACATCATTGGTGAACTTAAAAAGAAAGGATTACTTGTTGAAGACCAAGGTGCTCAAGTGGTATTCCTTTCAGATCCACTCCCACCAGCAATCATTCAAAAGAGCGATGGTTCAACTTTATATATCACTCGTGACTTAGAAGAAGTTTGGGATAGATATAAAGAATTCAAGTTTGATAAGATGTTATACTGCGTAGGTAACGAACAAAAACTTTATTTTAACCAAGTAAAAGAAGTATTAGCTAAGATGGACGCTCCATTTGCTAGTGGTGTATCACATGTTGCATTCGGTTTAATTCTAAGAGATGGTAAAAAGATGTCTACAAGAACTGGAACTGCAGTTAAACTTGAAGACGTATTAAATGAATCTATTAGACTAGCTAAAGCTCATATTGATGAAAAGAATCCTAATCTTGAAGGAAAAGATGAAATCGCAACTAAGATTGGTGTTTCAGCTATTATCTTTAATGACCTTAAGAACTTTAGAGAAAATGAATATGAATTTGACCTTGAATCAGCTACTAGATTTGAAGGTCAAACTGGACCATATATTGAATATACATCAGTAAGAATTGGTTCAATCTTAGAATCAGCTAATTTTGATCCATCTAAAGTTGATTATTCATTATATGAAAATGAAATTATGTTTGAAATAGTTAAGAAGATAGATGAATTTAATGATGTATTAGATAAGGTAGTAGAAGAATACGCTCCACATTATCTAGCTAAATATCTACTTCAACTTTCAACTCTCTTTAATTCATTCTACGCAAAAGAAAGAGTGTTAATTGATGATGAAGTTGAAAGAAATACTAAACTTAATTTATTAAAAGGAATCAAGAACACTATTGATAAAGGCTTAACTTTACTCAATATGAGCGTTCTTGAAAAGATGTAGGATTATTCCTACATTATGCTCGCGTGGCGAAACTGGTAGACGCAGCAGACTCAAAATCTGCCGAATGAAGAATTCATGTGGGTTCGATTCCCACCGTGAGCACCACTATAACTATTGATGGGGCTCAGCCCCATTTAATTTTTACAAACCAATAGTTGAGTTTAATCCTCCCATTAACTCAACCACCAGTTTGTAGACTCTTATCAATAAAACATTTACACTATAGGCATAAAGGAGGCCTTCTATGGATCAAATTAAAATAGGTAAATTTATCCAAGAAAAAAGAAAGAGTAAAAATCTTACTCAATTAGAATTAGCTGAAAAGCTAAATATAACTGATAGAGCTATATCTAAGTGGGAATGTGGTAAATCACTTCCAGATGCGTCTATCATGTTAGAACTATGCGAAATATTAGACATTAGTGTAAATGAATTATTAACTGGGGAGGAGTTAGAAATGAAAGACTATGATAAACAAGCAGAGTTAAATCTACTTGAACTTAAAAGACAAAAAGAAGCATCTGATAAGAGACTTCTAAATATGGAAATAGCAACTGGTGTTACAGGAACTATAATCTTTGTATCAGCTATATTACTCGCATCTTTATTAGACTTACCAGCATGGCTTAGAATAGTAATCATCGCGATATCATTTGTATTAGTACTTGTTATGTGTTTCTTCTTAGTAAGAATAGAACAAGTTGCTGGATACTATGAATGCAAACACTGCCATCATAGATATGTTCCAACATATAAACAAGTAAATTTAGCTATGCATATGGGTAGAACTAGATATATGAAATGCCCTAAATGTGGTAAAAAGAGTTGGCAAAAGAAAGTACTATCAGACACCGAAGAATAATTATTTGTGAAAAAGATATGGGATAATCCGCCGTGATTATCCCTTTTCTTATGGTTTTATATTGTGCGTTATTGTTTGAGATTTATTTAATTATTATAATTAGAACATCATAAGGAGGTTATTATGAAAAGAACATTTTTAAAGATTTTATCTTTGTTTCTATGTTTATCAGTAGTAGGTATTCTTTCTGGCTGTAATCTTAAGGGATTAACTGTGGATGAAGCTAAAGCTAATCTTGAGGCAGCTGGATATACGGTTACTGTAAGAGATGGAGAAGAGTTTGTTGACTCTGGCGATTGTCAATTTGATACTATCTTCTCTGTTGAACTTGAAAAGTATTTATATGCAGAAAAAGGAGAAGAAAAGATTCATATGTATTTTTTTGTTACTGTTGATACAGCATCAAGAAATTATGACTTTATGTATATGGATGGACTTAGAACAGGCCAAAACAATAAGACAGTATATTTTGGTACTAAACAAGCTATAAAGGATTCTAAGATTTAATTATTGGAGGCATAAATGAACGTAATTATTGAATTTATTAAACAACAAACAGGAACTACAAGCGATGGAATAGCTATTGCTATGTTTGTAGTTGCAATATTAATCGCAATATTTGGACTTATTGGTGTAGGTATTTCTATTGCATTATTCTTTAAATATCATACATTAAATAAAACAAAGAATAGTTGTGGACTTACAGGCCAAGATGTAGCAAGAAAGATTCTTGATGAAAATGGTCTCGAAAACATTAAGATTAAATGTACTGGTTCTATCTTATGGGGTAACTCATATTCTCATTATTTCAAGAAGTTAAGACTTAGAAGATTTACTTATAAGAAAGATTCAGTAACATCACTCGCCATGGCAGCTCAAAAATCTTCTTTAGCTATTATGGATAAAGAAGGTGATCCAGTTATGAAGGCACGTAATGTATTAATTCCTCTACAATTCTTTGGACCATTTATGTTTGTCCCACTAGTAATTGTGGGTATCGTTATTGATGTATTACTCGCAGTTAAGAATGGCGGAAAACCTAATTTCCTCTTCACATTCATTATGGCTGGGGTTGGTGTTGCATTCTATGCAGTAGCATTTGCTCTTACTGGTGTAATCTTAAAAGCAGAAACTAAAGCTCAAGCTAAATCTATTGAAATATTAAGAAAAGATAATTTAGCAACAGAACAAGAAATTGAATGGATTAAAGAATTATATAAATACTATAATCTTGAATACGTTAATAATATGATTCTTGCCTTCCTTGAATTATTACTTAGAGTTCTTCAACTCGTCGCATCTATTCAAGGATCGTCAGCTAGATCAAGTGAATAATAAAGAATTACATGAACAAAGCTCAACTTAATAAGATTAAAACTGGATTACTGTTTGTACAGATGATCCTGATAGTTATTCTTATTATATCTTCAACTTATTTACTTATCTTCTCTATTCAAAATCATCTAGGTGGTTGGATGATCACATCATATGCATTAATCTTACTTTCTGTAGTATCTTTAGGCATATATGGTGTGATTGGATATAGATATAGTAGTCAATACTATATCTTATCTATCGTTCCATTTATGTTTGCGACATTTGTAAACATATTAATTCCAACTCGTGGAATAATTCAAGAAACATTATTAATATTATTATTAATGTGTTTATTAGTTTTCACTCTTAAACAAAAAGAACCTGCGGTATTAAATATAGTTGGAGTAGGAATGGTTGCGATTGCATTAATATTCTCAATCTATTCTTCACTAACCGCAAACACACAATTCTTAGGAGATGTTTCAACTAACTGGCCAACATATGCGGCTATGTATCTATCAATCTTTACTCCAACAATTGTGTCATTCACATATCTTGTCTCATATAATGTAAGAATCGCAAGATATATGGATATTGAAAACGAAAACTAAACTAATATTCTAAAAGGGACAGCTAAACGCTGTCCTTTTTGTTTAGTTTTATGTTAATTTTAATCATTTTAAATAATAGGTATTTATAAAATTATTATTATCGATATAATAATACTAAAAAGAGGATTGATTATGGATAATAAAAAGATTAATGAAGATTTAGTTAAATTCTGGGATACAGCTTTAACTATAAGTGCCGAAGACAAAGAAGAAGCTTTAAAATACACTGACCTAGATTATAAAGAACTAGCTCCTTCAGTAAAACTATTAAACGCAGTTAGTGAACTTGGACAATGCGAAAACGTACTTGATTATGGATGTGGCACTGCGTGGGGCGCAATCGTTGCTCTTAAAGCTGGAGTAAAAAAGGTAGATGCGGTAGACCTAGGTGAAAACATCATTGATAGTGCAAAGTTCTACGCTAAACTTTATAACGCAGAAAAAGGTTTTAATGCGTTTAAAGTAGATGAGAATTGGTTAAATGAAGTAAAAGATGATACTTATGATGGAATAATCTGCAGTAATGTGCTTGATGTTGTTACTGAAGATATCAGTCTATCAATCATTAATAATCTATCAAGAGTATTAAAGAAAGGATCTCTTGCCGTTATTGGGCTTAACTTCTATATGTCAGAAGAAAAAGCTAAAGCGCGTGGCATTGAACTCGTTGATGGTAATAAGTTATTCCAAAATGGTGTTCTTAGACTTTTAAGTCTATCAGATGAAGAATGGTCTAATATATTTAGCCAATACTTTAACATTATTAAACTTGATCACTTTGCTTGGGAAGGTGAACCAGTAGAATCAAGAAGATTATTTATCCTTGAAAAGCAATAATATGAAAACTGATATTTTATATGCAAAAAGACTACAGTTAAAAGAAATAGAAGATAAAGATAAAGATGACATGTTATCTATTTTAACTGACCCTAAAGTATATAAATCATATATGATTCCTGATTTATTAACTATAGAAGCTAAAGATAATTTCTTTAATAGAATTAAAAACGCAACTCTATCAAATGATAGAATTGCATATGGAATATATTTAAATAATAAGATTATTGGTTTTATTAATGAAGTAGAAAGAATAAATGATTCTATAGAAGTAGGATACTTTATCTCATCTTTATATTGGAATCAAGGATATGCCTCTGAGGCTTTATCTACAATGATTAAAGAATTCTTTAGATTAGGATTTAAAGAAGTCAAAGCGGGACACTTCGACTTCAATATTGCCTCAGCTAAAGTTATGATCAAATGTGGAATGATAAAAACGGAAGAAGAAGATATAATAGAATATAGAGAGAAGAAATATAAGTGCATTTATTATTCTATAAAGAATATAAAATAGCGGAGGTTTTATGAAGAAGTTATTAAGTTTATTATTACTATTTATCTTTAGTTTTAGTCTTGCGGGATGTTTTAATATCTATGAAGATAAAAGCAAAAGAGATATGGAGTTAGTAGATGTTAAAATCTATGACAAAGATAATAATGAAATAAAAGGAACTTATAAAAACTTTTTTGGCGATCGTAGCCCTAAAAACAAAAACGCAAATCTTGATAAGTTAAATAGTGCTGCGCCAGTATTTAACTATTATGTTATAGATGCTTCATTAAATGAATCATATACTATTAAATTTTATTTTTATTCACAAAAAAGATTTAAACTTACTAAGATCACTTTGTTCGATGAGGATACTACTTATGCGGATAATAAGTTTGAAGTAACTGATATAGTTAAAGAAGATAAAAACTATGTCGCAACATTGAAAGTTGAAAATGTAACTGAATCTAATAATTTCTATTATGTGGGACTCTGGTATAAAGGTGATATGCAATACTACTTCGGTACTATGGGAAGCAACACTTATATCAAAGGTGCATACTTAGAATTACCTAAAGAAGAAGAAAACACAGGATGGACATATTAATTTATGCATTATTAATAACTATACTCTCTGAAGAGCTAGTTCTATTAATAATGAAAGTGAAAGATAGTAGATTATATTTATCATTACTAATAATTAATATAATTACTAACCTTTCAATGAATATAATTCTTCAGTTTGTGTCTAATTATTATTTATGGTTATACATACTTGAAGGCTGTGTATTTATAATTGAAGGATTAGTACATTTATTAATTATGAATGATATTAAAAAAGCGATAATTATATCACTTGTATGTAATTTATGCAGTTATTTAATTGGATTAATATAAAAAGAATGAGACGGTTACGCCTCATTCTTTTTGTTTATTATTTTTAATAATAATACTCCAGGAATAGTTCCGATACTATTGCCTAGAAGACATATAGCTATATTGATTATAGCTCCCCACATTCCCCAAACATTTCCTATTGTGAAATAAAACATATTTGCGACAACATGTTCAAATCCTGCGAATACAAAGAGGAAGATGAAGAAGAATAAGACAATTATACCCTTAGGTTTTAGTCTATTCATGTTAAATCCTTTTACCGCAAGGTATACACATACTCCACAGAATACAGATTTTAAGAAGATAGAGAGTCCATCATTAAATGTATCAATAGTAGTTTTTGCGTCGGCTATTGCGATTGCTCTATCCATTATCTCTCTTGCGCCAATTAATCCATCAATTATAAGCATTGATATAAGACCAATAATGATTGAACCAATTAAGTTTCCAATAAACATAATAGGAAGACTTAAATAGAATGATTTTTCTTGTTTTTCTTCAAAGATGAGCCCAATCTTACCTGTGTATAAATGTAGGCCAAATGTACATACCATAAAAAGACCGATAGGGAATAGTAATGCGCCAATTGCTTTACCTAAATCTCCCTTAATATATGTAGTTGAAATAATGAATAGTAAGCCACCTAGTCCAATCGCAATACCTGCGAGGATTCCCATAAGTAGTGAATATAATAATTTCTTTGCCATAAAAACCTCTTTTTATCTATTATATTATAGTTTATATTTATTTACTAATATTAAAAAAAGAATATAATAGTTAGGGTAGTTAATAATATGTTGTACACAATAATAGTATCTATAATAGCTTTAATAGCTATGATCACTCTAATAATAGTAAAACCATCTATAAGAATAGGAAATCATGAATATGATACTTTTTATTTACCTATACTTCTTGGCGCAATTATTATTATGTTTAATCTAGAATTTGATAAGAGCGAATTAAAAGATATTATCTTTAGTAATTCTAAATTAAACCCAATTAAGATTCTATTACTATTTATTTCTATCTCATTCTTATCAATATCTCTTGATGAATCAGGATTCTTTTCATATATCGCATCTAAATATATTAATAGATTTAAAAGTAGCCAATATGCGCTATTTTTTGGACTTTATTTATTAATTTCAATATTAACTATATTTACTTCAAATGATATAGTTATTTTAACCTTTACTCCATTTATTTTATATTTTTCAAAGAAAGGAAATATTAATCCAATTCCTTATCTTGTGATGGAGTTTGTCGCAGCGAATACTTATTCAATTATTCTTCCAATAGGTAATCCTACTAATATTTATCTTACGAGTATTTTTAGTATAGATTTCTTAACTTATATTAAGAATATGATTATCCCAGCTTTAATAATAGGCGCGTCAACTATACTAATGATATTCTTACTATTTAGAAAAGACTTAAAGAAAGAAATAGTAGTACTCGATATAGATGAAGCTAAGATTAAAGATAAAGTAGGTTGTATTATATCTTTAATCGTTTTAGCTTCAACTACTATTCTTTTAGTTATAAGTAATTATATAGATCTTGAAATGTGGATTATCGCAAGTATGGCTGCCTTACTTTTATTAATATTTTTAATAGTTTATACAATTGTAAGACATGATAGACATTACTTTATTAATCCAATTAAAAGAATTCCTTATTCTTTAATTCCTTTTGTATTATCAATGTTTATAATTATCTTAAGCATTAATCAACTTGGATTATTTGAAAGAGTATATAATTCTATTGAAAGTATTGAAAATGTAAATATTAGATACGCTATCTATTTATTATCTTCAACATTATCTGCGAATATCGTAAACAATATCCCAATGACTATTGGATTTGGTTCAATATTACTTAATTCAACTAATATGAATTATGTATATTTAAGTATTATTGGTTCTAATATTGGAGCGATATTAACTCCGCTTGGAGCTCTCGCAGGTATTATGTGGATGAGAATACTTAAACATAATAATGTGAAATATAATTTTATAGATTTTACTAAAAACGGTGTGGTTATTTTAGTTCCTTCACTAATTCTCTTAATACTATATACACTTTTTATTTAGTAATCTCTTATTACTATATTACTTTTAACTTAATAATATGATATTATTAAACGTAAGAAGAAACTATGAAAGCAAAAAAGAAAGTATTAAAGAAACACAACTTCGTGTTTAAAATTGTGAAAGCCGTATCTTTCCTATTCACACGTATTAATTTGGGTTTTAGATCAAAGGATAAATATAAAATAAAGAAGGGTGAAAGAGTAATGGTTTTATCTAACCATCAGACAGACTTTGACCCGTTTTGTGTTATCTCATCATTTAATAAACCATTATACGCTGTCGCAACTGACCATATCTTTAGTGGTAAATATGGAAAAGTTCTTCATGATACACTTGGCGCAATCCCTAAGAAAAAAGGTATTACTGATTTAAGATGTGTAATGGAAATGATGAGCGTTATGAAAGAAGGAGGGTCTATTTTACTTTTCCCAGAAGGTAATAGAACTTACGCTGAATTCCAATTCTATATTGGGTTAAGCCTCGTTCAAATGATTAAGAAGTTTCAATGCACAGTAATTCTTTATAACCTTCATGGTGGAACCGGAATAAGACCTAGATTCTCTCACAAGAAAACTAAAGGATATTTCACTGGAAACATTAAGAGAATTATGTATCCAGAAGAATACAATAAGTTAAGTGATGAAGAATTCTTAAATATTGTTAAAGATAATCTTAAAGTATTTGATAGTGAAAATGGTCATGAATATAAGAGTAAGATTAGAGCGGAATACTTAGAGAGAATGTTATTTGTTTGCCCTAAGTGTGGAAAGTTTAACACTCTATATTCAAAAGGTGAACACCTATTCTGTAATGAATGTGGTCTAACTGTTAAATATAATAGTCATCTTCATTTAGAATCAGATGACCCATCATTTAAGTTTGAAAGACTTCTTGATTGGTGGAACTATGATAAGAAGTGGATTAGAGACTATAAAGTAGAAGAAGACAAGGTAATCTTTGAAGATAATGAAATGGAATTAATTACTGTTAATCCATTTGAAGATAAGAAATTATTAAAAGAAGGTAAATTATCTCTTACTGATAAATATTTAATATTTGAAGATATTAAATTTGAATTATCTAAACTTGAAATCGCATCTGTAGTTAGTGGTTCAAGATTAATATTTAAAGTGGGTGATACATCTTATATGGTTAAGGGTGATGAAAGAAAATCAAGATTTAACCCACTTAAATATGTGCTTATGTTTAACAAACTAGACACAGATATGAAGATTAATAAGAGAGATAATTATTATACATTGGAGGACAACTAATATGTTTTTAGCTGAGGGAGCTTGGAGTTTTGATTTAACTCAATTTGACTCCGTATGGAAATTCGCACTTGAAGTAGTACTATTACTTATATTTTTACTTATTGGAAACTTAATTAGAAGAGTAGTGCCATTCTTAAGAAAGGCATTTATACCTAGTGCCTTACTTGGTGGATTATTACTTCTTGGAGTAAGTATCTTCTTTGATAAAGTATTAAATTTCCCATTATTTGACGCAAGACATATGCAAATAATTACTTATCACTCTTTAGCTATTGGATTTATTGCTATGAGTCTTAAGGCAGTAGATAAATCTAAGAAACAAAAGATTGGAATGATGGCTACTCAAAATGGTATGATCACAGGTGGAACTTATATGCTTCAAGCTGTGCTTGGTCTTGGTGTATCGCTAATATTCTTTGCGCTTGGCGCTGAAAAGTTTTATGGTGCTGGTGTAATCCTACCTTTAGGTTTTGGACAAGGTCCTGGAAATGCACTTACTTGGGATATTAACTTTACTAATATGCTTAATGCTGAAGGTGCACAAATCTTCTTTGGTGAAGGATCATTTGGACTCACTATCGCATCAGTTGGTTTCATTGTCGCATCAGTTGTCGGTGTTACTTATATTGAAATCTTTAAAAAGAAAGGACAAATTAAACCTAAAACTGAAAATCTTGAAAGAAAGGTTAGTGACTTTGAAGATGAAGGCGAAATTGAAGATAGTGAATCAGTGGATAAAACATCTATTCAAATCGCATTAGTAGCGCTCTGTTACGTCCTCGCATTTGGAATTATGTTCCTTCTTGCTAAAGTATCTGAATGGACTGGTATCGCAGTATTTAATTCAATTGCTTGGGGATTCAATTTCATCTTTGGTGTACTCACAGCTACACTTGTTAAAGCTTTAATTAATTTCTTTAGAAAGAAAAATATTATTAAGAAACAATATATTAATAACTATCAAATGGATAGAATCTCAGGCTTTGCCTTTGATTTAATGATTATTGCGGGTGTTGCCGCAATTGATATCGCAATTGTTAGAGATTATGCATGGCTCATTGTTGCTCTATGTGCTGTTGGTACTATCGCAACACTAGTTTATGTAAGACTTATGACTAAACTTTGTTTCAAAGACTTCTCTCATGAAGCATTCCTAGTTAACTTTGGTACACTCACAGGTACCGCATCTAATGGTATGATTTTACTAAGAGAAGTAGATCCTAACTTTGAAACTCCAACCGCAGATATCTATATTCTTTCACAATTCACTGCGACTTTATGTGTTGCACCACTCCTATTCCTCTTAAATATGTGTGGTAAATCACTCACTGGTTGCTTCATTGCTCTTGGAATATTCTTAGTACTATTTGGTGTATATACTACATTCCTAGTATTAACTTCAAAAGGTATTATATTTAAGGGTAAAAAGAAAGAAACTGTTGAAGAGACTAAATAATTCACAAATTTTATACAACTAAGCTCCAAGTTATAAGAAATTTGGAGCTTTATTTTATTTTTGTATTTTTGATTTGTTATAATTTTCTTAAGAAAACAAAAGGTGATTATTATGAAAAAGAAACTATGCTTAATCTTATTTTTAATACTTACTATCTTTTCATCATTCTTTTTAACTTCATGTAAAAAGAAAGAAGTTGAACCCGATGAAGAAATAGATGATATTATTGATGGATATAATCCTTGGGAAGGAATGAATAATGGTGATGTCATTCCTCAAGATAAATATGACGCTAAATATGATGTACATTACGCAGAAGTACCAGTAATGTCATATTTTGGTTCGTCTGATGGATATGAAATATTGAATGCCGTATATTCTGATGATGTATTCTTAAAAGATTCAAATGTATATAATCACTTCCTTGGAAGAATGTCTATTGGTTTAGCTTTATCATCTTATACACTTGAATTAACCGACAAAAAGTATGTATCTAATGACTTATTTGGATTCTTGGTTAGATGTGGATTTGATGATTTTAGTACCGAACAATACTATCAAGAAACATCACAGTATACTGTCGCATCATTAATTGGTTCTAAGAAAATAGAAAAGGATGGTGAAGAATTCACCTTAATTGGTATAGGTATTAGAAGTGGTAAGTACTATAACGAATGGATGAGTAACTTTGAAGTTGAGAATGAAAACCTCCACCAAGGTTTTAATTATGCTGCTTCACTCGTAGTTGAAAGAGTATTAAGCTATATTCTTCAATATAATATCACTGGAAAAGTTAAATGTTGGGTTGCGGGATTTAGTAGAGGTGCCGCAATATCTAATTTAGTTGCCTCAAAATTAAATAACGTAAAGAGTATTGGAAAAGAAAATGTATACGCTTATACATTCGCAACTCCAAGAGGCGTAAGAGAAGTAGATGATCAATCTAAGTACGATAATATCTTTAATATCGTTGGCGCATCTGACCCAGTAACTCAATTCGCTCCTGCTGATTGGGGATATCAAAGATTTGGTCAAGATTTATATCTTCCAGGTTCAGAATTCAATAGTAATTTCTCTTTAGTTTATTCTCGTGTTCAAGAGTTTGTATCACAGTTTAATTTCACTACTTACTATAGTGCGGGACTAAACTTAAGAATTAGATTACTTCTTGGATACTTAACTGAATTCTCAAAGAATGCTGGAGATTATTCTGCATATATTCAAGGCGAATTCATTAGAGTAATAGGCCAAAAATCATTAAATAATATCGTTGAAGGTTTTTCTTCAATCATAGGCAAATATAGTTACTTTGATGGATTTAATGAAAAAGACTTAAATAATCTAGTTGATTATATTTTAGGTATCGGGCTTACACTCAATGGTAAAAAAGGATATTTAAAGGATGAAAAAGGATCATCGACTAATTCATTTAGACTTTTAATGCATGAACATTATCCAGAACTATATTATGGAATGATGTATTATTCTAGTGAAGAAGAATTATTTAATACTAATGATAAGTTTGCCTATGTAATGCTTGATAAGAGTGCTGAATATGAACTATATGATACAGTAAACAATAAACTTGTCTTAAGTATAAATAATAAAGGCGAAAGAATTTTAAGTGATTACGCGAAAGATAGTCACTTAGAAATTCCAGTTTTAAACTTTAAACCATATAACGTTTTAGTTCTTCCATATGATTTAAACTATGAACTTAAATATTCTGGACTTAAAAAAGATTCAGAAATAAAATATGTTGAATGTGCTAGAAACTTCACAACTAACCTTACTTTAAATTCTAAAAAGATAAATAGTGGTGATGGAGTTGCGCTTAAAGTTAATTCTGAATCAATGGTTGATAGTACTTCATTTAATAGTGAAAGCATTAAAGCTTCAGGCTTTGCGACTATGCTTAAGATTAACAAAGCTGGACTTACTTGGAAAGTTAAATTAATCTATATCGCTATAGGTATTACACTACTTATTTCAATTATTCCAGTATTAAGCTATGGAGTATTCACACTAATTAGTAGGAAAAAGTTTAGATTATCAGTGGTATTAAACGCTATCCTTCTTGTGGGTGTTGCAGTAGAAGAAGAATTATCTTATTGGTTCTTTAGATTTAATATATTCTTATTCTTACTATGGAAAGTGCTTTTAGTTATTGGAATAGTTCTTTCAATAGTATTATTTAGGAAGCACAGAAACAATAAACAATTCTATATTGGTATGTTACCATTCTTATTCTTTGGTTTAGCCGTGGTATTCTTAATAGATACTAATATGGAAATTGGTTTATACGCTTTAGCTTTAGCTTCAGTATCTTTATTTATCTATTTCTTTATGCTTGAAAGGCCAAACACAAGACAAATCGCAATTGGATCAGCTATTACAATTATTCTTGAAGGTATTAATTTCTTAATTATTTATAGACTTGTTTATTCATTTGCGCAAGTAATGGCATTCGCTATCCCATTTATTTCAATGATTATGGTTATGGCATTGAATAAAGGACCACATAGAAGATTTGTCGCATATTCATTTGTCTTAACAATCGTTCTTCTTGCGGCATACTATCTTGCAGTTAAAACAGTAATGCCACACTTACTCTTTAAGATTTCTTTATTCGCATCATTAATTATCGCATCATTCGCTGACATTCATTTTAATAAAGAGGTTGAACCAGTTAAAATAGAAGAAGAGAATAAAGAGATTAAAGAAGAAGTAATAACAGAAACAGTTTAATTAAGAGGCCTTAGCGCCTCTTTTTTTATTTAGTAGAGTTAACTAAATGAATAGTAGAGTGCATATTTATCATACATAAATATAATTTAAGTATGGAAAAGAAAGTTGTGATTATAGGCGCAGGAATATCTGGACTTAGTGCTGGAATATATGCGCTTGATAGTGGATACGATGTAGATATTTATGAACTCCATTCAATCCCTGGAGGCGAGTGTACTGGTTGGACTCGTAAGGGTACTTTTATTGATGGTTGTGCACACTGGATAGTTGGCACAAATAAAAAGAGTAACCTTTATCCTTTGTGGATTCATACTGGAGCTTTTGATGAGGACACTAAAATATATCCAACTGAATACTTTACTAAATACGATATTAATGGTGAAGTTGTGACTATTTATAGCGATAGAGAAAAACTAAGAGAAGAACTATTAAGAGTCGCACCTGAAGACGAAAAAGAAATAAATAAACTCGTTAAAGATATTGGCACATATGGACGTTGCATTATCCCAGCTCAATATCCAGTATCTTATATGGGCCCAGTTGAATTATTAAGTTTCGCCTTTAGTTATCTTCCATTTATTTTCTTATATCTCAAATGTAAGAACTTATCTATGGTTGATTTAATCAATAGATATAAATCTCCTATCTTAAGAGAATTATTCTCAAGAACTTTCACGTCTAGTTATAACGTAAATAGTTTCTACTACACCTTAAAAGCTCTATCAGAAAATGATGGCGGAGTAGTGGAAGGTGGTTCACTTAAGATTGCGACTAATATGGCTCATAGATTTGCTGAACTTGGTGGAAATATTCATTATAAATCAGAAGTAGAAGAAATCATCGTAGAAAATAAAGTCGCAACCGGAATAAAACTTAAAGATGGAACTATTATTAACGCTGATTACGTTATAGCGACTTCAGATATGCACCATACTCTATATAATTTATTAAAGGATAAATATACTCCAAGAAGTTATAGACTATCATTTGAAAATAGAAAGGACTATCCACTTAACTGTGAATTACTTTTAGCTTATAAAGTTAAAAAGGATGTATCTGAACTTCCTAAGATGATTAACTTTAGAGTAGATCCATTTAATATCGATTCAGAAACAATCATCACTTCAATCTCAGTTAGAAACCATGCGTTTAATAAAGAATTATATAGCGTAGGAAATACTTTATTTACTGTAGGACTAGAAGTAACTGACAAGGCATATGATTATTTCAAATCATTAGATAAAGAAACATATAATAAGAAAAAGAATGAAATTGGTGAAAGAGTAAAAGAAGAAATTAAGAAATATTATAATTTCACTGATGAAGACATTGAATTAATTGATGTCGCAACTCCTTTAACTTATGAAAGATATTGTCATGCGTATAAGGGTTCATATATGTCGTTTATTGCGACTAAGCAATCTAAATGGCTTATGCATAAATCAACATTAAAAGGAGTTAAGAATCTTTATTTAGCCGGACAATGGTTAATGCCTCCTGGAGGTCTTCCTATCGCACTATTTACTGGAAAATATGCAGTATGTAGAATAATTAGGAAGGAACACGGATACATTGGATTTAGAAGAAGAATTAGAAATTCTTAAATAAATACTGACATTTTTGAAGATGTCAGTATTTTTATTTGATTATTAACTATTATAGTGATAGAATTATGTCCGCAGGGCAATTTTTCCTGTGTAGAGGCAAATTATGGGAAGTATGAATTTTATTCTTTATTTAGGAGTACTCTTACTACTTGGACTCGCATCAACTAGAGTAGTTAAATTACTTAAACTTCCAAACGTTACTGGATATTTGGTAGTTGGACTTCTTTCTGCAATTATCTGTATTGTATTTGATAAGTTCGTCTTTAAAGATACAGAACTCGCAGAAGGATTAAATAAATTAAATAGTATTGTATCAAATGTAGCATTAGGTTTTATTGCCTTATCAATTGGTGAAGAATTTAAACTATCTAAGATTAAAGCAAATGGCCCAAGAATGGCGGTTATCACAATAGTGCAAGCTTTAATGGCAACCCTTCTTGTAGACATTGGATTAATCCTCGCTTGTAAGTTCTTAGGACTTAATATTGGTATTGCAATTTGTCTTGGTGCAATCGCTACTGCGACTGCCCCAGCTGCAACATTAATGGTAATTCATCAATATAAAGCTAGAGGACCGCTAGTAGATACCCTTCTTCCAGTAGTTGCGGGAGATGATGCAGTAGGTCTAGTTGTATTCTCTATTTCAATTTCTATTGCGAAGATATTTGTGAGTGGCGCAAAAGTTTCAATTGTTTCACTTCTTGTGATTCCACTAATTGAAATTGTTGGTTCACTCGCTGTTGGATTTGTATATGGTTTCTTAATGCACTTCTTAATTAAGTTCTTTAAATCAAGAAACAATCACGCAATCGTAATTATTGCGTTTACACTTCTTGGTGCTGGAACTTGTATCGCCTTAAATAGAATCACTATTGCCGGTGAATCTATGGAATTTAGTAACTTACTTTGCTGTATGATGATTGGTGCAGTATATGTAAATGTTGCGAAGACAGAAGAACGTCCTATTATTGATAGAGATGTTGAACTTATTGATAGATGGACTCCATTCCTATTCATGTTATTCTTTGTATTAAGTGGTACACACTTAGCAACAAGTGCTTATGAAATAGTTTCAACTAATAGTGTTAAGTTCTTACTCCCAGTACTTGTAATATTCTTACTATATCTTGTACTTAGATCACTTGGTAAATACTTAGGTTCATTTGTTGGATGTAAGATGGTTAAAGAATCACCAACTGTCACAAAGTATTTAGGTATTACATTACTTCCACAAGCTGGTGTTGCAATCGGTATGGCAAATCAAATCAGCACAATGGCCGACTTCCAAGCTAATAATGCGGGAAATGTAATCGTCACAGTAGTGCTCTGTGCAACGCTTGTATATGAACTTGTTGGTCCGCTTCTAACTAAGATTGTCTTAGATAAAGCCGGAGAAATTCCAGAAGTAGAAGCAGTGCCAGTCGCATAAAATAAGAGAGGTTTTGCCTCTCTTTTTTATATTATTTACATATAAAGCTATTAATATAGCTTATTTATTAATGTTGAATTGAAAAAAAGACAATAATTGTATAAGATTAAAAGAGATACTCATCAAGTTGAGGTACACATATGAAGAAAAACCGTGTTTTAATACTAATACTATCCATATTAAGTGTGTTTTTGTTATGGTCTTGTAAAAAAACAACTACTACAACTAAGAAGACTACTATTCCTACATCTTTAACAACCATAACAACAAATAAATCGTCTACAAACCCTACTTCAAACACAACTAAACCAGTTCCAATTGAAAGTGGTGACGTTAAGTCATATGAACTTTATAGTGGCAATTATTATGATTCAGTAACTAGCGAAATGCTTCAAGATAGCACTGCACTAAAAGCTGAACTTAATAGAATTGTAAACAACGGATATGTTAGAAAAACATATGAACAAGACTATAGTTTATTATTATCTATAGATATGTATGACGGCCACTACATTGAATGTATTTACACTGGGGTAAAATATATTGCTGAAAGAAATGGTGTATGGGATAGAGAACATGTATGGGCTAAAGCGTATGGTTTTAAAGATGAATCTTATGACGCTTATTCAGATCTTCAACATTTAAGAGTTGCTGAACATAAGATTAATGATCATAGATCAAGTTCATACTTTACTGAAGTTGAAGAACCAACTTCGTCAGATGAATATGGAAATAAATGGACTAGCACATCATTTGAACCAAGAGATGAGGTTAAAGGTGATATAGCTAGAATGCTTATTTATATGACAGTTAAATATGATGACGGAAATGTGTTAGACCTAGAACTTACTGATGATGTTTCATTAATTAGTGCCTCTGCGAGTTTGTTTGGAGGACTTAAACCAGACACAACTGGCATGAGTGATTCTAAGAAAACAGAAATCGATAAAAGAACTTATACACAAGAACCTGTTTATCTAGGTTTGTTATCAATGCTTCTTAAGTGGTCTATTGAAGATCCAGTAGATGAAAGAGAAATAGTTAGAAATAATAATGTTTATGCAGTTCAAAATAATAGAAATCCGTTCATTGATCATCCAGAATATGTATATTACATTTATAAAACACAATATGAATCAATGAATATTGAATATGATGCAAATAACTATAATTATTATATGGTTTCTAATAAAGAGACAATTGGCCAAATAGATGGCCAAATAGATGCTCTACCAGAAACTATAACAATTGATAATAAAGATGCAATTGAAGCAATTAGAACTCAGTATGAATCTTTAGGCCAAATAACAAAGTCATTTGTAGATAAGTATTATGTATTTGTAGATAGAGAATTACAATTAGAAGTATTATTAGGCCGATTAAATATTGATAAAACTATTCCTGCAAAATTTGATTTTACTTCTGAAACACTGAAGACTAATACTTTGTTCGCTAACTCAATAGAACTTAAATATACATCTGGTGCAAACTGTAATAGTTATGGTATTTCATCACAAGTAAGTAAACATGACTTAACTGCATCCAAACCTACTCAAGAAAAGATTAATTATATAGCAACATTTGAGGTTAAACACATATACGATACAATTACAGCTTTAAAGATATGTTGGGATGCAAACAATCAAGCATACACTGCACATGTTGTTGCAACTGATGAATCAGGAAATAAGAAAGAAGCAGATTTAGCATTTAAGCAAGGCTCTAAAGGCTATGCAGGTGACCTTGTATATTTAGATTTAACTGGATTAAATTTTGAAGATACAATAACAATCACTGTTACTCATAATTTAAGGTCAGAGGTTAATCCAAATTCAGCATATACTGCAAATACTATTCGTATTAGATATGTTGAATTTGTTCTATCTATTCCAAATTAAGGAGTAAATTATATGAGTCCATATATAATTGTTACAATAGTATTTATAGGATTATCATTCATATCTGCAATAGAATTATTTGTGTTTTTAGCTAAGCATAATTACTCAAAATATCAAGAAGTATCTAAGCAATTAAACACAAGATTAATTATTCTTGCTGGACTTATCTTGGTTGCGGTTGTATTTTTGATTCTATATTTTGTGTTAAACTGATACACCTAGATACGTTGTTATGAAAACATAGAAAAAAGGAAGCTTTTTGGGCTTCTTTTTTATTTTTAAAAAAATTTTCTTGACATTATAATTTGTATATTATAGAATAAATAGGCTAAAAAAATATGGGTGAAATTCCCAAATGAAAATACAAAGTATGCACTACCTGGTAGTGTGTACAAGAAAAGAAGGAGAAAAATGCCTACAATTAATCAACTTGTAAGAAGCGGAAGACAAGACAAAGTTAAAAAGACTAAAGCACCGCACTTAAGCATTGGCTTCAATAGTTTAAAGAACAAGTACACAACTATTGAATCACCTCAAAAAAGAGGAGTATGTACCCGTGTTGCAACAATGACACCTAAGAAGCCTAACTCAGCATTAAGAAAGTATGCCAGAGTAAGACTTACTAGTGGTATTGAAGTTACAGCATACATTCCAGGCGTTGGCCACAAATTACAAGAACACAGTGTTGTTCTAATCCGTGGTGGAAGAGTTAAGGACCTCCCAGGTGTTAAATATCACATCATTAGAGGTACACTTGACGCAACAGGCGTAGATAATAGAAAGCAAGCACGCTCTAGATATGGTGTAAAGAAGAGCGGCGCAGCTGTTAGATAGGAGGTAACTAATCATGCCAAGAAAGGGTAATGTGCCAAAAAGAGACGTACTACCAGATCCAATTTATAATTCTAAGTTAGTTACTAGACTAATCAACGGAATGATGATCAAAGGTAAGAAAGGTACTGCACAAAAGATTTTATATAATGCATTCGATAGAATTCAAAAGGAAACTGGAAAGAATCCTAATGAAGTATTCGAACAAGCTATGAACAACATCATGCCAGTTCTCGAAGTTAAAGCTAAGAGAATCGGTGGACAAAACTATCAAGTTCCTATGGAAGTTAAACCAGAAAGAAGAACAGCTCTTGGTTTAAGATGGTTAGTTCAATATGCAAGACTCAGACATGAAAAGACTATGGATGAAAAACTTGCTAAAGAAATTATTGATGCTTCTAACAACTTAGGTGGAGCATGCAAGAAGAGAGATGATGTTCATAAGATGGCTGAAGCTAACAAGGCTTTTGCACACTATCGTGTTTAATTAAGAATAGGTTAAACATATGCGCGATTACAGTTTAGACAAAACCAGAAACTTTGGAATTATGGCTCACATAGACGCAGGTAAAACTACTGTGAGTGAAAGAATTCTATATCATACAGGAAAGATCCATAAGATTGGTGAAACTCATGAAGGTGCAGCAACTATGGACTGGATGGAAGAAGAACAAGAAAGAGGTATTACAATAACTGCAGCCGCAACTACTACATACTGGAAAGGTTACAGATATAATATCATCGATACCCCGGGACACGTTGACTTCACAGTTGAAGTACAAAGATCTTTAAGAGTACTTGATGGTGCTGTTACAGTTCTAGATTCACAAGCCGGCGTTGAACCTCAAACAGAAAATGTTTGGAGACAAGCAAATGAATACAAAGTACCAAGAATTATCTTCTCTAACAAGATGGATAAGATTGGTGCTGACTTCGAGTTCTCTTGTAATTCAGTAAAAGAAAGACTTGGTGCACTCTCTGCACCAATCGAACTTCCAATTGGTGCTGAAGACCAATTTAGAGGTATTATTGATATTATCACTAGAAAAGCTTATCTCTATGATGGTGAAAAAGATGAAAATACAACTGAGATTGATATCCCAGCTGATATGGTAGACTTAGTTGAAACTAAGAGAATTGAATTAATCGAAGCCGTTGCTGATTTCAGCGAAGAATTAATGGATGAATATTTATCAACTGGTGATGCATCAGTTGAAAACATCAAAGCTGCTATCAGAAAAGGTGTTATCGAAGCTAAGTTCTTCCCAATTATGTGTGGTAGTGCATTTAAGAATAAAGGTGTTAAGTTACTTCTTGATGCAGTTATCGATTATCTTCCAGCTCCAACCGAGGTTGCAATGATTCATGCAACTGATCTTAATGGAAACGAAACGACTCTCGGCTATTCAGACGATGAACCTTTCGCAGCTCTTGCTTTCAAAGTAATGACTGACCCATTCGTTGGAAAACTTGTATATTTCAGAGTTTATTCTGGACACTTAGATAAAGGATCATACGTAATTAATACTGTTACAGGTCAAAAAGAAAGAATCGGTAGACTTCTTCAAATGAACGCTAACACAAGAACAGAAATCGACACTGCATATTGTGGTGATATTGCTGCAGTTGTAGGTTTAAAATCTACATCTACAGGTCATACACTCTGTAGTGAAAAGAGAGAAGTTCTTCTTGAAAGCATGGTATTCCCTGAACCAGTTGTTATGGTAGCTATTGAACCAAAATCAAAAGCTGACCAAGAAAAGATGGTAATCGCTCTTCAAAAGCTTGCTGAAGAAGACCCAACATGCAAG
>JAEEXP010000017.1 GCA_016287865.1 Caryophanales bacterium
ATATAAAAGTCCAAATGATCCAACAACTCCAAAGAGTGTACCAAGGATTACTGGGAATAGTTTAGTTAAATTATATAAGACAACCTTCTTCCATCTTTTAGAAGTAATATCTAGAATTGTATAAAGTAATTTATCTTCAAACTTTAAACTATGAATGACAGTAAAATCGATGAAGAAACATAGCAAAGCTAAAAGTAATAAAATATTACTTATAGATTGATGTCTGATGTATAAATAAATATTATTACTTATGTATTCAACATTTAAAACATTAAGACCCGCAAAAAGAAAAAATGATGAAAAAAACATCATTAATGTAATAAGATTAAATCTAATTTTCGGTCTTATTGATAAATTAAATGCTATCCTTATCATCTTTTATCACACCATCTTCTATAGTAAGGACTCTTGAGGCAGAGCTCTTTAACTTTTGATAGTTAGTCGCATGAATAATAGATATATGATATAAGTTATTTAAATGAGACAAACAGTCTACTATAATATCAATTTCAAATTGTTTAAGTCCTCTTGTAATATCATTTAAAAGTAAGACAAAAGGACGTGCCGCCATTGAACGGGCTAGTAGTACTTTTACTCTATCTAAAAAACTTATATTCTTAACGTATTCATTCTTTATATCTTCAATATTTAGATTATCAAGTAATTCATCTATATATTCTTCTTGAATGGTGAGTCTATTTAGTCTTATAGGCATAGTGATATTATCGTATACTGTTAGATTCTCAAATAATCTATCTCTATATGAAATATATCCTACGTCACTTATTCTCCATTCTTCTCTATTGTTGAAGTTAAATGAAGTTAAGTCTTCATTACCATAATAAAGTTTTCCATCTAATACCTTATTCTTAAGGTATAAGGCGTTTAAAACCGCTTGTGCTTCATCGTAATATGAGAAAAGTAGAGTAATCTCTTTTTCAGTAATAGAAAAACTCAAATCACTAAGTATATAGTTATCATTCACTTTAATGGATATAGAATCCGCTCTAAAAATATTCATATATCTTATTTTACCATATAATAGCCAATATATTAATTTGACAAAGAATAATTATTAAAATACAATTTTAATATGAAATATAAATATGACCAAGCACTAATGAAATTAAGAATAATCACAAAGCTTATACTGATAACTCTTTTATCAGCTATTTTAATTACTTCTTCTATTCTTAGTTTTTATGTCTTTATTAATCAATTATATTTCGCAATTATCGCTAGCGTATTATGCTTACTTGCGGTTTTATATCTTTATTTTATTGACTTTGTAAGTTTAATTAAAGAAAGAAACATTGAGACAATTATTGAAAATGATCATGTGATATTTAATAATGCCACAATTAAATATGAAGATATAATTGTACTTAATGTTTATAAAAGAAAAGCTTATCTCAATAGAATTACTATTATCGCAAACGATCAAAAATATAAAATCTATAGACTACAAGGATTCGCTCTTGAAAAACTTGTGGCTTTAATTGTAGGAGGCGAAGATGAACGAAGACTATAAAATCAGACCCTCTCAAATAATAGAAATATCTTTAATCGCATATCTAGTCCTTGTGGCGTTTACTCTTCCATGGGTTAAAAATATCTATGAAGAGGTATTTAGAAGAGAAATATCAATGATGATTCTTGGATATTTAGGATTACTTATTGTGGTAACATTTATTCTTTTTGTGTCTATTCCAAGAAGGACATTCTCAATTAAGAATAATATGAGTATTAAAAAAAGAAAATTCTTTAATAGATCAGTTACTTCTTATAATTTCTTTAAGAAGGATGAAATCATTATTAAGAGAGTTGATTCAAGAATTAGAAACTTCTTCTATGAATCAAGACTCGTAATCATTAATAAACGTGGTAAAAAGATTTTTAATATCGTTCTTAATAAGAGCGATGCGCTTAAATTGAATGACGAGATAAATGGTGTTTATGATAAAGAAAAGACTATGTATGAAAGAGATAAAGACTTTGTCTTTTCATCAAGAAACGTTATAGAGACATTCATTGCCCCATCTAAATGGTTCTTCTTCATCTTTATTATTAATACAATTTTAATTGATGTGTTTAATCTTTATAGTGAATATATACTTGAAGGAAGATATCCGCTTATTTCAAGTTTATTTATAATAGCGCTTTATTTAATTGCGCTTCTCTCTCACTTTATTCATACCTCTAACACAACACTTAAAATCAACAATAATATCTATAAACTTCAAAGAGGTAGGATTGAAAGAGAAAATATTACATTCCCAGCGAGTACACTTAAATCATTCACAATCAAATATTCGTTCTTTGGACGACATTTTGGTATCTATGACATCGATTATATTAAAAATCATAAAAGTATTCTAAGATTCCCTATTTCAGCCTTAAACTTTAACGTAATAGGTAAGGGATATGATAGATTTAAAAAGGTTAAACCAGATAAGTATTATTTTCTATTTATTTTAAAGCTAATAGTTCTTACAGGCTTAAGTGTTTGGTGCATGTTCTTTAGGTTATATACTGGAATACTTCTTGAATTATTATCTATTTATTATTCGATTCTAAGTCTTAATAGTTGGATTAACTATTCAGAAGATTCAATCATTATAAGAACTCACCTATTTAGTACTAAATTCTATGTATTACCTAAAAAAGAAATACAAATGGTTAAAATGGTGAGACTACCATTCAATCATACTTATATTAAGTTTATTGGACAAAACTTAAGTAAGGGAGTGATTCTTAATAAAGAGAATACTAATATAGTTAAAACTACTCTAGGTTATTATAAATAATAAAACACCGAAATCAATCGGTGTTTTATTTAACTAATTTAATTCTATTTTTATAGATATCATTAACCATTAAGGCTAAGTTTTCGATAGATAAATCATTTGAATTAAGGCTATAAGTTACGCCTTCTATATTTTCTGATTTAAAGCTAATTCTATCATTGATGATTCTTGATGAAATCTTGTCTTCAGGATCTCCTCTTTTTCTCATCCATAAAGTTCTATGAGCTTCATCTGATTCAAGATAGAATGAAATGATATTAGGAAGTGATGAATCTCTGTAGGCTTTAAAACCATTAGGTTCAACAATTAAGACTGTATTATCATCGATATCTTTTCTTGCGGTACCATAGAAGTTTCCATTATAAGATACATATTCAAAGAAGAAACCTTTATCAATTCTTTCTTTGAATGTGGTTGAATCAATGAAGTTATAATCGACTCCATCAACTTCTCCTACTCTCTTTTCTCTTGTGGTATAAGTCACAAGTTTTTTATATCCGTAATTTTTAACAAGTTCTTTACATACTTCAGTTTTACCGCTCGCAGATGCGCCTAATAATATGATCATTTCTTATCTCCTTTAAGATATGCATTATTCTTTATTTCATCGGATAGAGTAGTTTTTGCGTAGTGCCCTGGAAGGATAATAGTCTTCTTACTAAATGATTCTTTAATCATTTTAAGAGAATGCATTAAATCAGATTCTCTTCCACCTTCAAGGTCAGTTCTTCCCACAGTTCCTTTAAATAATGTGTCCCCTGTGAATAAGTATTCTTTATATAAATATATACCAGAACCCTTAGTATGACCAGGAGTTGAATAAAAAATAAAGCCACCTATATTTTCTCTATCATGTACTATATTTACATTATTATCAATATGTTTTAGAGATTTTCTTTCATCCATTATTAAAGATGCGTTAGATTTCCTATCATAAAGAAGTGGATAATCCTTTTCACTGATATAGATTTTAACATCTGGATATTCTTTCACAAATAAATCAAGTTCACCAATATGATCAATATGGCCATGAGTAAGTAATATCTTATTTAAAGATAAATTATTCTCTTTTAGATATTGATCAATTATTTTAAAGTTAAAACCTGGATCTATTATAGTAACATCAAGATCTTTAACTAAATATGCATTTTCATCGTAAATATTATCTTTAAATACAAGTATTTTCATCTTCAAATATTAAAAAAACTTCAATACGCGATTGAAGTTTTTTATTTCTTTTCCTTATGTAAAGTTTCTTTTCTGCAAACGTGGCAATACTTTCTAACTTCCATCTTTTCGGCATGGAGCTTTTTATTTCTACTAGCATTGTAGTTTTCACTACCACATTCAGAACATTTAAGAACTACATTAAGTCTTCCATCTTTTGCCATAATTTCACCTCTATAAATATTACTAGAATAATTTATCATTTTTATTATATAAAGTCAAGGTAAAAAATATGCTGTTTTAGTGAAATATTAAATATTATTTCTAGGAGTAAAAAAGAGTTACCCAAGGGGGATCGGGTAACTCTTAGAGAGAATTATTGTTTCTTAGAACAATTGCATTTATAGGTTTTGTGATACCACTTAACTAGATTTGACTTTCCACTACTAGCACAATCACAATCAAGTGGTTCTTTTTTTATTAACTTTTTAATTCTTATAGCAAATATAGTTAAAGCAAAACCAAGAGCAATTACGAGTAATAGAATTTCAAACCATTTCATAGTTAAGCCTCTTTTACTTTTGGAGCATCAAGTGGATGTCTCTTATTGTAATAATGAATAGCAAATACACCACCAACAATTAATGCGACTACAATGAATGAAGTCCACCACCATTCGAAGCATACATATACAGCGGCAGCTGTTAAGTATGAGAAGCCAAGCCAGAATAAAATTGTCTTCCAGATTTGTCCTTTAGGGAGTTCTGCCTTAGCAGTGGCAACGGCTGCGAAGCATGGAATAGTGAGTAAGTTGAATGCGATATATGCGAGTAAGCCAGATACATGAATACCTGTAGCTTGAATCATAGCAACAACTGGAGCTACTTCTTCACCAAGAGCTTCATCAATGACGATTGATGAGTTAACAGCGTTAATAGCTGTTGCGAGTGTTGAGAATGTTGTAATAACATTTTCTTTGGCGATTAAACCTGATACAGCACCAACAACGAATACGAATCCCCAACCATCAAGGTTAGCTTGGTAACCAAATCCAAGAGGTGTGAAGAGCCATAATAAGCCTCTACCTACATATGCAAGCATTGAACTTGTGATTTCTTCATCTTCTAAGTATTGGAACTTGAAGCTTAAGTGAGAGAGTAACCAAATAAGGATTGTAGATGCGATGATTACTGTGAATGCTTTCTTAACGAAGTGTTTTGTCTTATCCCATAAGTGAATCATTAATGCTTTGAATGAAGGTTTATGGTATGCAGGAAGTTCCATGATGAATGGAGGCACTTCTCCTCTCATAGATGTATTTCTCATAAGAAGTGCAGCTACAATAGCCATACACATTCCAAATACATAAATACCAAATACGATTCCATCAGCACCATTCCAACCAAGAAGTGTAACAATACCACCAGCAACACCAACTAAGATTGGAAGTTTAGCTCCACATGAGAAGAATGGGATAACACGGATAGTTGCAGTTCTTTCTTTATCATCTGCAAGAGTTCTTGTGTTAATCATAGCTGGAACGCTACATCCAAATCCCATAATCATAGGCATGAATGCTCTTCCAGATAAACCAAACTTTCTAAAGATTCTATCAAGGATGAATGCTACACGAGCCATATATCCTGAATCTTCTAAGATTGCAAAGAATAAGAATAATAATAAGATTTGAGGTAAGAATGAAAGGATTGAGAATAATCCTGCAAAGATACCATCAACGATTAAGCCAGTAATGAATGATCCAGCACCCATAACTTCAAATAATTGATGTAAGAGTTCTGTGAGCCAATCAGTAAAGGCAATTAATGCAGTTTGAAGCATTACACCCGGAGAATTTATTCCATCTGGAGTAAAGAAGATTCCAAGAGTTGCATCTGCTGCTTCTTCGCTAAATCCTATGAATTTACCAAAGAATAAGAAATTTGAACTAAATGTAATATGGAAGATTACAAATAGAATAGCAAGGAAAATTGGAATACCTGCCCATTTATTAGTTAAGACTTTATCAATCTTATCTGATTTAGTAAGTCTTTGATCAAAGTGATCACCAGCAGTTACTTCAACATTACTTGACTTTTTATAACATACTGAACATTTGTTTGAAATGAATTTATATCTACTATCTGCGATAATAGCTTCAATATCATTACCAAATGTCTTATCATCTAGCTTATCTTTAACTTTTTCAACGATTTCAATTAAGTCTTTATGATTTTCAACTTCAATTTCATCATTTTCAGCTAATTTTACAGCGTGGAAGAGTGGGTTAGATACGCCTTTAACTTCGAATTCATCTTCAAGGCTTTCTATTAATTCATTAATCTTCTTAACGTCAATAATAGTTCTAGCTTCTCTACCTTTTATAGATTCAGCTAAAGCTGTTTCCATTAATTCTTTTAAACCAGTTTCTTTAATAGCGGAAATTTTAACTACTGGAACACCAAGTTCTTTTGAGAGTTGGTCAGTATCAATTTCATCACCATTTTTAATAACTTCATCATACACGTTAAGTGCGATGACTACTGGAACTTTCATCTCAAGAATTTGAGTTGTGAGATAAAGGTTTCTTTCGAGGTTAGTCGCATCAACGATATTGATTACTGCGTCTGGAGTTTCATCAATAATAAAGTTTCTTGCGATAACTTCTTCTGGAGTATAAGGAGATAGTGAATAAATACCAGGAAGGTCTACGATCTCAACTGGTTCACTAAGTTTCTTATATGTACCAATCTTTCTTTCTACTGTAACACCTGGCCAGTTACCTACATATTCTGTGGCACCAGTTAAGGCATTAAATAGAGTGGTTTTACCTGAGTTAGGGTTTCCGGCTAATGCAAATCTTTTCATTATGCTTCTTCCTCCTCTTCCTCAACTTCGACCATTACGAGTTCAGCTTCAGTTTTTCTTAAAGTTAACTCATAGTTTCTTAAAGTGACTTCGATAGGATCACCAAGAGGTGCAGTCTTTCTTAAATACACAGTTGCGCCTGGAGTAACACCCATGTCAAACATTCTATGTCTGACTCTTCCATCGCCAACTACGCTGGTGATTACACCACTATCACCAATTTTAAGTTCGCTTAATTTTTTTACTACTTTCATATATTCTCCTTCCCAAAATTATATAAACAATAGAATTATCCAATAAATATCTTACTTGCGAGATCTTTATCAAGAGCAAGTCTTGTATTTCCGATTAACAAAATAACATTACCATTAGATACTTGAAGTACTACTACTTTTCTCCCATTAGAAATACCAAGTGATTCTAAATGTTTCTTTGTTTTTTCTTCGGCAATTACTCTCACAATTGTAACTTCTTCATTTATTGGTGCAAGTATGATTGGCATATAAAATCCCCCCTAAAAGTTAGAAACAACTAACTTATTTACCAAAAATTAATGGTTAGAAATAACTAACCCTATGTAATTTTACTACTAAGTATTGATTTTGTCTACAAAAATTATAATAATATTTATAATGATTAGCGAGGCAATTTATGTTAGACAAGAAAGAATCAGTTGAAGACTATTTAGAACATATTTTAATGTTAAAAGAAAGACAAGAAATCGTTAGAGCTATAGATGTCGCAAGGCTTATGAATTTTTCAAAAGCTTCAGTTTCTATTGCTCTTAAAAAAATGAAGACTGATGGACTTGTTATAGTTGAGGCTAATGGTAATTTAGTATTAACTGAAAAAGGTCTTGAAATTGGTTCTGTAACATATGCTAAACACAAAATATTAACTGAACTCTTAGAAAAGATTGGTGTTTCAACTGAACAAGCACACCTTGATGCTTGTAGAGTAGAACACGTAATCTCAGATGAAACATTTAATGCCTTAAAGAAGTATTCTAATAATAAATAAAATGGATAAAAGAGAGATTAAAACATTAGACAAAATATATAGTGCATTTGAGTCACTTCTTCTATCTAATAATTATGACGATATTACTATTCAAGATATATTAGATAAAAGCACAGTATCTAGAAGCACATTCTATAGTCATTTTAAAAATAAAGAAGAAATTCTTCTTTCTTTTGTTAAACATATATTTAGTCATGTATTTGACAAAAACCTCATAAAAGAATCTAATCATGACTATAGTAAATCAAGTGATATAGATTATGCACATTATTTAGCTCATATGTTAGACCACTTTTATGAAGATAAATTATTAATCAAAGCTATACTATCTTCAAGCGCTTCTTCTATCTTTTTAAATGAATTCGAATATAATTTAAGAAATATGCAAAGCATATTCGTTGATAATAAATTCTTAAAAGATAATAATATTCCTAGAGACTTAAATGTCGAGATGATTACGGGTGAATTTATCTATCTATTTAAGTATTGGATTATGAGTAATAATGAGTATTCTAGAGACGAAATCCTTAAATACTTTATAGAACATAACACATCATTTACGCCTAATAAGTTTCAAATTAAAAAGGGGAATTAATTAATGGAGAGAATTTATCTTGCGGGCGGATGCTTCTGGGGAGTTGAAGCCTATTTCAAATCTTTAAAAGGTGTAGTTAATACTACTGTTGGATATGCCAATGGTAATAAAGCTAATCCAAAATACGAAGAATTAAAAGCCGGACTTGCTAGTCACGCTGAAACAGTACTTATAGAATATAATAAGGCAGAAATTAGCCTAGAAAAGTTACTTGAACACTTCTTAAGATTCGTTGATCCTTATTCAGTTGATAAACAAGGTCATGATGTAGGACATCAATATAGAAGTGGAGTATTCTATGAAAGTGAATCTGATAAGGAAAGAGTATTAGAATACTTTAGTGAAACACTTGATAAAGATTATAAAATCTTAGTAGAAAAACTAGATAACTTCTATGATGCTGAAGAATATCATCAAGATTATCTAGACAAAAATCCAGGTGGATATTGCCACGTAGATTTAAAACTAATAAAGAAAAATGAAAAAAAATAGATGGTTCGATTTGAACCATCTATTTTATTTCTGTAACTTTAAATCCTTCACTTTCTACTGCTTGGATAAGTTCTTCATTAGTAACTTTATCATTAGATAATACTACTGCAGTTTTATCTTCTAGTGATACAGTTACTTTTTTAACGCCCTTAACTTTTTTAAGGGCTGCTTCTGTGTGTGCTACACAGTGCATACACTTCATTCCTTCAACCATTAAAGTTCTTTCTTGTTTTGACATATTTTCCTCACTATTTATATTTATGTTTTTATTTTTATAATTTCTTTCTTTATATGGATTAAATAAATTAATCCTTAATGCATTCATACATACAGTAAATGATGATAAACTCATCGCAGCTGCGCCCATCCATGGAAGCATTTTACTCATAGCCGCAAGAGGTATCATAATTAGGTTATAGATAAATGCCCAGAATAAGTTCTCTAAGATATTTAAATATGTATATCTAGATATAGAATATGCAGCTACCGCATCAAGTAGTGATGATTTCATTAAAACTACATTTGCACTATCAATTGCGATATCAGAACCTCTTCCTATCGCAAGTGATACATCAGCTTCAGTTAAAGCAATAGAATCATTTATTCCATCACCTATCATCATTACTTTACCACGTTTTTTAAGTTCTATAATAACATCTCTTTTAGTTTCTGGGAGTACTCCACTAATTACTTTTTTAACTCCTACTTCCATTCCTATTGCTTCACTGGTAATTTTATTATCTCCAGTAAGCATGATAGTTTCAAGGCCATATTTATTAAAGAGTCTAATTGCTTCTTTAGAATCTTCTTTAATCTTATCTCTTAACGCAATTAATCCAATGTACTTATTATCATATATAAAGAATAATGGTGTTTTACCTTCTTTAGATAATTCTTCTCCTTTATTCTTTATATCACCAGTTAATAGGTTTGTATTATTAAATATATTAATATTACCTGAGATACATTCTTTATCATTTACTAATCCTTTAATGCCTACACCCTTAATCGCATTAAAGTCTTTAGTTTCATAATAATCTAATGTTTTATTTGCGATAGCTTTAGAGAGTGGGTGTTCACTTAATCTTTCTAGTGATGCGGCTATCTTTATTAATTCTTTTTCAGTTATTTCATAAGGAATAATATCTGTGATTTCAGGTATACCTTCAGTAATAGTTCCTGTCTTATCTAACACTACAATATTAACTTTACCTGTTTCTTCTAATGCTTCTGCGTTTTTAAATAATATTCCATATTTAGCCGATTTACCATTTCCAACCATTATCGCAACAGGAGTTGCAAGACCTAAGGCACAAGGGCATGATACAACTATTACTGCGATAGCTCTTTCTAAAGAGTATGAAATATTATATTTAGATACGAAGATCCAAATAGTAAATACAATTAAAGCAACAGTAAGAACTACCGGGACAAAGATTCCTGAAATCTTATCTGCGATTCTTGTGAGTTTTGTTTTAGTTGAACTAGATTCTTTAACCATTTCAACTATCTTATTTAAGGTAGTTTCGCTTCCTACTCTTGTGGCTTTAATTATAAGTGGTGCGTTTTCATTAATAGTACCACTTGATACAGTTGAATCTTTTTCTTTAAATACTGGGATAGATTCACCTGTAAGCATCGATTCATTAACGTATGATTCACCAGATATAACTATTCCATCAACTGCGAAAGACTCACCTCTTTTAACAATTAATATATCTCCTTCTTTTATAGTTTCAGCGTCTACTTCTTTTTCTTTGCCTTCTATTAATAAAGTAGCCTTTTTAGGAGCTAAGTTTAAAAGTGACTTAATCGCATTAGTAGTTTTACCTTTTGAATATGATTCTAAAGTTTTACCAATAGTGATTAAGGCAGGTATCATACCTGCGGTTTCAAAACTTAAATTCATTGAAAGAGACATAACTCTTTCTGAATCATTATGGTTAATAATCATTAATACAAATAATACTATTGAATAAATAAAGGCAATTCCTGAACCAAGTGCGACTAAAGTATCCATATTAGGTCCTTTATTTATTACAGCTTTAATTCCTGAGATATAGAACCTCTTATTAATAATCATAATGCCTAAAGCTAGTACCATTAAGGTAATTCCTGTGATAATTGGTTTAGTTCTAAATATGCCTAAAGGCCAATTAGGAATTGACTCCATTAGCATATATCCCATAGATATATAGAATAGAGGAATTAATAATATTACAGAAGCGATTAAGATCTTGAGTAATTTCCTTGTCTCGTTATCACTTATTCTATTTTTATTCTTTTCAGTTTCTTGGAATGCTTTATATCCTGCCTTAGATACAGCTTTTTCTATGTCTTTCTTGTTAATCTTTTCATCAGATATAACAGTCATAGAGTTAGTAAGTAATGAGACGCTTACATCTTTTACACCGCTTACTGATTTTGCGGCTTTTTCAACACGAGCAACACATGCAGTACAAGTCATTCCTTCAACTATGTATTTATCTTCCATAGATTACCTCAATTTCTTCATTAATTTAATAGCTTCATCTAAAGACTCAAAGTCATCTTTCTTTATATCATTAGATACGCATGTATGAAGGTGATCATCAAGAATAATAAATGATAATTCTTTTAAAGCTGATTGAACTGCGGATACTTGAGTAAGTATATCAGCACAATATCTATTATCATCAATCATTCCTTTAATACCATTAAGTTGACCAATGATCTTATTAATTCTTATATCTAAAGATTTAATATCTTCTTCACTTCTACCATTTTCTTTAAATCTTTCACAGCAGCAATCCATACGTTACCTCCTATACCCCCATAGGGTATCTTAATTATACAAAATAAAAGCACATCCTTCAATAGATGTGCTTAAAATAGTTCACTTAATAATTTAGATATTTCTTCTAAAGTTTCTGTGTCATCTTTAGTATAGTTATCAAAATCATCACTATCAAGATCAATTACGCCAACTGTTTCACCATTCTTAATAATAGGAACTACAACTTCAGATCTAGCTAAAGATGAACAAGCTATATATGACTTATATTCAAGTACATTAGGTACAAGTATAGATTCTTTAGATAGTGCACTATCTCCACATACACCTTTACCAAATTTAATTCTTGTGCATGCGAGCGGTCCTTTATATGGACCTAAGTATAAAACATCTTTTTCTTTTAAAACTAAATAGAATCCAAACCAACTAGTACCTTTAAATTCATCATAAAGTATAGTAGCTAAATTAGATAAATTACTAACTAGTGGAATATTTGGATCTATCATAGATTTTGCGGTATTAATAATATTCTTATTCATAATTAAATAATATATTAAATTAAAGCAAAATAAAAGGGTTATGCTTAATAACCCCATTTATTATCCCTAATTAGGCATTAATTTGTGTAATGCAGAATCTAGTATAGTAGTCACAAACTAATTCATGACCATTAATGCCGTCGTACTCTTCTTGAATCTGGAATGAATAGATATTGAGCAAGCTAGAGATATATCTATAAGCAGCCTTCAAAGAAGAAAAACGTTTACCATGGGCAATAACATTACCGTTTACCTTTGCTTCTAATTCGTACATAATTTGTTTTCCTCCTTTAACTTCATTTTCGCCCCACTTCTTCTGTGAGGACCTTTATTTAACAACTTTTTAAAAAATAAATCAAGAGAAATATTTATGAAAATGTTTTCATAATTTATAAAAACGTTTTCAAAAAGAAAAATTGTCATAATTTTATGATTTTTATTTCATATATGACAATTTTTATTTTTATAGATTTTGTTATTTCAAAAACGTTTTCATAAATTTCACGGATATTTTCACAACTTTTTCACAACTCTTAGGCCACTTCTTTTGAGTCTTGTTGAATTCTTTTTTAGCATTACTTAATCCGTGTGGTCCATATGGGAATATGGTTAATTTAGTCTTTACTTTGGCTTTCTTTAAAGCTTTATAATATGAAATTGAATTAATTACTGGGACTGCTTCATCAGTTCTTGTAGCCCAAATATATGCAGGAGTACTATCTTTACATACATTTAAGTCTAGAGATGTTTCATCTAATAATTCTTTTGTTTTTTTATCTTTTAATAATTCATTAAAGCTCCATTCATGACCTTGATAAGCATTTATTACTGGATATGATAAAGTAATCGCGTTTAATTTATAATCAAGTCCTGGGGCATATTTTTCGGTAATAGACTTATTTGTGGTAAGAGATGCAAGAAGGTGACCTCCAGCACTAAATCCTATTCCAAACATATTATCTTTATCTAAATTATATTCTTCTGCGTGTTTCTTAATATAATCTATCGCACATGCGAGTTCTTTTAAATGTTCTGGATAAACTGTACCTTCACATTTATATTTAAGAATAAATGCGTGAAAACCATAATGCATATAATCTATCGCAATAGGTTCTCCTTCTCTTCTTGATACATATTGATATCCACCACCTGGAAGAATTATTATACCTGGACGAGTCCACTTTACATCTTGATCAAATGGTTTATCCATAATATAGGTGTATAGTTCTCCACCTTCTAAATCATAAAAGTCTTTTAAATTAATAATATTATGTTTCATAAATAAATACCTTTATCTATATTATATAAAAAAGATAAGGTTTGCGCCTTATCTTTTTTTACCTTATTTTTGAATATTTAATGCTTCTCTTACTAAAGCGTATACTTCATCATATACATCTTTATGTTCTAAGAAGTATTTCTTTGTATTTTCTCTACCTTGGCCAATCTTATCGCCTTTATAAGAATACCAAGCACCAGATTTAACTAAGATACCAGTTTCTGCACCCATATCTACAAGTTCACCAACTTGTGAGATACCTTCACCAAATACGAGTTCGATTTCACAAGATTTAAATGGAGCAGCAACTTTGTTTTTAACTACTTTAACTTTTGCGTAAGTTCCACCAATCTTATCGCCATCTTTGATTTGGTCACCTCTTCTAACCTCAAGTCTTACTGACGAGAAGAATTTAAGGGCACGTCCACCAGGTGTAGTTTCAGGGTTACCGAACATTACACCAACCTTTTCTCTAATTTGGTTAATGAAGATTGCAGTACATTTATTGTTTGATAGAGCACCACTAAGTTTTCTCATAGCTTGGCTCATAAGTCTTGCTTGAGCACCAACAAGTTGTTCACCCATATCACCTCTAATTTCAGCCTCAGGTACGAGAGCCGCAACAGAGTCAACAACAATCATATCTACTGCACCACTCTTAGCGAGTGTATCCATAATTTCAAGAGCTTGTTCACCTGAATCTGGTTGAGATAGAATTAATGAATCAAAGTCTACGCCTAATGCTTTTGCATACTTAGGATCAAGGGCATGTTCTGCATCAATAAATGCAGCAAATCCACCTTCTTTTTGGCATGAAGCAATTGCTTCAAGAGCTAAAGTAGTTTTACCTCCTGATTCAGGACCATAGATTTCAATGATTCTTCCTTTTGGATATCCACCAATTCCTAATGCACTATCAAGTGCAAGAGAACCAGATGGAGTAGCTTCAACATCTACATGTTCTTCTTCACCAAGAATCATTACTGATCCTTTTCCGAATTCTTTTTCAATTTCTTTTAATGCGTTTTGTAATAATGATTTTTTATCGTTTTTATCCATAAAAACTTTCCTCCTCATTAAATGGTACTCAAAAAGAGCTATTTCGTTTTGAAATATTTTTTATTTTTCCAAAAATAATTAAAACCGCTTATTACTGCGAGTACCACAGAAATATAGAATAAGATTTGGAAACCTAAAATAAATCCATCAATTACTTTGCTTGGTTCAATATAATTATTAATACCCGCAAGGATAATTAATACACTCATAGAAACCATTTGAGTTAATGTTTTAGCTTTGCCTAAGTAATCGGCTGCGATTACTTCTCCGCCCCCTTCAAGTGAAGCTAAACGTACTCCAAGTACTAATAATTCTCTAAAGATTACAATAATAGAAATCCAGAAGAATGGAATTACATTATAATCCACAAGAATTATGATTGTAGAAATAACTAAGATTTTGTCTGCGAGAGGGTCCATTAGTTTTCCAAATCCAGTCACTAGATTATGCTTTCTTGCGATATATCCATCAAGGAAATCTGTGATTGAACCAATTATGAAACAAGCACCCACAATCCACATTACAAAATCATAATTTTTAAATATTGAATAAAATACGACAAGAAGGATGCTTAGGAGCAGCCTTAATGTCGTAAGTTTATTAGGTAAATTCATTTAATTATTCTTCTTCAGGTAAGTTTGATACATTGTGATATACGTTAGAAACGTCATCATCTTCACCGAGTTTGTCTAAGAATCTTTGTACTTTTTCCATATCTTCAGCTGGAACTTCTACTTGTTCTTTAGCTACCCAGAGAACTTCATCTGATAAAACTTCAGCGCCTTCAACCTTTTCTAAAGCTTCTTTGATTGGGTTTAAATCTGAAGGTTGGCTAGTAACTGTGAGTGTACCATCTTCATTTTCATATAAATCAGTTGGTTCAAGACCAGCTTCCATTAAGTTATCAAGAACAGCTTCTTCATCCATTCCTTTAACAACGAGTACACCTTCATAATCATATTGATACGATACTGAACCTGGGTTACCAAGGTGTGCACCACATTTAGATGCTACTGATCTAACGTTAGTGAATGTTCTATTAGAGTTATCTGTTAAGCAATCAATAATGAATGTTGATCCAGCTGGTCCAAATGCTTCATATTTAACATTTGTATAGTTTTCACCAGTTCCACCTTTAGCCTTATCAATATTTCTCTTGATAACGTCTGCTGGAACTTGTTCCTTTTTAGCTTTATCAATTAATGCTCTTAATTTTAAGTTAGCTGTTGGATCTGCACCATTACGTGCTTCCATATAAATTAATTTTCCATATTTTGAATAAAGTTTACTTTTTGCAAGGTTAGTTTTAGCCATACTAGCGGCTCTAACTTCATGTGCTCTTCCCATTGTATATTTCTCCTTAATATTTTTTAACCTTAATAATTATATATTATTACTTGATATTATTCAACTTTTCAGTTGGTGTATAGATAAGTTCTATAAAATCATCATGAATAAGAATATATTTTTCTTTGTATAATTTTCCTATTGCGTCCTTGTATGCTTTCTTACTCATATGGAAGACTCTATAGATTTCAAGAGGATCTGATTTATCAGTTAATTCAGTCTTCTTGTAAGTAGTTAAATACTTTAAAATCTTCTTTGAATCAAGATTGAGTTGTTCTAGTTTTGGCTTTAAAAGTGAACCTTGATATCTTCTATCATCAATCACTTTCATGATATTGATTTCAACTTCTTCACCAATTCTATGTCTATCTCTTGTAAGTTCATTTGGAACGTAATATTCTCTACCTTCAGTATCAAATGCAACAATTCCTGATGGAACAATATTAACGATATAAGCTTTAACCCAATCTCTAATCTTTTTTATCCCACTAGGATGCATAACTTCTAAGAAGGCCTCTTTAGGAAGTAATCTAGTCCTAAAATTGGTTTTACCTTCTTCAATTCTAACGAATAGATAATCACCAGCTTGTGGTGCATAATCTATTGGATAAGGGAAATCTTTCATTGATAAAAGTAAATCTTTAGGCATTCCATCATCAAGGAAGAATCCTAATCTTTCATCAACTGATACAACTCTTAAGAAAGCTGGCTTTGATATAGTAATTTTTGGTGTAGCTGTAGATGCTGCGATTCTACCGTATGAATCATAATACAAAAATGCGAAAACAGTTTCGCCTACATCAAAATTACCCTGAGCTTCTTTTTTATGTAAAAAGATTTCTTCTTTATCTTTTGTTTCTAGCACATATGCTATATCTGATATTCTTTTTACGGTTAATTTATTAATCTCACCAATTTTCATAATAATATTATATAATATTTTTCAAATTTTTCCTCTTGATTTTATTTCTATTGTTTGATAAAATAACATAGCGTTGTTTAGGAGGGTAACTATGGCTAACATCAAGAGTGATAAGAAATCCATCTTAACTAGTAAAAAACGTAATTTACAAAATACTTCTTTCAAATCATCTTTAAAGACAGCTATCAAAGCAGTTGAAAAAGCTGAAAGCAAAGAAGCTGGACAACAAGCTCTCGTTAAAGCTTATGCTAAACTCGATAAGGCTTGCGCTAAAAACATTGTTCACAAGAATTACGTAGCAAATCAAAAATCTAGACTAGCTAAGCTTGTTAATTCTTTATCATAATAAAAAAGAATCTGCGAGATTCTTTTTTATTTGCCTTTATTTAAGATTTTAGAATTAATAATTCTACTCCTGCATTTTGATCTACTTTTCCTAGTTTGATTTCATAGTCTAATTTAATCATTCTATCAAACCATAAATTTAGAGTTTCATAAGAAGTTTCTTTGGCGTTTTTCATCATGAAATACGCCTTTCCTTTTGTAATGTGAAGAGTACTTGCGAATTCTTCTTGAGTTATTCCACCTTTTATTAATTCTTTTGAATATAAGATTTCTTGGAATTTGTTTTCTATTGATCTTAAAATAGTTAAGCTATCATTCTTTTGGAGCAAATCATAGTAGATTGAAATAGCTTTTGATTTATCTTTATTTAAAATCGCATTAGAGAGTTCATATAATTTATCTTCTGGATTTTTAATAATCATCAGTTCCACTATTTCTTTAGTTATTTTTTCACCTGGTTTTAGGTATAAAAATAACTTCTCCATTTCATTTTTAAAGTTATTTGGATCTTGATCAAGTCTCTCTAAGATTTCATTTCTAGCATCAATTGTATAAGTGTGGCCACTATTCTTAATAGCCATATCTATCCATCTAGTTATTTCTTCTTTTGTGTAGATTGGACATTCTTCAATTACGCCTTCTAAATCTTTAACTAGTTTAACTATTACTTTCTTTGAATCAATAGTTTCATATGGAGACATAAAGATAGAGATAGTGAATTCTGGATAGTTTTCAAGATATGATTTAAATGAATCCATATCAAATTCTTTTTCTTGTCTTTTAGCTTCGTCTCCCTTATCAGTTGAAAAGAATGCGCAGTTTTTAAATACTACAATTCTTTTATCAGATAAGAATGGGATGCTTAAGGCATCAGCTAGAGCTTCATTTAATCCTTTTTCAGACAAATCAAAAAGAGAAACATTAAATTCATCGATTCCTGATTCATTTATTATTTCATTTTTTCTTTGGTCCATTAATTCTCTATTCTTACCATAGAGTAAATATACTTTTTCCATTACAATCTATTTTAATTTATCGTTTTTCTCTTTTCAATACTAAAGATTTACATTTCCATCAGTACAAATTACTTTTGTTATGGCTGAACCTTCATTCCAATAGCTATCTTTTTCAAGTGCATTCCATTCTTCTATTGTGCCATCAAATTTTATTTCACTAAGAGATGTACAACCATAGAATAATCTAGAATTTAATTTTTCTACTTCTTTTGGAATATTAATACTTGAAAGACTAGTGCAACCACTAAACGATAGATTCCAAATAACAGTAACATTTTGATTTAGTGTAACAGTTCTAAGATCAACACAATTCATAAAACAGTATTCAAATACTCTAAATGAATCATTTGGTACAACAACATCTGTGACTAAACTAAATCTTTTATTATTATATGTAGTATCACCATTTGAATTAGCTAAGTATAAATGATGAGGTGAGGCAATTCTTGGTGAATAATATCCTTCCATCCAATCTTTTATATTCATATCTGCATATACATTTAAAATACCATCACATCTATTTAAATAAGTCGATGTACTATCTGGATTAATATTTTTAGAAATATACACATTTTTTATTGATGAGATACCCGCAAATTGATAATGGTTCAAAACCATTCCATCATCAATAAATAAATCTTCAAACAAAGAATATTTCTTTCCATCAAATTCTTTGTCTCCATTTTCATTTAAGAAATATAATTTAGTTCCATTGAATCCAGACCATTGTTTTATTTTTAGCCAATCAGATAGTGTGCCTGAATAATAAATGTTTTCAACAGTAACATAACCAGTCACCATATTGCCTGATTCTTTAACAAATGAATGGCTAAATTCTAATAAGCTTTTAGGCATTCCCATATTTTTAATAGTAAATGTTCCATTAAATGAATTTTCTATTTTTGTAATGCCTTCAGAAATATATAAATTATCAACCACTGTATTATAACTATAATCACATATACCATCAATTTTATTAATTATATTAGTATCAGCGTCAGTATAATTATCAAAACGGTTTGGAATATAAATATTTTCGCTTGAACCACTGTATTCATGTAATGAATTGTTATATACAGAATAATCTTCTCTATTACCTGCGAATTCAAATACAGGGAATAATTCTAAATTTCCCCTCGATATATCCTCATAACTAATAGAATCAAAACCAAAAAGATTTGTGTCATCCCAAGTATATGCCCAGTTTTTAAATGTATAATGATTTAGACGAGGAACAGAATTAAATGTTATAGTGTCTCCTTCATAAAGACGGAGAAATTTAGGATTATTATCTGTAGATTCATATTCTCCACCTTTAAGATCATATGTAATAGTTACGTCTTTAAAACTCTTTTCAACTCTAGCATGACATTTTGTACATTCTTTATACATTTTTCCTTCGTGCCCATTTTCAGATGGCCTACTTATAATCCAGTCAGAAAAAGTATGAGGTTCTATTTTCTTTTCTTCACAATTCACACAAACAAGATTATGATTTAATTCATACTCAGGGCTATCTTCTTCAATACGCATCGCAACCCATACATGTTCATGTTTAGTTGGTTCAGTATTATTGTTTGGCTCATTTTTGAAGCAAGAAACCAAACTAAATGTAAATAGTAATAAAAGTGCTACATATCCGAATCTTTTCATATATTTCTCCTTTTATACTTCTTCATATTCTTTAAGTTTTTTAAGCCAATTAATCATTCTTTTATCTTCGATAGATGATTTAATGGCTCCATCATAGAATCGCTCTGCTCTAAATGTTGATAAGATGTATGCGAAAGCTACTTTTTCATTCATATCTTTGGTGTCTTTACCATACATTTTATCAGTATCGCCATTTGCGTATTCTTGGATTACACTCATGTAATCATTATTTGGAACCAAGTCAGGATTATTATCTAATACGTTATATACTTCATCTTCTAGCTCATAGACTACATCTTTATATGTGATATGAGTAATGATAATAGTAGAGTCGTCACTATCTTGAAGTCCATCGTCTTCAAGTTCACATATTTCTTCGTTTTCTAGTCTATCTATAAATTTAGTTAGAGTCTCAAACATTTTTGTCCTCCAAAATATTAATGTTTTATACATTTATATTTTAGCAAACTATTCTATTTTAAAATTGTCTAAATAATCAAATGGAAGAAAATATGTGCTTCTATATGTATAAATGATGTCTAAGCCAAATAGATGAATAATATTAATCGAACCCATATAATCGGTTCTATAGATATCTTTTGAATATTTCTTAAGTCTATCTAGTACTTCTTTATTTGGATGTCCATATCTATTATTTAATCCCACAGATATAATTGATATCTTTGGGTTTAGTTTATTTAAAAGTTCTAAACTTGACGAAGTTTTAGAGCCATGGTGAGGAACTTTTAAATAATCTATGTTTGTTATATCAGTGTTTTCTACTATATATTTTTCTCCAAGCTTTTCTATATCACCTGAGAAAAAGTATGTTTTATTAAAGACATTTACCTTAAGGCACATTGAACTATCATTAGGACTATTATCTAAATATTCACAATAGCTTTTTATATGAAATGAACCCATTTTAAGATTCAATCCATTTTCGTATAAATAAAAGTTTTTAATATTGAAATTATTATTTATATCCTCAAATTCCGCGTAATGGTCAGAATCTGTGTGAGATATAAAGACATAATCGATTGTGTAGATATTTTCTTTCTTAAGATAATTTATAATTGAATCATATTTATCTTCTTCACCTGTATCAATTAGTGCGACTTTAAAACAGTGTCTTAAAAGTGCTGCATCGC
>JAEEXP010000067.1 GCA_016287865.1 Caryophanales bacterium
TGAAAGATAAATCTACTTCTATTTTTTCAACAATCTTTTCAATAGCATTCTTATACTCTAAACCTTTTTTATCTTGCATATCTTGATAATGATAAAGATTAGCAAAAACATAGGTTTTTTCCATCTTTTGATTTAATAACTCAGAGTTTATTAAATAACAATATAAGCTATCAGCATCATCTGTTATGTGTCCATGCATATTCTTTATTTTTTGAGCCAATAGTTCTATTTCTGAACAAAGATCTTTAAACTCTTGATCATCTTTAATCATTTTGGTTAAATCCCATTTATATTTATCTTCAATGTCTTTACGTAATTTTTCCATTTTTCTCCTTTAACCTAATAAAGGTTCTAGTTACCTAGAACCTCTTAATTACTTTTCTTCGTATGTTGCGTCTTCTACTTTTTCTTTGCCTTCTTCTTCACTTTGACTTGCTTGTTCTTCAGCTTGATGTTCTTTAGCAGCTTGTTCATATACTTTACCAGCAAGTTCCATAGCAACATTTTGTAATTCTTCAGTTTTCTTCTTTATTTCGTCTGTATCAGTACCTTCTAAGGCTTTTTTAAGTTCTTCCATTAAGTTTTGAGCTTTTTCTTTATCAGACTCATCAACTTTATCGCCAAGGTCTTCTAAAGCTTTTTCTGTTTGGAAGATTAATGAATCAGCATTGTTTCTAACTTCTGCTTCTTCTTTCTTAGCTTCATCGGCTTCTTTATTAGCTTCAGCTTCCTTAACCATTTTATCAATTTCTTCATCAGTTAAGTTAGTTGAAGATGTAATTGTAATAGATTGTTCTTTATTTGTACCTAAATCTTTAGCTTTAACATTAACGATACCATTGGCATCAATATCAAATGTAACTTCGATTTGTGGTACTCCTCTTGGTGCTGGTGGGATATTAGCAAGTTGGAATCTTCCTAATGTTTTATTATCAGCAGCCATTGGTCTTTCACCTTGTAAGATGTGAATATCAACAGCAGGTTGATTATCAGCAGCAGTACTGAATATTTGTGTCTTAGAAGTTGGAATTGTAGTATTTCTATCAATTAACTTAGTAAATACTCCACCTAATGTTTCAAGACCTAATGATAATGGTGTAACATCAAGTAATACGATATCATTAACATCACCAGTTAATACACCACCTTGAATAGCAGCACCCATCGCAACTACTTCATCAGGGTTAACTTCTTTAGAAGGTTCCTTACCTAATTCTTTCTTAACTAATTCTTGAACACATGGAACCCTTGTAGATCCACCAACTAATAATACTTTATCAATATCAGAAGCACTTAACTTAGCGTCTTTTAATGCATCCTTAACTGGTTTTCTAGTTGATTCAACTAAATCACTAATTAATTCTTCAAATTTAGCTTTAGTTAATGTAGTATTTAAATGTAAAGGTTCTTTATCTTCATTTTGTGAAATGAATGGTAATGAAATTTCAGTAGAACTCATACCAGATAAATCCTTCTTAGCTTTTTCAGCTGCTTCTTTAATTCTTTGCATTGCCATCTTATCTTTAGATAAATCAATACCATTTTCCTTCTTGAATTCTTCAACTAAGTAATCCATTACTTTTTCATCGAAGTCATCTCCACCTAAATGGTTATTACCAGCAGTTGATAATACTTCAAATACACCATCACCTAATTCAAGGATAGATACATCGAATGTACCACCACCTAAATCGTATACTAATACTTTTTCAGATTTTTCTTGTTTATCAAGACCATACGCTAAAGCGGCAGCTGTTGGTTCATTAATAATTCTTTCTACTGTTAAACCAGCAATCTTACCAGCATTCTTAGTAGCTTGTCTTTGAGCATCATTGAAATATGCTGGAACTGTAATAACAGCTCTTGTAACAGTTTCACCTAAATAAGCTTCTGCAGTTTTCTTTAAATCACCTAAGATCATTGCAGAAATTTCTTCTGGTGAATATTCCTTACCATTAGCTTTTACTTTATCACCAGTACCCATTTTTCTTTTAATAGATGAAATAGTATCTTTATTTGTAATAGCTTGGTTTTTAGCCTTAGCACCTACAATAATTTCACCATTTTTAAACGCAACTACTGAAGGAGTAGTTCTCATACCTTCTGGATTAGCGATTACTTTTGCTTCTCCACCTTCATAAATAGATACACAACTATTTGTTGTACCTAAGTCAATACCAATAATTTTACTCATATTATCCTCTCCTATTCACTTACTTTGACCATAGCTGGTCTTATAACTTTATCTTTTAACATATAACCTTTTTGCATTACTGCAGTAACCATACCTACTTCTACACCATCTACATGTTCAGTAAGTACAGCTTGATGATAAGTTGGGTCAAACGCTACATTAGTAGCATCAATAACTTTAACATCATATTTATTCAAAACATTTACGATATTCACGTAAATCATCTTGAAACCTTCTAAAAATTTATTAATAGTTTCATCTTCTGTTTTAATTGCAATTGCTCTTTCAAAACTATCTACATTAGTAATAAGATCTTTTACAATATCCTCATTCGCATATTGTAACATCTTAACTACTTCTTCATCTTTTCTTTTACGGTAATTTACTAATTCAGCTTGACTACGCATACAAGCATCTTTTAAATCTTTAACATAACCTGTAGCTTCATTAAACTTATTAGTCATATCTTCTAAACTAGCTTCTAGTTCTTTTATCTTTTTATTATCTTCGTAATTATTTTTAGTAATTACTTTCTTTTCCTTTTTTTGAGGTTTTTCTACTTGTTCTTTAACTTCTTCCATATAGCCTCCTATTTTTCTATATTATCCATAATATAGTTAAGTAATGTAATTGCCCTATCATATTCCATACGTTTAGGTCCAATCAAAGCAATAGTACCTTCCTCACCATTCAATGTATAATGTGTCTTAATTATAGATACATCATCATCAAATTCAGATTCACTACCTATATATATGTTAATACCATTTTTATCTTCTTTAATATTCGATACTATTTCTTTATCTTCAAACTTAGAAACAATTTCTCTAATTCGATTAGTATCATCAAATTCTGGTTGCATCAGTATATTTTTAGTACCACTCATCTTAATTATAGGATCATTTGTAAAATCACTAAACGCATTATAAAATGCATTATATAATACCTCATGTTGTTTTACATATTTACCTATAATAGGTTTTACTTCATATTCTAACATTGAACTAACTTCTTCAATTGGTGTACCAACAATAAGTTTATTAATCAAATCTACTGTTTGTTTAATCTCTTCAACAGTAACATTCTCATCTAATATTATATTTTTATTTTCAACATGACCCTTATTAGTAACTATAATAGCTATCATACTATTTTCACTAATAGGAACAGCCTCAACTTTACTTACAGTATTTTCTACTGATGTATCACCTAATACTACACAAGTATAATTAGTTAACTCAGATATTATTTCCATACTCTTAGTAATTGCATCACTTAACATTAAAGATTTATTGTGGAAAACAGTTTGTAACTTAAGCATATCTTCTCCACTTAGTTCCTTAGGCTTCATTATATTATCTACATAATATCTATAACCTTTTTCTGAAGGAACCCTACCAGAAGATGTATGAGTCTTTTCTAACAAACCCATATCTTCTAATGCACTCATCTCATTTCTAATAGTCGCTGATGAACAATCTAAAGTATCACATAATGACTTTGAACTAACAGGTTTTACTGTCTTAATATATTCTTCAACAATTAATTTAAGTAACTCTTCTTGTCTACTACTAAGCATTAATTCACCTTCTTTGGCACTCTACTTTCCTGAATGCTAATCTCATTATACTATTATATGTTAGCATTGTCAATATATGAGTGCTAATTTATAAAAAAATAAAAAAGAAGTATAAACTTCTTACTTCTTAGATACTATTTCATCAATTCCCCACCATGATAGTAAGGCACATTTTCTTCTATTTGGTTGTTTAGAAATATCTTCATATACATTAGCTTCACCTAATATATCTTCTCTATATTCTTTACCATCTATCATATTATAAAAATTATTTATTATTTCTTTAGCGTCTTCTACTTTTTTACCCTTTATTGTATCAGTCATTATAGATGCAGATGAAGTACATATTGC
>JAEEXP010000068.1 GCA_016287865.1 Caryophanales bacterium
TTTCTTGCGCATTTCTTTCTTTAAATTTTTGACCCTTTTTAGCCATAATATCATCTCCTTTATTATATTTTATCAAAAGAAAAAGCAAACACGTTCTTTTTGTGCTCACTTTTATCTTACAACTTCAATCAAATAAATTAGTTCTTTTTTACTGCTGCCCAATTAGCATCTAATGTTATATCATTAGTTATTGCACTGTTAAAATCAAATTGTTCACCATCTAACGTCCATCCCATAAATATTTGTCCTTTTTTAACTGGATCCTTAGGTTCTTGAGCAAATTCTCCATCTAAAACTGTTTGTTTTTTTATTTTAGTTCCACCATTGGAATTAAATGTTACTATATGTTTAATTTCTACTTTTTTATTTTCTAACCAAATGGCTTTTAATGTTAAATTACTGGTTACCGGAGTATCAAATTGATATGTTTTACCATTTAATTGCCATTCAACAAATTCATAACCATTCTTAACTGGATTTTCAGGTTTAATGACGGTATTATTCTTATTAACTAATTGCGTTAATATAGTATTACCACCATCGGTATCAAAAGTAATTAAAAAAGTGTTTTTGTAATATCTAATTACAGATTGTTTATCAATACTATCTTGAAAACTTTCAGTAATATTAACTAATGGACTTACGTTAATATTTGAAACAACAAAATTACCACTAGTATATATTAAATCAACGTTAGAAGTATCATAATTATTGTCATAAGCAATGTTTATTATATCTTCAATAGCATCATATATATCTTTATTATTATAATTATAGTTATAATAAATTCTTTCAGCTTCTGAATTTAAATATTCAAGATTAGTAACTTTAGTTGTAACCGGACTACAAATCATACTTGTTTTTAAATCTGGACATGCTTTAAAGGATTCCTCATATTCTATTTTTAATAAAGAACCAACATTAATATAAACAACGTGCTCTTGATTTATTAATCCATCACTGGATTCATCAATTATTCTATTATCCATATTATTAATAGTAGAAATAGACATAATACCAGTAATAACTACAATTATTAATAAAATACCTATTATTATATATTTCTTCATTTTCCCATCATCTCAGGGTTATATAATACCAAAAAATAACAAAAAAAGCAAATAAAAATACAGGAGATTCCTGTATTTTTTATTTTTATAACTATTTAATTATTTCAGATACAACACCGGCACCAACAGTTCTTCCACCTTCACGGATAGAGAACTTAGTTCCGTTTTCAAGTGCAACTGGAGCAATTAATTCAACAGTCATATCTACATTATCACCAGGCATAACCATTTCAACACCTTGAGGTAACTCGATAACACCAGTTACGTCAGTAGTTCTGAAATAGAATTGTGGACGATAATTTGAGAAGAATGGAGTATGACGTCCGCCTTCTTCTTTAGATAGTACGTATACGCTTCCTTTAAATTTAGTATGAGGTGTAACGCTTCCTGGTTTAGCTAAAACTTGTCCACGTTCTACTTCATCACGAGCAATACCACGTAATAAGCATCCAGCATTATCACCAGCTTGAGCATAGTCTAGAGATTTTCTAAACATTTCAATACCAGTAACAACAGTCTTCTTTGTAGGTTTTAAACCAACAATTTCAACTTCATCATTGATCTTTAATTGTCCTCTTTCAACACGTCCAGTAACAACTGTTCCACGTCCTGAAATAGTAAATACGTCTTCAATACTCATTAAGAATGGTTTATCAGTTTCACGAACTGGAGCATCGATATAAGAATCAACAGCAGCCATTAAATCGCGAATACTTTGAGCAGCAGCTTCATCACCTTCAAGAGCCTTTAAAGCACTACCACGAATTATAGGACATTCAGAATCAAATCCATATTCTCCTAATAATTCTCTAATTTCCATTTCTACTAAATCAAGTAGTTCTGGATCATCAACTTGGTCACATTTATTCATGTAAACCACGATCTTAGGCACACCAACTTGACGAGATAACAAAATATGTTCTCTAGTTTGTGGCATAGGACCATCAGCAGCAGATACAACAAGGATAGCACCATCCATTTGTGCAGCACCAGTGATCATGTTTTTAACATAGTCAGCATGGCCTGGGCAGTCAACGTGTGCATAGTGACGTTTTTCAGTTTCATATTCAACATGCGCAGTGTTGATTGTTATACCTCTTTCTCTTTCTTCTGGAGCTTTGTCGATATCAGCATAATCAACAAATTGTCCAAAATATTTAGTGATCGCAGCAGTTAAAGTAGTTTTACCATGGTCAACGTGTCCAATAGTACCTATATTAACGTGTTCTTTTGAACGATCAAATTTTTCTCTTGCCATAATAATATTTCCTCCTTTTTTCTATTACTATTATATTTTATCTAATGCTTGAATTTTTTTCAAGTATTATTCTTAATTAACACTATTTTTCTTGATGATTTCATCAGAAATAGATTTTGGTACTTCTTCATAATGATCAAGGCTCATTGTAAATGTACCACGACCTTGAGAATTAGAACGAAGTGTTGTTGCGTAACCAAACATTTCAGCTAGTGGAACCATAGCATGAATTGATAATGCATTACCACGAGATTCATTACCCATTGGTTTACCACGGCGGCTTGTTAAGTCACCCATTACATTACCCATATATTCTTCTGGAACAACTACTTCAACTTTCATAATTGGTTCTAGAAGTATAGGTTTACACTTACTCTTAGCTTCTTTTAAAGCCATACTAGCAGCTATTTTGAAGGCCATTTCTGATGAGTCTACATCATGGTATGAACCATCAAATAATGTTGCTTTAACATCTACCATTGGATAACCAGCAAGGATACCACCAGCCATAGCTTCTTGTAATCCTTTATCAGTTACAGGTATATATTCACGAGGAACTACACCACCAACGATAGCATCAACGAACTCATATCCTTTTTCAGGATTTGGTTCAAATCTAACCCAAACATGACCATATTGTCCACGTCCACCTGATTGTTTAATATACTTACCTTCACATTCAGCTGTTTGAGTGATTGTTTCACGATAAGCAACTTGAGGACGACCAACGTTACAGTCAACACCAAATTCACGACGCATTCTTTCAACTTGAACTTCAAGGTGTAATTCACCCATACCAGAAATAAGTGTTTGACCTGTTTCATGATCAGTTTTATATTTAAATGTTGGATCTTCTTCAGATAATTTTTGTAATGCAATACCCATCTTTTCTTGATCAGCTTTTGATTTTGGTTCAATAGCTTCATCAATAACTGGTAATGGGAATTCCATACCATTCATGATTACTGGTGATTTTTCATCACATAATGTATCAGCAGTTGTAGTATTCTTTAATCCTACTAAAGCTGCGATTTCACCAGTCCATACTTCAGTAATTTCTTTTCTGTTATTAGCATGCATTTGTAGAATACGTCCAACTCTTTCTTTAGTATTCTTAGTACTATTTAAAATATATGAACCACTAGTTAAGTGTCCTGCATATACTCTGAAGAATGCTAATCTACCAACGAATGGGTCTGTCATGATTTTGAATGCCATTGCAGTGAATGGTTCAGAATCACTAGGATGTCTTTCTACTAAATTACCATTGAAGTCAGTACATTCAATAGCTTTTTTATCTGTTGGAGCAGGCATGTAATCTACTACAGCATCAAGAGCTAACTTAACACCTGTATTTGATAATGCACTACCACACATTACTGGGAAGAATTCAGCAGCTAATACACCTTTTCTGATACCAGATTTGATTTCTTCAACTGTTAGTTCTTCACCTTCTAAATATTTTTCCATTAATGCATCGTCGAATTCAACAGCTTTTTCAACTAATTCAAGTCTTTTAGTTTCTACTAAGTCTTTTAAATCAGCTGGAATTTCGATTTCAATGCAATTTTCATGTTCATCAGTTCTGTCGTATTGATAAGCCTTACGTGTAATTAGGTCAATAATACCACGGAATTCTGATTCAGCACCAATAGGCCATTGAATAGGAGCAT
>JAEEXP010000069.1 GCA_016287865.1 Caryophanales bacterium
TTACTACATCATCAATTTGATGATTAGTAGGTCTAATTTTAACCATAGGGTCAAGTAGGTATGATGGACGAATAATCTGTTCGACTACTGGAGAACGTTCAAGTTCATATTCGCCAGGTGTCGCACTCATATAGATTACAGTCTTCATCCTCTTTTCAAACTCTTCAAAATTAAGTGGTCTATTATCTAGAGCTGAAGGTAGTCTAAAGCCATAATCAACTAGAGTTGTCTTTCTTGATCTATCACCATTAAACATTCCTCTAACTTGTGGGACAGTTACGTGTGATTCATCTATAACAATTAAATAATCATCACCTAGATAATCAAGAAGAGTATATGGAGTTTCACCAGGTCCTTTTAAAGATAAGTGTCTTGAATAGTTTTCAATACCTTGACAACTCCCAACTTCTCTTAACATTTCAATATCGTATCTAGTGCGTTCTCTAATACGTTCAGCCTCAAGCGGCATATTCTTGTCCTCAAAGTATTTTATTCTTTCTTTGAGTTCTTCTTCAATTCTCCTTAAAGATTCGTTTAGAGTGGCTTTATCGGTCGCAAATTGAGTCGCAGGATAGATAGTATAAATATTATTCTCTGTGAGTACTTTTGCGCTTAAAGCGTCAATTTCTTTAATTGAGACTATCTCATCAAAATCATATTCAACTCTAATAGCCTTATCGCTCATATATGGAGGCATGATATCTATAATGTCTCCTTTAAGTCTAAAGGTACCTCTTCTTAAATCGGAATTAGTTCTTTCATACATCGCATCACTTAATTTGTTAATTAATGATTTACGATTTAATGCGTCGCCCTTTCTTAAGACGATCATTTGATTCTCATATGAATCAGGTGAACCAATACCATATATACAAGATACACTTGCGACAACTATTACATCATCACGTTCAAGGAGTGATGCGGTAGCGCTATTTCTAAGTCTATCAATTTCTTCATTAATAGTCGCTTCTTTTTCAATGTATGTATCACTAGATACTACGTAAGCTTCAGGTTGATAGTAATCATAATATGAAATAAAATACTCTACTCTATTATGAGGAAAGAGATTCTTAAACTCCATATATAATTGACCCGCAAGAGTTTTATTGTGAGCTAAAACTAGAGTCTTTTTTCCAAGTCTTTTAATTACGTTTGCGATAGTAAATGTTTTACCGGTACCAGTCGCACCTAAAAGAGTGACCTCTTTCGTGCCACTTTCTATTTTTTCAACTATTTCATTTATCGCTTTTTCCTGATCACCCTTTGGTGTCATAGGAGTGTCTAATATAAACTCAGCCATTATACCTCTTTTAGGTTTTGAACAACGAATTGAAGACGACCTCTATTATCGACTGAATAATAACCAGATAAGGCAAAGATTGCATCTTTCTTTAAAAGATGGGCAACTTTTAAGTAATCTTTAGGGAAGATTACCGCATTAATAGATTTATATTCATCCTCGATTTCAAGAGAAGCCATCAAATCTTTATTCTTAGTTTTTATTTCTTTATAGTTTGTGATGTAGGCAATGAATGATTGTTTATCCCTTGATTCCTCATTTGAATCAGATAATTTAGGATACTTGCCTTGATATTTCTTTATTGGATGATACTTAGGATTAAATCCTAAATATTCAAATTCTAACTTTTTAAGATAATCAAAATCAAATTCATTTGTCTTAGTTATCTCATAGTTTTCAAGACCTTTAACTAGTGATGCATCAAATTCAAATAAACCTTCAAGTGAATCTATCATTGTTTTCTTATTATACATTGAGTAATCAAAGGCACCTGAATAGATAAGTGACTCAATCACACCTCTTGAAATCTTTCCTTTAGACTGTTTAACGAAATCTTCAAAGGTTGAATCAGAACTATTTCTCACATCAATAATCTCTTTTGAAAGTTGATATCCAATTCCCTTGATTGATGTGAAAGGCATATAAATAACTTTATCAATTACTGTATATTTATATGATGAATATCTCGCATCAGGCGGGAGAATCTTAATTCCTAGGGATAGTGATTCTTTAAAGTATTTAATAGAATCATTATTCTTTAAGAGATTAGCCATAAAGTGTGATGGATAATTAGCTTTAAGATATGAAAGATAGTAAGAAATCATTGAATATGAAATCGCATGTGCTTTATTAAATCCATATTCAGCGAACTTAAGCATATCGTTAAAGAGTTTCTCAGTTACACTTTCTTTTCTTCCAAGGCGTTTTGCGCCTAAGAAGAATTTTTCTTTTAGTGGAACTACTAGTGATTCATCTTTTGATGAAATCATTCTTCTAAACGTATCTGAATCAGCCATAGAAAGTCCCGCATAAGTTGAGGCTATCTGGATAACCTGTTCCTGGTAGACTATGATACCTAGTGTTTCAGATAGAATATCTTTAATTGATTCATCATAGTATTCGATCTTTTCTTTACCTTCTCTTCTTTTAAGATATAGAGGGATTTGATCCATTGGTCCAGGTCTATAAAGGGCAATACATAGCGCTAAATCTCTAACGTTTCTTACCTTCATATCTTTTAATAGTTTCTCCATTCCAGGAGATTCAAGTTGGAAGATTCCAATAGTTGATTTAGTATTTAAAAGTTCATAAGTAGTTTTATCGTATAGTGAGATATCAGATAGTTTAATAGCTTTTCCAGTACTAGCCTTAATATCTCTTAAGATATCGTGAATAATTGATAAGTTCTTTAAGGCAAGGAAGTCCATCTTTAAAAGACCGATTTCTTTTAGTGAATCAGCATCATACGCACTTACCATTAAATCAGTACTTGCACCTTTATGGATTTCAGTATAGTTTCTTAAATCTTTATCAGAAATAATTACGCCTGCGGCGTGGGTACCCAAAGATCTAGGAAGACCTTCAATTCTTTTAGAGATATCAAGAATTCTCTTAAAGTCAGAATCTATTTCATAGTATTTCTTAATATTTTTATTTTCAAGAAGTTCATCAATACTATTATCTTGAGATATTTCTTTTTGAACTAAGTTTATCTTTTCTTGAGGAATATTAAGTAGCTTTGCGACATCTCTTATCGCAGATTTTGCGAGGAATGTTTGAGATGTAGAAATGAGTGATACATGTGTTTCACCATATTTATTTCTTACATACTTAATCACATCATCACGCCTTGTATCTTCAAAGTCAGTATCGATATCTGGCATAGTCTTTCTTGAAGGATTTAAGAATCTTTCAAAGAGTAGTCCATATTCAAGTGGGTCTATATCAACTATTCCAAGTGAATAAGATACTAAACTAGATGCGGCGCTTCCTCTTCCAGGGCCTACCATAATATCATTCTTTTTCGCATATAAAATAAAATCATATACGACAAGAAAATAATCATCAAAACCCATTTCATGAATAATATTTAATTCATAATTAAGTCTTTCTCTATATTTCTTGATATCTTTTTTAGTACCTATTAGTCTCTTTTTAAGCCCGGCTTCAGATAAGGCTTTAAGATAGATATTAGATGGAAGATTTTCTTTATTAATATATTTAGGTAAGGCCTCCTCGAATGCCATTTCAATATTAATCTTATTCTTAAAGGCATTTGTAGAATCAATTAATTCTTTATATTCCTTATAGTTATTTACGTATTCTTTATATGGAAGAAGTGCATAGTTAATATTTTCATCAATATCAAATATGTTTTCTTCTTTTAATTCATGGTTATTTAAAATAGCTTCTAGAATCTCTGATGATTCTTTATCTTCTTTATTTAAGTATTTAACTTTATCAATAATTATTGTCTTATAGTTGTCTTTAAGAAGTGGATATAATTCTACTTCACATGGATAATATGAGAAATCAACTCCTGCATATGCATCTACTTTATTAGACCTAAAATAATCATAATCATCTTTTAAGATATCGATA
>JAEEXP010000070.1 GCA_016287865.1 Caryophanales bacterium
TCCCATAAGCATATTAGGATCATTCTTTGATTCACCTTCAATTAATACTTTTTGAATAGTATTTAAGAATCTCATTGAACCTTTCTTATAACCTTCATTGATTAACTCATTAAGCTTATAGAGTCTTTCGTGAGCTATATCTTCAGGAACTTGTTCAGTATATGATGCATCAGGTGGTCCTTCTCTTGGTGAATAGATAAATGTGAAGGCACCTTCATAATCACATTCTTTAACAAGTGATAAAGTCTCTTTAAACTGTTCTTCTGTTTCACCAGGGAATGCCACAATGATATCAGTAGTGAGTGAGATATTTGGAATAGCTTCTTTAATCTTTTTAACAAGTGATAAATAAGTTTCTCTTGTATATCTTCTATTCATTCTCTTGAGCACTTCATTAGAACCTGATTGAACTGGAAGATGAAGCTGAGGCATAATGTTTCCACCTAGTGCCATAGCTTTAACTTGTTTATCATCAAAGTCTTTTGGATTAGATGTAGTAAATCTAATACGTTCTATTTTAGTATTATGAAGGTCAGTGAGTAGATCTGCGAAATCATAGCTTCTATCAGTAAAGTCTTTACCATAAGCATTAACGTTTTGACCTAGAAGAGTAATTTCTTTATATCCTTTTTCTACTAATTCATTAACTTCTTTTAAGATGTTTTCTGGAAGTCTACTTCTCTCTTTCCCTCTAGTGTATGGAACAATACAGTAAGTACAGAATTCATCACAACCATACATAATAGGAACCCAGGCTTTAATCTTAGATTGCCTAACCATTGGAACATTTTCAACGATATCACCTTCATATGAAAGTACATCAACTAAACGTTCTTTCTTGTCGTAGCATTTCTTAATTAAACCTAAGATATCGTGAATATTATGAGTACCAAGGACAATATCAACGTTTTGATATCTCTTAGTGATTAAGTTAACTGCGTCTTGTTCTTGAGCCATACAGCCACAAACAATAGTTACTATTTCAGGACGTTCTCTCTTTAATTGTTTGAGTCTACCAAGTTCTCCAAATACTTTATCTTCAGCATTCTTTCTAATAGCACAAGTATTTAAAACTAATACATCTGCTTCTTCTAGTACTAACTTTTCAGTGTATCCTACAGATTCAAGGAGTCCTCTAATCTTTTCTGAATCTGATTCATTTTCTTGGCAACCATATGTATAAATATAGTATGATTTACCTTTACCCATATTAGCTAAAGATTCATCTAACTTAAAATCAACAAAGACATTTTCTTTATTAAGTCTTTTTCTCTCTTTAATTCTATCTGGGGAATTAAGAATATTTGTGTTTACTTTTTTCTTTTTCATAAGCACCTCTTAGTCAATAAATGCGAGGAAACCCTCGCATTTATTTATTTAGCTATTTCTTGGACTCTCTTTTCTCTTATAACTGTAACTTTAATAGTTCCAGGATAAGTTAAGTTGTCCTCTATCTTTTGTTTAACATCACGAGCTATAACAGCAATTTCAGCATCAGATACTTCATCTGGTTTAACAGCGATTCTAATTTCTCTACCTGCTTGAATAGCAAATGAATGTTCTACACCCTTAACATCATTAGCAATAGCCTCGAGTGATTCAAGTCTATTGATATAGTTTTCAAGAGATTCAGATCTTGCACCTGGACGAGCAGCACTTAATGCGTCAGCTGCAGCAACTAGTACTGAGATAACGTTATCAGCCGGAGTATCACCGTGGTGTGATTCAATTGCGTTAATTACAACTGGTGATTCTTTATACTTACGAGCAAGTTGAGCTCCAAGTTCAACGTGTGAACCTTCAACTTCGTGGTCAATTGCTTTACCGATATCGTGGAGTAAGCCTGCACGTTTAGCAAGAACTTCATCTTCACCGATTTCAGCAGCAAGTTTACCTGCGAAGAAGGCTACTTCGATTGAATGGTCTAATACGTTTTGTCCATAAGAAGTTCTGTATTTTAATCTACCTAAAATCTTAACGAGTTCAGGATGCATTCTACCAACACCAACTTCGAATATAGCTTTGTCACCACATTCTCTAATGTATTGGTTAACTTCTGATTTACTTCTTTCAACCATTTCTTCAATCTTAGCTGGGTGGATTCTTCCATCTTCTACTAAATATTCAATAGCTTTCTTAGCTATTTCTCTTCTAATTGGGTCAAAACAAGATAGAACGATTGATTCAGGTGTATCATCAACGATTAAGTCAACGCCAGTTAAAGATTCAATAGTTCTAATATTTCTACCTTCTCTACCAATGATACGACCTTTCATATCATCTGAAGGGAGTTGAACAACAGAAACAGTTCTTTCACTTGTAACGTCTTGTGCATATTTTTGCATAGCGTTAGCAAGAATCATTTTAACTTTTTCATGTGCTTCATCTTGCGCTTTCTCAGTTTCATCTTTAATATACTGAGCAGTTTCTTCTTCCATCATTTCTTGAGTTCTTTCCATGATGATCTTCTTAGCATCATCAGTAGTGAGCTCAGCAATTTCTTGGAGTTTATTCTCCTGTTGAGTAATAATAGCGTCTAATTTAGTGTGTTTTTCTTCAAGAGCAGACTTTCTATCATCGATAGATTGTTCTTTTCTATCAAGATTTTCTTCTCTACGGTCTAAATTAACTGATCTTTGGTCAAGCGAAACTTCACGAGATTGAATCTTTCTTTCTTGATTCTTAATCTCTTCTTTTCTCTCCTTAATATCTTGATCACATTCAGAACGTAGTCTTTCAATGGTTTTGTTAGTTTCTTCAGTCTTTTCTTTCTTGTACTTTTCGATTTCTTCTTCAGCAGTTTTTCTTTCTTCTTCAATTAATCTTTTTGATTCTTTGATAGATTTTTCATGCATTTTAACTCTTAAAAAGTATCCAGCTGCGACACCAATAAGAGCACAAGCAATACCTGCTAAGATACCCCAAAGTATATCTAAACTAGAAGCTAAAAATAAAGTAATCATATTTTTTTGCCTCCGATATTCAATTTGTTATATAAATCTAAATATAGAATTATTAACCTATTTCATTATACTATTTAAGCGGTTTATAGTCAATTTATATATTTATTTTATATATAAAGAAAAGCTGATGATTAAGAGTGACTCTTAATTAATTCATCAGCTTCTTTATAGTATCTTTTATAACTTCCTTTACAGAAGTTTTTATGTTTATCTATTTCTTTCTCATTAGGCATTTTAAATGCATACGGTTTATTAACTTTCCAGTTATTTAAGAGTCCAATTTTAAATGCATCTTTTGGACAATTGAATGAACATCTAGTACATAATAAACATTTATTAGAGAAGACAAACTTATCATCTTTAAATTCAATATTCTTAACTGGGCAACTATTAACGCACTTCATACATTTAATACATTTATCCATATTAACTTTAAAGTGTTTACCATTAATAGGTGCGAAGATCTGTTCTATTCTAAAGAGGAATAGAATAGGACCTGCTAGGAAGAATTTTCTAGTCTTATGAATATTATTTAAAACTATATAATCTTTAACGTGTAGTGGAATAATTTCTTTAGCTGTCTCATACATTTTATAAGCATTAGTCTCACTATGTCTAAAGATCATATTGTAAGGCATGATATAGTGATAGTCTGATTCAACTTTAATATTCTTATGTTTAAGGATTCTTTTAAGTTTACTTCCTGACGAATTATTCATTACCAAATATTCACCAGATACCATACATAAGAAACATTTAAGTTCATTATCTACCTTTTTTAAGGATTTTGCGAAATTTAGCACTATTAATGGTGCATTGAACGCATGAATTGGATAGAAAAAAGCTATTTTATCATATATAGATAAATCTATATCTTTAGGACTCATATCTTCAATTTTAATCATATCAA
>JAEEXP010000071.1 GCA_016287865.1 Caryophanales bacterium
CCTCTTCATATTCTGGTTCGTCTTCAGGATCATAAGTTGCTGGAACAACTTTATCTTTTTCATTATTCTTAATATTATTTAAATAATTATCAAATGAGGCTTTGTCTTCCTCACTCATTTCGTCTTTTTCGTTATTCTTAATATTATTTAAATAATTATCAAATGAAGCTTTGTCTTCCTCACTCATTTCATCTTTTGATTCTTCCATAGTATTTTTTACCATTGAAGTTTCAATATTTTTAAAATAACTATCAAAAGCTTCTTTATCTTTATCACTCATTTCAGGAGCTTTAATATCTCCTGATTTAATAATTTCATATAAGTCTTCATACATACTTACACCAATAAATCTTTCTCTATTTTCTAGAGCAGTTAAAGATGCTTTTAAACTTGCTAATCTATTTTGATCAAGACGTCTAGCACTCATATCAATATGATTTGATTGTCTTAATCTTTCTTCTAAGTTTCTAGAAGCAATTTTAAATTTATCTGTTTTATCAATTAAATATTCAAGTTCATGTTTATCATGATCAATAATCTTACCAGCTTCAGCCTTAGTTTCTTCTAAGTATTCAATATTTTCACCACAAGCTTTAATTTCAGCACCTAGATTTTGTTCTTGTTCTACTGTTATAGCTGGTCCTAATCTTCTTAATTGACTAGCAAAACTATTAATTTTAGCTCTTTCTTCAGCAATTAAAGCATTAGCAGTAGCGATGTCTTCAGTTGCACTTTGAATTTCACTTTGATAATTTGCTATATTTACATTATTATTAGCAATGATTGTATTAATTCTTTTTAAGTTTCTTTCTTCTCTTTCAACCGCGAAAGGTGAAACGATGTAATTTGCATCATCACTTAATTTTTCTTCTAATGCTGTAATTTCTGCAATGCATCTTTGCATTACAGAACGATTATTCTCTAACTCTTCATTATTTAAACGCTCATTAATTGAACGATCGATATCATCACTTACTGCAGTAGAAGCATAATCTTTAGCAGCTTGTGTAGACTCAATACCAACTTCTCTTTCTAGTAATGCTGGTTCAAGATGACGACCAACTTCAGTCATGATTCTACGAACTTCATCTTGATCAATTCTATCAGCTCTATAATCATTAATTAATTGAGTTAATACTCTTGAATAATCATATAGAATGAAATCTTCAGCAGAATCATAATACCTTAACATTTCTTCAAGATATGTAGCACGATCTTCATCAGCTTTTTTAGCATCTCTATCAATAATTGAACGATTTGCTACTTGTCTATCAAATCTTGCTAACATTTCTTCTGCTTCTTGAGTTTGAGCAGCTAATCTAACAGAATTACTTTTATCATCCTCTAATTCATTATTTAATTGAGTTAATTCTTCAGTAATTCTATCTTCAAATCCTGCCATTTCATCACGTAAAGCAACTTTAGCAGCATACTCTTCACGCATTCTATTGAATTCATCATCAGGAACATCGACAGATTCTCTTAATACTGCGGCATCCTCTTCTAACTCAGCAGTTAATTTTTCAGCTTTAGCTTTAGATTCAGCAACTTTTGCATCAAGATTTTCTCTTAAGTCAGCTATTAATCCTTCAACTCTTACTATTTCAGCTTTATTAGATTCCTCAGCTTGCTTTCTATGATCAACTAAGTCTTCTAAGTTAAATCTTCTTGATTCATCATATAAATATGGTGTTCTATCAAGATAGTTTTCATCAGAAGATAATCTATCCTCTAAAAATTGTAATTCTCTTTTAGTTTGTTCTCTATTTGCTATTATCTCTTCAAGTTTAGCTGCTTTATGTTCAACATCTTTTTCTTCGATGCCCATATTTTCTAGCTTACTTTGAATACTTAATAGTAATTCTAGCATTTCTTTCTTTTCCATACGATATCCCTCCTCTCTATTCCTATATTCTAATCTAATAGAATATTTAATATCTTTATTCTTTAATATTTCTGATAGACTATTTACTTTAAATCCTTGTTTATTTAGTAAATCAACCATGTCATCTTCAGATATGTATTTATCACTTGCGTTTTCCCAAGAACCGCTTGTTGTTACTCCATCAACTAATTTATAGAATTTATAAACTGTAGTTGTTGTTGAAGTATCTTGTTTAGCACCGGCTATAGGAGCAGATGTATAATAAGTAATTTCTCCAGCGCTTGTAGAAGCACCGCTTGGGTAATACTTACGATATGTTCCACTTGTATACCATTGCCATCTACGGTCTGTGTATCTATATCCTTGTTTTGTTTCACAAGTTGTATTTTCTGATGGTGTACAAACACTTGTTGTCCAATCAGTTGCAGCTCCACCTGCACATGTAGCTGTTTTATCAACTACATCAGATCCATTACAAGTATATCTAATCATAATAGTTGTATTATAATTATTTGTACTTCTACTTTCACAAGGAACTGGCGAAGTTACTTGTCCATGAATCTTTGTATCATAACAAATATAATCCATTACATAAGGTTTAGCTGAACTATATTTTTTATATAAAGTAATTTGTTCAATAGTTCTATAACTTGCACTAGCTGGTTTTGTTAATGATATTGAAGTAATTGGTGTTCCTTCACCTCCTCTAGTTGGATATCCACTAGGTTGTGTTGAAGAGTAAGCTCCATTATTCCAATAATTTACACCACTAGCTTCTGTATACCATTTACTAGCTTTAGTAGCATTATCTTTATTCTTATATTCATTTGTAGGTGCTGATGCATAGTAAGTATTTATCTTAGTAGCATCAGATACATTTGAAGGATAATATGCTTTACCTTTGTTTGTATATACTTGTGGCATGAAAGTAAATCTAACATTTGATTTGTTAGCAACTAAATCACTTTCTTCACCAACTTGCCATTCTCCGAATTTTGTATCATACTCACTATCACATTTAACAAATGGTGTGTAATGATAATTTCCACTTTCTAATTTACAAACTTTAACGTATGTTTCAGCTTTATCACATTGATCATAAAGTGTACTTTTAATATATCCCATGTTTTGAAGTTTTTCTAAAGAAACAACGCTGCATTCTCCTCCTTGTTCCGGTAATAGAACCTCTGGAGATTTATAATATTCTTTTCCCGCTCTTAATAATCCGTTTTCTAATTTATTTTGTCCAAATCTACTTATAAAGAAGTAAACCAAGCATAATAATATGAATATTACTACTACAATTGCTATTCTTTTTATCAAAGAAAATCTTCTTACGTCTTCATCTTCATCATGTCTAAACATTTGGAACCTCCTATAATCCATAATATACATCTTGAGTATACCATAAAATACTATTTTTTACAATCTAATTGCATTTTTTTTATAAGAATTTACAAGGTTATTTTTTATAAAAGAAAAAAGTATATTTTGCATATACTTTTTTACTATTTTATAAACATGTCAAATGGTTTTCTGTTAGGCATTTTTAATTCGAAAGTTATATTTTCTTTAGTAATTGGGTGCATAAAAGTAATTTTTTTGGAAAATAACGCCAATTGTTCACCAACTTTGGAATTCTTATTATATTTTTGATCACCATAAAGTGGCAAATTTCTACTACTAAACTGCACACGTATTTGATGTGAACGGCCAGTCTTTAGATTTATGTTCACCAAACTATAACCATCTTTATACTCCACTAGATTATAATTAAGAATTGCTTCTTTACCATTTTTATCTACTTTAGTTATATTAGTTTTTGAATCTTTTAGAAGAAAATCTCTTAATTCATCAGAGTCCTTAGCTTTTCCTTCAACAACAGCAT
>JAEEXP010000018.1 GCA_016287865.1 Caryophanales bacterium
CTGACTTCGTTCAAGTTAAAGAATATGAAGAAGAAGAGGATGCTCTACTTAAGAGTAAAGATATTAAAGGATTTGGTCTAGAACTAAGTTATTTCTATTATCTTGAAAACGGCAAAGCTGAACCAGTTTATACATCAAATAATAAGGTATACTTTGATGATATTTACTTCACAAGAAAGACTGAAACTAAGCATGAAAGTGTATATCATAAGATTGAAACTGATCCAGTAACGAAAATCTCTTTAATTGATAACTTTGATAGTTATGAATCAAATGAAGAAATCTTACTTAACTGGAGTATGGATGAAACTAAGACATATTCTAAGTTATCTCTTGGTGAATATGCACAAAATGATAAGACTCTTTTAATGCAATATAAGACTTCTCAACCTTCACCATCATATCAAATCCCTACAATCTTTAGCGCTACTGCTACAGCTAAAGCAATAATGCTTGATATTAAGGGTGATGGTCAATCAACATTCTACATTAATATTAGTATTACTCAAGGCGGTAATAAGTATAAACTTAGACATATCATTCAAACTCTTGATGAAGGATGGACTAGATATACTATCGGATTTGATGGTGCTAATTTCTCGGTTGAAGAAGGCGGTTCTTACACATTAACTGCTAGTAAAGTTCAATATATCACAAGAATTTCATTCGGTATGGTTAACTGGAAAGACCAAACTTATGCTCTTAAGAATATTGAAATTAATAACTTATGCTTAATTGATGGCGTAAGTTATGATGTTTACACTAAAGAAGGATTAGGTGATTAATATGGAAAAGATAATTAAATATGATAAAAACCCAATTCTATCTAAAGGTAAAAAACGTTGGGAAAACCTATGTGTTTTAAACCCAGCTGTTGTATACGACAATGAATCTCAAGAATTTAAAATGTTATATCGTGCCGCAGGAAACGATAGAGAACATTATATCTATTTAGGTCTTGCAACATCTAAAGATGGTTTTAACTTTAAGAGATTTTCATCTAAGCCAGTCCTCGCTCCATCACTAGAGGGAGTGGATGGGGGCTGTTGTGAAGACCCAAGACTTGTTAAGATGGGAAGTTACTATTATTTATGCTATGCATCAAGAACTTTCCCTCCTGGACAATATTGGAGAGAAGACAAAGGCTATTTTGGTTTTAAACCAGAAGAAGGTCCTGCCTTTGTTGTAAATAATACTTCTTTCACAAACTTAGCTGTTTCAAAAGATTTAATCCACTGGAAGAAGTTAGGTAGAATTACTGATTCAAGACTTGATGATAGAGATGCATTTATCTTCCCCGAAAAGGTTAATGGTAAATATGTTCTCCTCACAAGACCTATGGAAATGATTGGTAAAGAATTCGGTACTGATACTCCAGCTATGTGGATTTCATTCAGTGATGATTTAATGGAATGGAATAATAGAAAACTCCTCCTTAAAGGAACTGAATGGTGGGAAGATAAAAAGGTTGGCGGATCTACTCCTCCAATTAAAACTAAATATGGATGGTTCACTTTATACCATGGTGTATCAACTAAAGATGATAACTATAGAGTTGGTGCATTAATCCTTGATTTAAATGACCCATCTAAAATTATTGCGAAGACAAAAGATTTCTTAATGGAACCTGAATATCCATATGAAACTGAAGGATTCTATGCGGGATGTGTATTCCCAACTGGAACCGTAGTTAAAGATGGAATACTTTATATCTACTATGGATGCGGAGATCAATATATCGGTGTTGCAACTTGTAACTTTGATAATCTCTTAGAAGATTTAATGAAGGAGGCAAAATTATGAAAAAACTCCTAATTACTTTAACTTCATTATTACTTGTGTTTGTGCTTGGTATTAGACCTATCGCAAACGCAGAAGCATCAAAAGCCAAAGTGTTTACTGTAAAGTTTATCGATGAAAATAACGTTAAAGATATTACTCTATCAAGTGGAAGACATGCTCTTGCGACATCTCTTTTAATTGATACTCAAGAAGTAGGTGAAGGCGAATGTGCAAAAATGCCTAGTGAAGATAAGATGGCTAAAGTCACAAAAGAAGAATATAACTTCATTGGTTGGAGTAAAGATAAAAAGACTGTCTTTGATTTAAATACTCCAATCACAGGTAATACTAATCTTTATTCACTATATGAAAGAAAACCTATTGGACAAGGTTCTAAAGATGATTATATTGAAGTTGAATTATCGTTTAAAGAAGTGAAATCTAGTGAAGTTGAATTAATTAATATTACAGGCGTATTAAATATTAAAGTAGTAGAAAACACTGTAGATTTAACTACTGCGGGAATTAATATTTTAAGAAGAAATAGTAGTAACGTTAAAGAATTCTTAAATTACGTAATTAATGATAATGCATCTATTAAGAGTGCTACATTCGATTTCATCGATAGAGAAATAACTGTAGTAGTTACATTAAATAACGTAGACACTACTAAAAAAATCGCAGTAAATGATGTTACTTTATCTTTAAAAGATTCAAATAGTAACTATGAAAACAAGGCTATTAAATATGAATCAACTTATGAATTTGATCCATATAATATAGTTCTTGCGGGTTCTTCATCAATTGAAAACTTCAAAACTTCTACTGAAGATTTAGCTCCACTTACTACATTAAACTGTGGTATTGGTGGAACTACTGTTGATCAATGGGTTGAAAAGTTTGCGAAGAGATTAATCTATCAATATAATCCAAGAGCCGTTGTAATATACTGTGGTATCAATAATATTATTAACGCTAAGAATACTGGTGAATATACTGGTAATAAATTAATTGAACTCTTCAATCAAATTCATGAAACTCTTCCAGATTGTCATATATACTATATTCCAATGAACTTAGTTCCTGGTTATATGCAATATAAGGCACAAATTGAGGAAGGCAATAGAATCGCAATCGAGTATGGAGTAGGTAAAGACTATATCTCATATATAGATGCTGGTAAACTTCTCCTTAAAGAAAATGGTGAACCAAATGTCGCATATTTCTTATCTGATGGACTTCATATGTCATTATGCGGATATGTGATTTGGGGTAATGAAATTAAGAGAGTTGTGATTGAAAAAGAGAAGGAGATCTATAATGGTTAATCATAAGATTGATATGAATAGATATGAATGGGAACTAAATAACCTAAAAGCTAAACCTAAAAAGGATAACGCTGTATGTTTTTATGGTAGTTCTACATTTGCTATTTGGAAGACTCTTGAAGAAGAATTCAAAGATTATAACGCTATTAATTTAGGATTTGGTGGTTCAACTGTAGATGAAGCTGTATATCATTTCGATGATATACTAGCTCCATTCAATCCTAAAGTATTAGTATTCTATGATGGAGATAATGATCCTGTATGCGATTATACAGTAGAAGAAACTACTGAACTCTATACAGAACTCTTCGATAAAGCTCGTAAAGCATTTAAGGGTATTAAGATTATTATCCTTGAAACTAAAGTATCAAAAGCTAGAATTGAATATAAAGATTATGTTTTAGCTTTAAACAAATGGATTGAAGATTATGCATCTAAACATGAAGATACTTCATGTGTATCAACAGCTGATATCTGTTTTGATAAGGATGGCAACTTCATCAAGGAACATTATTTAGATGATGAACTTCACTTCTCACCTAAAGCCTATGTAATAATTAAAGAAAGAATAGTAAAATTATTAAATGAGTAAAATTAATTTTGATAAGATTAAAAGGGAAATAAGTAAAAGTAAAAATACTAAGATAATTCTATATATTGGAATTACTTTAGTATGGATTACTTTATCAATACTCCTTTTAATCTTATCAAAAGAAAAATACTTAGCTAACTTAATTATTGATATAGTGTTGTCGATAGTTTATATATCTTTTTCTATCTATTTCTTTACGACAATTCTTAAAAAAGTATTAGAAGAAGAGAAAAACTTTAACACTATATTAAATGCTCAAATAGATAAATATTACCTTTTTTATAAAGACACTGAAATGGATAAAGATTTATATATTTATCTATTTAAGGATTTATTAAATAATGAAATAAAACTAAAATCATTTGAGAGAATAGATTTTAGTAATAATAAGTATTTAATAGAATCGAAGATTAACTATATAGTTTCATGGGAGGAATCACATGAATAAAGTTAAGAATTCTATTGAATATGATTGGATATATTATTTAATTGGCGCAGTATTTAGTATTATCTTCTGGATTTTAATGTTTAGAATCTATCATGAACCTAAAAATAATGAGAAGATAATGATATTCTACGCCGGTGAAGTAAAAGACTATAAACTTGAAAAAGATGGATTAAGTGATGGAATAAAAAGAATTGAACTCTCATCAATTAACCCATCAATGAAAACATTTAAACAGAAATATGAACTTGTAGGACTTAATAACTCAGATATAGTGATTGTGCCTATTAGCATCGCAAATGATACGGCTTGTTCATTAACGTTTAAAGAACTTAACAATTATTCAGCTCACTCAATGTACACTCAAGAATCAAAGAACTATGGAATAATTTTAAATGATAATGATAAAGAAAGATTATCGGCTTACTTTGAATTTACGAGTGAAGAATATGTAATATTAATAAAAGACAATAATAAAGAAATAACAATAGATTATATAAAGTGGTTAATAAATGAAGTATAAAAGAAAAGTAAAAGAAGTAGATTTTAAAGATCTACCTAAAACTAGATTTAAACAATTAGGAGATATACTTAAAAGCGATTTCTCGCTAGTTTTAGAACTTAGTTTAGTTATAGCTTTATTTAGTTTACCTCTTTATGTTGCGCTGGTATTTGAATATCTTTCACTTTCAATGCTTGAAAGTATTACGTTTGAAAAAGTATTCTCGATATTCTTTTATTTCTCTTTAATTGAAATAGCGTGTCTATCAATTAGAGGTATTGGAAAAGGTGCGGTTTATGAAGTATATAGAAAGCGAATCTACAATGAAGGATGCTTCATTATGCCAATCCTATTTAAAGCGATAAAGAAGAATTGGTATAAATATATGCTTTCATACTTCATTATGGGATTATCTTTAATGGCTCTTAAATTAGGCTCTTTATGGATTTACTTTAACGCATCAAACGTATTCGCTAGGGGCTTTGGAATTGGAGTGCTTGTAGTATATTTCTTTATGAGATTCTCAATATCTAACTTTAGTATACATATGGAAAACGTATATGAACTAAAGTTATTAGATAAATATAAAAACTCAATTAGTTTTTCATTCTTAAGTCTATTCTTTAATCTTCCAATATTTATTCTATTTGTGGTTGGCCCTGCGCTTTTATCGCTTCTTGGATATATTGTATTAATTATAGTAATTATAGTATATGCACCATTCCTTGAAGGATTTATGACACTTATTCAAAGTATTATGATGGTTAGACAATACGATAAATATATAGATAAAGAAAACTATCCAGATCACTATAGACTTGGTCTATCAAAAGAGGAGGCATAATATGTCAAAATTATTACTCAAAAACATCTATAAAGTATATGAAGGCGGTGTACGTGCCGTTAGTGACTTTAATCTTGAAATAAATGATAAAGAATTCATTGTATTTGTAGGACCTTCTGGTTGTGGTAAATCTACAACACTAAGAATGATCGCAGGACTTGAAGATATCACATCTGGTGAACTTTATATTGATGATGAATTAATGAATGACGTAGAACCAAAAGATAGAAATATCGCAATGGTATTCCAAAACTATGCTTTATATCCTCATATGACAGTATTCCAAAATATGTCTTTTGGATTAAAGCTTAGAAAAACTCCTCATGAAGAAATAGAAGAAAAGGTAAAGAAAGCCGCTAAAATCTTAGGAATTGAAGACTTACTCACAAGAAAACCTAAAGCTTTATCTGGTGGCCAAAGACAAAGAGTAGCCTTAGGTAGAGCGATTGTCAGAAATCCTAAAGTATTCTTACTTGATGAACCGCTCTCTAACCTAGATGCAAAACTTAGAGTTCAAATGAGAACTGAAATAACTAAACTTCATAAACAACTTGAAACTACATTCATTTACGTAACTCATGACCAAACTGAAGCTATGACAATGGGTGATAGAATCGTTGTAATGAGTGATGGTGTAGTTCAACAAGTTGATACTCCAACTACTCTTTATGAAGATCCAAGAAATGTATTTGTTGCGACATTCTTAGGTTCTCCACAAATGAATATCTTTAATGTCAAATTAACTAAAGAAAATGATTTATTAAATGTTTCATTTGGTCCTAATAAAGTTGCGTTTAACGCTAATCAAAATATTGAGTTAATTGATCCTACTAAAGTTAATGAAGAAGTTATATTTGGTATTAGACCTGAAAACATTAGTTTAGCTAAGAAAGGTATTCCTGCCTATATCGATCAAATTGAAGAACTAGGTAGTGAAATCATTCTATATTTAAAGATAGAAGGAATTGATGAAATAGTTACTGCGAAAGTTCCATCTTCAAAAGATATCAAAGCAGAAACTAATGTATTTGTTGAATTCGATATGTCTAAAGGTCATATGTTTGATAAAGATACTGAAATGTCTATTTTAGGTGTTAAAGAATTTAACTCATTTGATATTTCTATTAAGGGTGATACTCTTAATATTAATAAACAAAAGGTTAAACTTCCTGAGAGTATTACAGATAATTTACTTGATATTGCTGAAAGCGAAGCCAAGAAACTTAGTATCAGTTTAAATAATACATCCCTAGTAGAAGTACCTGATTCATTCAGTATTAAAACTAAAGTGGTTGAATTAATTCAAAAGAATGAATGTAATTACTTATATCTTAAAGCTGAATATAATGATGAATATATAGTAGTTAAAACTGATTCAACTAAATTTAAGAAGGATGAAGAAGTACTTGTCTATCTTCCGTTTAAATCAATTAGTGTTGAAGATAAAATGAGAAATAGACTTAATGTTCACGATAGAATCTATAAAAATAGTGCAATATGTGAACTTAAGAATGAAGGTGATAAATCAATTATTACTATTGATTCACAAAAGTTAGTATTTAATAAGCTTCCATATGAAGATGGCAAATACAACTTTGTTATTAAGAGTGATAAAGCTAAGATTCTATTTACAAAGGCATTTGTTAAAGATGAAAAGAATAGAGAATACGTTGAACCTATTAATTCACTTAAATGTAGTGCATACGATGAAGAGAAGAGTAGAACCTTCAATGTAATCTATTTAAAAGTTAAGGGATTTGAGAATTATGTAACACTAATTAACAAGGAAGATTTTAGTGTTTACAAGATGCCAGAATTTAGAATTCAACTTGATGAAAATAGCTTCTTGTTAGAAAGTTGTGAATAAATTTGAAATAAAACACCAATTTTGCGTTGGTGTTTTATTATTCCCTTTAATAATAGTTTTACTATTGTTAAAATGAGGGTAATGAATAGTAAAATAATTTTTAACGGAACAGTATGTCTATTAGGTACTATCATATTGCTCGTACATATAATTAACTTAATAATTAAAAAAGAAAAGAGAAAAGATGAAAAGTGTTTGCTTATATTTTTTATATTTACAGCTATACACTTTATGACATATTTCACTTTTACTATGCTTAAGTTAAACTTTACGAATGACGTAATGGTTAAGACTTTCTATACTATTTTCTATATTATGAATAATATGGAAGTCTTCTTACTGTTCTACTATATGATAACATATATAACAATTCCACGTCGTAGTGCGAGAAAGCTTGCGATAATAAACCTCGTTGGATTCTTAGTATTTGTAGTAATTGACGTAGTGAACGTATTTACTGGTATATTCTTTACATCAATAAATGGTGAATACACAAGATCTAAACTAATGTTTTTATCTCAAGGATATCAACTTGAGATGTTTATCATAATATTCCTTGTTTCAATAATGAATAAGAAGTTAAATGCAATGGAAAAGGCAGCTTTTTCATTATACTGTGGTCTTCCTCTACTTGCAATTATTCTTCAAAATATCTTTAAAGGATACGCAATAGCATATGCTTCAATCGTCATATCTGTTGAAATTCTATTCGCATTCTTAAGTGTTCAAAAGAATATTAAACTTGCGGTGGAACAAGAGAAGAATAAAGAAGCACAAATAAAGTTAATGTTATCACAGATTCAACCACACTTTATTTATAATTCTTTATCATCGATTTCCACTATGATTGATATAGACCCTAAGAAAGCTCAAAGTTCTCTAGATGATTTTACTTCATATTTAAGAAGTAACTTATCATCAATCACAGAGACAAGAATGATTTCATTTGATGATGAACTAAAACATATTAAGTCTTATGTATCTTTAGAAAAACTTAGATTCAACGATAGAATTAATATGGTTTATGATATTAAAACAAGTGATTTTAGTGTTCCACCTCTAACTATTCAACCTTTAGTTGAAAATGCGATTAAGCATGGTATTTTAAAGAAAATTGAGGGTGGTACTGTAATACTTAGAACACGTGAAACATCGACTATGATAATAATTGAGATAATTGATGATGGTATTGGATTTAATTTTAATGATATTAATTTCAACGAAAATGAACACATTGGTCTTATGAATATTAAATATAGACTAGAACATATGTGTGAAGGTGAAATGATTATTGATTCAAAACTAAATGAAGGTACAGTAATCACAATTACTCTAGAGAAGTGAGGATAAAGATGAGAATTTTAATGGTAGATGATGAAGATCTTCAATTATTACGTTTAGTTAATACAGTTAAAAAAGTAATAACTGATGACTCAGAGTTTTTATCTTACAATAACCCTGTTAAGGCGTTTGAAGAAAACAAGGATAAGAAAATAGATATTGCATTCCTTGATATTGAAATGCCAGTTTTAAGTGGGGTTCAACTCGCAAAGAAGTTAAAAGCAATCAATCCTAAAATTAATATCATATTCGTGACGGCGTACAATGACTATGCAATAGAAGCATATAAAATGCATGCATCAGGTTATATTATGAAACCTGTGAATGAAGAAAGAATTAAAGAAGAATTAGATGGTCTTAGATATGAAATAGAACTTAAACCTAGTAAGGTTCTTCAAGTTAAGTGCTTTGGTAATTTTGAAATATTCCATAATGGAACTCCTCTTAAATTCCATAGGCAAAAATCCAAAGAATTATTTGCGTATTTAGTAGATAGAGAAGGCGCATCAGTTAACGTTAATGAACTTAATGCGGTCCTTTGGGAAGAAGATAAGAAATCATATTTTAGAAATCTAATCGCAGATATACAAAATACTTTAAAAGAAGTTGGTGCTGAAGATGTATTCGTTAAAAGATATAATGAATGTTTCATAGATCCAACTTTAATAGATTGCGATGCGTATGAATATAAAAGGAATAACCCAGATGCAATAAGAATGTATAGAGGCGAATATATGATCCAATATTCGTGGGCATACTTTGATTGTGAAGAAGATGTGTAAAAATAGAGCGTTTTAAGCAGGTAAAAAGCTTAAAACGCTTTTATATTGTGGCACTTTTGTGGCGCCTATAAATATAGAATAAATTATATTTAATAAATAATAAATGCGGAGGTATCGTATGAAAAAAGCATTTAAGAAAATATCATTAGCATTATTGTTGGCAATTACTACATTAGTTGCTGTTTTTGCTTTTGTACCAAACTTAAAAGCAAGAGCGGCAGCATATAGTAATGTTCAAGGTAACTTTGCTGTTATGCCTGATGGCTCAGTTAAAGCTACTTTTGATGTAGCTGACAATGACTTAGATATGAAAGGTTGGTTATTATGTTTATTTAGTGAAAAACCTGCATTAAACGATGATAACAGCCTTGTTTTTAGACCTGCACCTCATGGTGACGATAGAGTTGCCCACTATTTCTTTGTGCCAAACACAGCACAAACAGGTACAATCACAGTGACTTGGCCTGCTAGTGCAAATGATCAAAAGACAAATTGGTCTGCTGATGGCACAACAGCCTCTACTCAAACATTAGCTGGTTATATGAAAGATGACACTAACTGGCACATTGTTATTGGCCCACGTCATTATAATACTTGGTGGGATCATAATGAAGTAATTGGTGAAGGCTTAGATGGCTATTGGGAAAACTCAGATCTCTATATTGGTAGTGAAGAAGAACTTAATGTTTTATCTTCATTTGAAGGTAATGGTTCTGGAGATACTCCATATCTAATCGATTCAAAAGTAAAACTAGAAGCATTTAGAGATATGGTAAATGGTGGAGAAACTGGCATTTGTGCTAAGTTAACTGCTGATATCTATCTAAATGGTAGTGATGATGACCAATGGATTCCTATCGCAGCTGGTACTGAAGTAACAGATGCATATAGAGGAACATTTGATGGTAATGGACATACAATTTATGGACTTTACATGAATATCACAGAAAGTTCTGATTACTGTAAAGGTTTATTTGGAACTGTAAGAAGTGGAACAATTAAAGACTTAACAGTTCAAGGTAACATCACAACAAATAGTAGAATGGTTGGTGGTATCGCTGGTAACCTTTTAGGAAACGCTGGTACAACACTTGTTGAAAGATGTCACAGTATGATTAAGATTGGTGTTCCAGCAACTCCTACTCAAGGTTATTGGCTTGGTGGTATCGCTGGTCAAGTTAATGAACAATCTGGTGAAGTAATTATTAGAAACTGTTTATTCAGTGGTGAAATCATTGGTGCATCTACTATTGGTGGTATCGTTGGTAGAATGACTAATGGTTTAATTGATTCTTGTCTTTCTTTAGGTAATGTTGCAAAGACTTCAAGTGGTCAATATACATATGAAAATGCTGTTGGTTCACTCGTAGGTGAATCGACTGTTGCTGAATATAATATTACTAATTGTTATAAAATTAGTTCACGTGCATATATTGGTAAGGTTAAAGATTCAGAATCTGAAGTAACTGCAGCAGTAGAAGGTAAATTTGGAACTGTTTCAGAAAACATAATCAATAGTGAATCTGATTCTAACTATGTATATAGAGATTTCGATTTTGTAAATCAATGGATGTTCTTTAACTCATTCCCGATTCCAAAAATTAATTATACATTTGAAGGTGAAGGAACTCTTGAGAAACCATATTTAATCAAAACAGTACGTGATTTCTCATTTATGAGTCTTTATAAAAAAGGTAATTTTGCATTAGTAAATGATCTAGATTTTACTAATCATCCATGGACACCTATTTTTGGTAGTAAAGACGGAAGTCCATTCGATGGTACTTTAGATGGAAGAGGACATACACTCAATAATTTAAATATCAAACCTTTATATGAAAATAAAAAGCAATATATGGCATTATTTGCCTCAACTTATGTAAACAGTTTTATTACTAACTTAACTATTAATGGTAGTGTTACAGGTAGTAATTATGTAGGTGCATTAGTAGGCTATTCAAAAGGATATATTTATAATGTTACTAACAATGCAAATGTTACAGGTAGTGGTTCATATGTAGGCGGTTTAGTTGGTCATGCTTATACTGGTTTTATTGAGTTTTCTACTAATAACGGAAATGTAAACAATACTAGTACTTATACAGGCGGTATCGCAGGATCTTCAGATGGAAGAATTAGATGTTGTACTAATAATGGTAATATCACATCAACTTATGCTTATTCTAGTGCTGGTACTGGTGGAATCATTGGAGAATCAACTAGTTCAGGTTCAATACAAAACTCTATCAATAATGGTGTTATCACTGGAGCAGGAGGCGCAACTGGTGGTATCGTTGGATTATATAAGAAATCAGTTAACTATTGTATTAATACCGGAAATGTAGTTAATCAAAAAACTGCAACAAGTAATTATTTAGGCGCAATTGCTGGTAAAACTGATGGAAGTGGAACTACTGCATATTGTTCATATTGTTACTTTTTAAAGGGAACAGATAATGGCGGTAATGTAATTAACAACGGTGAAAGTTACTCAAGAACTGGTAGTGTAACTGCCGAACAGATGATAAATCAATCTTATATGTCTAATCTTGGATATAACTTTAATATCTATTGGGATATGGGAAGCGATCATCCTGTAGTTAAAACTATAGATGAATCAGTAAATGATTTTATGAATAATGAAGGATTTGCTGCTGAAGATTTTGATTTAATAAATCAATGGACTACAGTTAAAAATTATTTAACAAACAGTAGTAACTATGTTGAATCTGCTAAGTATTTCTTAAGAGATTTAGAAGTAGGAAAGGATGATGAACTTGGTGAAACTGAATATGCTAAGATGTTCATTAAAAAGTATGACGATGCATTTAGATCAATGCAAAAGTTAGAAAATGATGATTATCTTAAGAGAATTGTAAAAGGCACATTAGTACCACTTCCAGAAAATGTTAAAGCAGTATACGATTTAATTGATGCAATTGGTACAGTAGAACATACTGCTGAATGTAAAGCTAAGATTGATGCAGCACAAGAAGCATTTGATGCTTTAAGTGAAGAAGATCAAGCACTTGTAAGTAATAAACAAGTTTTAGTTACTGCTCAATCAACATATGAAGATTTAGGTGTTGTTGAAGAATTTACAGCACTAGTAAATATTTTCGGTACAGTTGAGATTACTGAAGCATGTGCAGTAAAGATGCAAGAATTAATTGTTGCTGAAAGAAATCTTACTTTCAATCAAAAAAATCTAGTTCCAAGTTCTGTAAAAGAACAAGCTCAAAGTATTAAAGATGAGTATTATGTATTACTTGTTGAAGATAAAATTGATAAACTCCCTCCTGTAAGCGCAAGCGAAGAATGCAGAGACAAAGTAAATGAAATAAGTGATGCACTCCAAGAATTATCTTCTACAGCATTTGCACAACTTGATCCTGAAAAACTAAATTCATTCTTTGAATATGCTGCAGACTATGTAGAGGCTGTAATTGCTGATATTCAACCTGTTGACGCATCAAAGAACACTGAAGATAAGATTATTAATGCTAAAGCTTTATTAAATCAATGCCCTCCAATTGTGTATGGAAAGATTTCTGAGGAAGCTATTAAAGCATTATCAGATAAAGAAGTAGAATATGTTGAAGCTTTAATTGATGATATTGGTACTGTAACATTAACAGAAGAATCAGATGCAAAAATAGCTAAAGCATTTGTTCAATACGGTTATTTATTAGATGAACAAAAAGCAGAAGTAAGTAACTTTAATGTTTTAAGTGCTGCAATTGATAGATATATTGATTTACAAACTGCTAAAGATTTTGAAGATGCAGTCGCAGAGTTAGGTGATGCAGAATATACTACTGAATTTAGAGAAAAACTTGATGATCTTGGATATGAATATGATTCAATGACTAAACAACAAAAAGAATTAATAAGTCAGTCAACACTTGATTTACTCCTACATAAAGAAGACGAATATCAAGCACTTCGTGTTGAAGCATTAATTGATGCTATCGCAGAAGCTGCAACTGATGCTGAAAAGATTGCTGCTATTGAAGAAGCACTTGAGCAATATGATTATTTATCTGATGCTCAAACAGCATTAGTTAAGCCTGAAAAGTATGAAGCATTAATGAATTCAATTCCTACTCTAGCTGGTCTTTTAATTGATGCTATTGGCACAGTAGATGCATCTGAAGAATCGCAAGAAAAAGTTGAAGCAGCAAGATATTACTTTGATGCATTAACTGATGAACAATTAGCCGAATTTGATGAAGAAAAGATTAATACATTACTTGAAAAAGAAGTTGATTTAGTTGAAGCATTAATTGATTCTATTGGTGTAATTGATGCATCAGCTGAATGTAAAGAATTAGTAATGAATGTTCAAGAAAAATTCCTTGCATTATCTGAAGATCAACAAGCTGAAGTTGATGAAGTTAAGAAAGAAAAGTTATTTGGTAAAGAAACTGAATTAGTTAATGCATTAATTGATAATCTTCCAGTAATGGATGCAACTGATGCATCTGGAGATATGATTGATGATCTTTACGAAATGATTGGAAACTTATCTGATGAACAACTTGAAGATGTTACAGATGAAAGACTTAATAAATTAAGTGAAAAAGAAGTTGAATATGTAGTTGCATTAATTGATGCTCTTCCAGCTATGGATACATCTGAAGAAGCTAAAGAACAATTAGATAATGTAATTAGTAGATATGAAAGCTTATCTAATAATCAAAAGTCAACTGTTCCAGCTCCAAAATTAGAAGCATTAAATAATGCTAAAGCTGAATATGTTGAAGCTTTAATTGATTCACTTGGTGAACCTGAATATACTGAAGAATACTCTGATGAACTTGATGCAGTTTGGGAAGAATTCGAAAACTTAACAGCTGAACAACAAGCTAAAGTTGAAGAAGATGGAAAACTCGCAGTATTAGAAGCTAAAGAAAATAAATACTATGCGTTAGGCGTTGAAGAATTAATTGATGCTATTGGTGAAATATCAGCTACTCCTCAATCTAAAGCAAAGATTAAGAATGCAAGAGATGCATATAAAGGTTTACTTGCTGATGCTAAAGAACTTGTTGATCCTGCTAAACTTGCTATACTTGAAGCTGCTGAAGCTCAATACGTTGAATTATTAATTGATTTAATCCCAACTCCAGTTAAGCATGATGAAGCATCTTCAAAAGCTATTGCCAAAGCATATAGTGAATATCAAGAATTAAATGCTTCTGTTAAAGAACAAGTAGATGAAGATAAGAAAGCTATATTATTCAATGCTGATAAGACTTATCAAGCATTGGGTGTTGAAGAAATTATTAATGCATTATTCCCAGTTGAAGGAACTAATGCTATGAAGATTAAGATTGGTAATGCTGAAAATGCATTAAATAGACTTCCAGAAGATGTTAAAGCATTAGTAAGTGAAGAAGCTAAAGCTAAACTTATTGAAGCTAAGTCAAGCTATGTTGAAGCCAGAATTGAAAATATCGGTGATGTTGAATATACTAAAGAATCTAAAGAAAAGATTGACGCAGCTAGACAAGCATATGAAGAACTTGAAACTGCTTTAAAACCAAATGTAAGTAACTTAGCTAAATTAACTGAAGCTGAAAATACATATACAGTTGCTGGTGAAATTGTTGAATTAATTGAAACAATCGGAAGTGTATCTTATCCAGAAAGCGAAGCTAAGATTAATGAAGTTAAAGCTAAATATGATGAACTTACTGATTCACAAAAGAAAGCTGTTATCAATGTTGAAAGGTTAACTCAAGCACAAGCTGAATTCAATACATTAAAGAAGAAACATAATTCTAGCGTTGGCCTTGGCGTAGGACTTGGTGTTGCTGGTGGCTTAATCTTAGTTTGCGGAACATTATTTGTACTAGCATTCTTCGTATTCAACAAATGGTCTTTAGATAAAGATAAAGTTGTAAGAACATTTGTATTCTCTAAGAAGAGTACTGATGCAAAAGTAATGACAATTACATTTAAGTTTAAGAAAGTTTCTGCTCAAGAACTATTTAATACTAAGGAAGAAGCTGAAGCTTCAAAACAAGCTTAATAAAATATTTTAAATGGTGGGTTTAGGCCCACCATTTTTTTTCGCCATTTGTGGCACTTTTGTTGCGAGATGTTTTGTATAATAAGTGTATAAATAGATAATTAGATAATAATTACATTTATATATAGGCATTAATATATGAGGAGGTATTCCATTGATTTGTTTAACATTGTTCATGCTAGCATTCTTTGTGTTTAATAAATGGTCAATAGATGGCACAAAAGCCGTTAGAACTTTTGTACTTTCTAGGAAGAATACTGAATCTAAAATAATGACTATTACATTTAAGTTTAAAAGTATTAATTCTGCAGATCTATATAATACTAAAGAAGAGGCAGAAGCGTCAAAAGACATTTAATTAATAAATTAATGGTGGAGGAAAATCCACCATTTTTTATGCCAAAAAAATTTTTTTAAAAATATTTTTAGTTTGTGGCACTTTTGTTGCGCTCACTTTGATACAATACAATCGGTAATGATAAACAAATGGTTTTCAATCAGTCATTGATAATAATTTGTTTAAAATTCTCCTTTTATTATATTTCTACACTCTGAAGGCCGGATTAATAGTCCGGCCTTCCTCCTTTTTATACACATTACTCTTTTAAAAGCTAGATAAATAGGCTAAAATATAAATGTTAAAACATTTATTAGTGGGGAAAAGTATGGGTCCATCTATCATAACTAAACACGGAAGAGTAATAGGTCTTGAACTTGATTATGCTTATTTTTATAGAGGCATTCCTTTTGCTAAGTGTGAAAGATTTGGATATCCAGAGCCTATTGACTTTGATTCATTTGATGCAACAAAAGATGAAATAGATCCATATCAAGTAGATGCATTTTTAAATAGAAATCATTTTTATGATAAAGAATTTGTAAGTGATAAAGCTAAACTTTTTAGTGAATCGCCATTAACTTTAAATATTATTACACCTAAAACCGGAACAAAACTTCCGGTCTTTGTCTTTATACATGGTGGAGCGTTTGATACTGGAAAGGCTGGAGATGTTCCATATGGTAATACTATTGAATATGCATTAAGAGGCATTATTCTTGTTTCAATAAACTATAGAGTAAACATCTTTGGTTTCTATAAGAACTTAAACTATGGTTTATATGATCAAGAAGCCGCAATTAAATGGGTATATGAAAATATTGAGGCATTTGGTGGAGATAAAGACAATATTACTGTAGGTGGTCAATCCGCAGGTGCTATGTCGCTAGTAAATTTAATGTCTACAAAAAGATTAGACGGAATTATTAAAGGTGCCATAGTTATGAGTGGTGGTGGACCACTCCCAAGAATAATGGGTCCAAAACCTCATCAAAGAAGTGATAAATTCTACGATAAGGTTATGAAAGAGGCTGGATGTAATTCTTATGAAGAATTAAAGAAAGCTTCGCCAGAATCAATATTTAGAGCTTACTATAAACTTAAAGAGAAACATGCACCACTTTGTGTTATGCAACCAGGCATAGATGGAGTAATAGTCAAAGACTATCTCTGGAGACAAATTAAAAAGAATGAAGATATAGATGTCCCAGTATTACTCGGAGTAACTGGACAAGATTTCCTTCCATATTTCATTTATCTTTTAGGACTTAAATGGGGAACTTATAACGCAAAGAAAGGAAGATCCAATGTCTACGCATATTTCTTTAATCAAATTCCTCCAGGAGGCGATTATAAGGCTTTTCATGCCTTAGATCTCTGGTATGCGTTTGGAAATATGCATAAAAGTTGGAGAAATTTTACGGAAGAAGATATTAAGTTAAAGAATATGATGATAGATTATTTCTCTAACTTTATAAAGAATAAAAATCCAAATGGTGAAACCCTTCCTGAGTGGAGTCCAATAACTAAAGATTTTAAAGGATTTAGATATTTAAAAGCTGATAGTGAAGGATATATTTTCCCAAGAAAAGCTAAACAAATTCACTTAAAGGTATTATTAAAAGATCATGGACCAATCTAAAGTATTAATACTCTCTAATCCATTTAAAGGAACTTTGTCTTCTTTAAGGATTGGAGAAATAGTAAAAGAAGAACTAAAGAAAAAGAATATTGAATCAGATTACTTTGCCGCAACTGATGGTGGTGATGGTTTTTTAGATGCTTTTAAATCGATATACCCAGGCATATTTATTAAAGAAGTTTCAGTTAAATATCCAATAGGTAAGGAATATCATAATGTTTATTATCTATTTAAAGAAGAGACTAGAACTGTCTATATCTCTGTCTCAGATATATGCGGAATTAAATATATAAATGAAGTTGATAGAAATCCAATGTACGCAGATTCATATGGACTTGGTGAAGCTATTAAAGATGCAATACTCACATTCAATCCTAAAAGATTGGTAATAGGTCTTGGAGGTAGTGCTTCAGTAGATTTAGGCACATCAGTTCTTGAGGCTTTAGGTACTAAATTCTATGACCAATATGATAGTGAAATCAAAGGACTTAGAAACGCTAAATTAAAAGATGTGGAAAGAATAGATATAAAGAATACACGTCAATTACTTAAAGGGGTTAAAATCACTCTTTTATCCGATGTATTTGCGACACTTTTTACCAATGGTGCGACTGACTTATATAGTATTACAAAAGGAGCTAAAAAGGAAAACGTATGCATTATTAAAGATAATGCAGAACATTTCTTTAATGCATTAGGCTTTTTCAAAGATAAAAAAACATATGGTGCCGCAGGTGGTATTTCATTTATGTTTACTGAACTATTAGACGCTAAAATTAAGCTTGGTTCAGAAGAGTATTTAAAGATTATTAATTTTAAAAAGTTAGTTAAAGAATATGATTTAATCATTACTGGAGAAGGACAATTTGATGAAGAAACACTACAGGGTAAATTAATAGGTTCAATCATTAATTATAATCCTAAGAAATTAATTGTTTTATGTGGCACAAATAAAATGAATAATTATCCTAACGTATATTCAATAGTTCCTACTTTAATGACTAAAGAAGAATCATTAAATAATCCAGAAGAAGCATTAAGAAAATTAATTAGAAGTATAGAAATATAATAAAAGGAGAAAACATGAAAGAATTTTTTGTTAAGTCAAAAAATGCATTAATCGTTTTAGGCGTTTGTTTACTTGCAATCTTTATTTCTATGATTTTTGCTGATCAAATCCAAAAATCATGGGGAAAAGTAGAAGTTAAAACTGAAATGCTTGAAATAAAAGATGAAATAACTGATAAGACTATTCATCTAGGTTATAAGATTTATATTCCTAAATCAGCCTCTAAAGAGAATAAAGCTCCAGCTGCACTCCTACTTCATGGATATCAAAATGACCATGAAACTTGTGATGCATATTGTATTGAACTTTCAAGAAGAGGATATGTAGTTCTCGCAATTGATGAATACGGACATGGTTCAACTATTGAAGGATTTGCTAATAGAGGATATGTTAACCATAAAGTTACTGTTAACTATGGTAATGAAGATGATGGAGTAACATTCAAAACTACTGGCGGTCAAAAACGTTATAGAGCTATGATGAACTTCTCTAACCTTTCATTCTTCTTAGACAAGTATACAAAAGATGATGCTGGTCAATCTATGACAGATTCATCTATGGGTGGTATTACTGCATATTATTGGTTAAGCCAACTTGAATATGTAGATAATTCTAAGATGATTATTTCAGGCCACTCTATGGGTACTTGGGCATCTTGGACAGTTGCGGCTTTCTATGGAAATGAACCAGTTATCAACCCTAAAGCTGTAGTACTCCAATGTGGTGAATTATTTAGAATGAATGCAGTAGCTGATAGTGAAGGACATAAGGCTCCTTATGATACAACTCAAGTTAAATTTGGTAATATCTTATTACTCCAAGCTAAGTATGATGAATTCTCATATTTTAGAGACTATAAGATGAAAGTATCTGATGAATTATTAAAAGCACCATTAAGATATGAATTCTTAGGAACTACTGCTGAAAATGCTAAATGGAATACTGTATATGGTGATTTTAATAATGGTACAGCTAGAGAAA
>JAEEXP010000072.1 GCA_016287865.1 Caryophanales bacterium
TTGTAAGTCTTCCTGAAGGTGTAGCTTTAAGATAATCACCATTTTCTGCTGTACCAATAACAGCACCCCATGGCATTCTATTATCGATAGAAATGTCTTGCTCTTCTTGAAGAAGTGCTGACATATTTGCAGAAGCATTTTCTCCAAATGATTGAGCTGTCATTGTAGGCATATATGGAAGTTCAACATATTCCTGTGTAATGATAGAAGGCTGGTTTCCACCAAGTCTATCCTGTTGAAGCATATCTTTTGTAAAGTTATATGGTGCCATACCAATAACATTTGTATTAATTGCTAAGCCTGGAAGTGTAATTGTTGCAAGATATTTCTTTGAAACAAAATCCTTAACTGATGCACCAACACCAACAACACGGCCCTTTGGAATGACAACTTCTTCCATGCCAGGTCCGCCATACTGGTAGTTGAAAAGAACACCATCACGAAAAACACTGTTCATTGAGCTAGCTTGAAATGTAGGGTCAAGAATCCATTTCTCGGCTGGTGAAGCATGACCAGAACGAACAAGAGCTGTATGTGATCTTGAACCTTGTTGATTCTCATAGCCTCTAAATAAAGCCATTTTCGTATCCTCCTTATTATTTATATAACTTGCTGACAATTTCTTGTGTTAAGTCGTCAATTGATTTCACTTTAGAATTATCGTTATGTGAATCGGTTGTCGAACTGTCACCATCTGGTTCTGCAAGAACTGGGCTATTTACTGTAGGAACAGTGTGAGGTGCATTTGCATCATTTGTTTCCTCAGGTTTTTTAATTTCAATAGCATCAAGTTCCTTCATAGAAAGCTTAAGGAGTTCTTCTCTTCTTGAGTCTTTATTATCTTCTGAAAGAACACCTATAATTAATTCCTGTTTGATAATAGAATCTACAGTTATCTCTTTATTCATACTTGCAAGTGAGAAACATTTCTCTTTGTATGAATCGAGTTCTGTAGTAAGATTTGTTTTTTCGTCTACAATTGCTTTAACTTTATCATTAAGAGTAGCAATCTCTGTATCTTTATCTTGGATTGTTTTTTCAAGTTCAGCAATCTTAGCATTTTGGTCTTCAGAAGCATTTTCTGGTGTTACTTCAGGTTGACCTTCTCCAGATGTATTATTATCTTCTGGATTAGAATTATTACCAGTTTGTGCATCTGTTGTTTGTCCAGCATCTTTTTGATCTGAGTTAGAAGCTGATAACATACTGTCAATCATGTCGTATAAAGCATTGAATTTTTGCTTTACTTCGTCAACAGTATTTGTACCATCATCATGCATGTTGTTTTCCTCCTTCGTAGTATTTTTCTGATTGCTGTCCTTGCCAGCATTATCATTTTTATTATCACTGTCTGTAACAACAGTAACTTTCATTATTTGTGCGAAATCATCAGCGGGATTATTTACTACAGATACTTCGTTATAATCTATATCTCTAGCACCCCAATAACAAACTTCGTTTTTATATGTTTGTCCTCTCCAATGACCACAGAATGTAAATTTATTATCTTTAAGGATTGTTTTGCCGCAAATAGAACAAGTAACAGTACCCATTGAACCGCCAATACTTACAGTTCTGTATCTTCCATCAATGAATTTTTCAAATTTACTAGAATCTGTTACTTTTGCTCTAAGATGAATAGCTGAACGTTCATCAGTTAATTTAGATTCGCCATGATATGAATTTATTATTCTACCCATAGGTTCTGAATAACTATCATGGTTCATTAAGAATGGTTTATTAAATGGATTTAAAAATGTTTCGGCATCTTTTTCCATAGAGTCTTCATAATATACTGCAAAATTATGATTTCTTCCAGAATGAGTAGCCTCCATATCTACTAATAATGCTTTTATATTACTAGAACCATTTTTAATATCGCTTACTAATTTATTAGAATCAAGTTGATTACCTTCTGAATCTACTATCTGTAAATCTGGAACTGCAGAAAGTCTTGTTCTTACTCTATCGGTGATATCACTAACATCCGAATCAGTAATATCACCGGTTAATTTAAAAGTATTATTATCAACTTGAAATTCTTTTTGGTTTGCATCTTTAACAGTTAATACAGCCATTTTATTAAATGCCCTTTCGTTATAATAGTAATTTAATTATCTCATCTTTATAATTAAGAATACTTTTTTCTATTTCGTATTTAATTGTTTTAAAATCATTATCATTAGTAATATCTTTTCCTAGACAAGATAAATAACAGTTACTTTGAAGTCTATTTAATTCAATGTCTAATTTATCAATAAGAGAAGGATTTACGTTGTTATTTCTTGATATAATATAACGTATTTTCTTATTGCAGTCTAGAATTTCAAGTTTTAAAGCATTGTTTAGAATTTGTAAATTTTTATCTTTTGATATATTTATATAATTATTAACTCTCGTTTCAAGTGCATCTATTTCATCTTTTACAAGACCAATAGATATTGAACTTAAGCTATTTTTTGTTTTATTATTTGAACCACCTTGATTTTTCTCTTTATTATTTGTTTCACCAGACTTATTTGAAGAAGAAGCAACTTGAGCATCCAATTGAGCTTCTAGTTTTAATGTCTGTCTGGTTATTAATTCAACAAACAGTTTTTCTCTTTCTGAGTCTTGAACAGGATCCATACCAAGCTCGGTTCTCATTTCATCTTCTGTAATAGCATTATGCTCGTATTTATATACAGCGTGAACTTGTTTTTTAATTTCAACGTCAACGTCGTTATCATTAAATCTAAATTCTACGACTTGATCTGGATTTAGTACTGGGTCATATCCACCTTCCATAAGAAGTTCTTTAATAATAAAATTATTAAAAAACATTTCTATTATTTTTGAAATGGCTCTAATTCTATCTGCCATCTCTGAAGTCATGTTATCTCCGGTGTTTCTGTTTGCCGTATTACCTTGTATTGCTATTAAACCATTTCTTCTTGTAATAAATAGATGATTAGGAACATTATAGCAATACATTATGCCGTCGTACTCTTCAAGAGATATCATTGTATCATTGCAGTAACGATATTTTTGTCTACTATTAGAAATCATTACTCTATGTACAGGTGATTTAGAATTAATACCTATTTTAGATGCATATAATATTTTTGCTTTATAACCAAGCTTTATGCATATCTCTTGTACATTATCAAGTAACTCTTCGCTAGAAGAGTAATATGACATTGATGTTCTTCCTTCTCTTTTATCTCTTGTTCCATCTCCATCAATAAGAGCGTTTAATAATATTTCAAGAGATTGATTAGAAAGATTAATAATTTCTCTGCTGATATGTCTATCTTTATCATACAGTCCGAAATTATCTTTAAGGTACATCCATAACGACTTATGATATATTGTTATTTCTGTAGTATTATCTCTTTTATCTGTTCTTTGATTATATTGTAAATTAAGTTTGTCTACACAAGATAATATTTTATTTAAAATATTCTTCTTTTTTTGACTAATCGATATACAATACTTACCAGATTTTGCAGGATTTAGACTACCTTCACTTATAAAGTATCCTAAAAATTCTACAAATGCTTTTGTGTTAAAAGATAGAACATCGTTATTTCCGTTAGTATATCTAGACTCTACATATGGAATAGTGAATGTTTCATTATCACTGTCGTTATTTAGGTATCCATTTGTGTGTGCCATGAAATAGAATTTTTGAATGCCACTATTATATAAATCAATAGCTTTCTTTTTCTTCTATTTCATATTTTCTGTCTTACGGCTATT
>JAEEXP010000073.1 GCA_016287865.1 Caryophanales bacterium
ATGCATCGTATTTCAAAACAAGTTGCAGCTATTAAGAAATAATTATAGTTTGCGTGCTTAATTAAAATCAAAAAATTTATTATTATAGGAGGATACAATTATGCCACGTGTTAAAGGTGGATACGTTACAAGAAGAAGACGTAATCGAATTTTAAAATTAGCCAAAGGTTATTTTGGTTCAAAACATACTTTATATAAAACAGCTAAGCAACAAGTTATGAAATCATTAACTTATGCTTATCGCGATCGTAAGAATAATAAGAGAAACTTCCGTAAGTTATGGATTGCTCGTATTAACGCAGCTGCAAGAATGAACGGACTTTCTTACAGCAAATTAATGTACGGATTAAAATTAAACAATGTTGAAGTTAACCGTAAAATGTTAAGTGAACTTGCAATTTCTAATCCAGCTGAATTTGCTAAATTATGTGAACTTGCTAAGACTCCAGTTGAAAAACATTTCAACGAAATCAAAGATGCTCAAGTTAAAGCAAGTGCTGAAGCTAAAGCTGTTGAAGAAAAACGTAAAGCTGAAGTTGCTGCTGCTCGTGAAGCAAGAAAAGCTGCTAGATAATATTATTAAAAGCCCAGAAAATGGGCTTTTTTCTTTACATTGCTTTGTTAATATGATATAATGATTATATATTATTGAAACGTTTCAGTAAACCGATTCAATAAAATTTGTTATATTATTAGGAGGTGTAGCTTGTTTCCTAAAAAAGATGTAAAAACGTATGTATTAGGGAATAGTTTCTTAAAAGCATTTGTGCTTGAAAGTGGTAATCTAAAAGAGATTCGTGATGATATCATGAGGATTAATACATACGTTGGTAATAATTTAGAACCAACAATAAGTAATGTTTATTTATCGGTTGATGGAAAGTTTACGAGATTAATTGGTATTGGATCTCCTTCATCATTTTCAGTTGAAGAAGATGAATTTGGAAGTTATATTGCATATAATGGAAAGTTTGAAGGAATCGAATACATTATTATTTTCTCTGTGATTGAAAACGTTTTATTTTATAATGTAAAGATAAATAAGAATCCTGGTAAATTAGTCAAGTTATATTATGGAATGGATGTTTCCATATCAAACATTTATGCGATTTCCAACAATGATAGTTATGTATCTCAGTACATTGATCATAAAGTGTATGCCGATAATGATGGTTTTGTTATTTGTTCAAGACAAAACCAAGACCGACCTAACTATTTAGAGAGTGGCGCTTTTGGCAAAACTATCGGTTATTCAGTTGATGGCTTCGATTTCTTTGGTCTGGAATATAAAGAAACAAATATTCCTAAAGCACTTATAGATGGTCATTTAAAGAACCGCATCTATCAATATGAATTTGCCTATCATGCATTAGAAAGTGAAGAAATAAGTTTAAATAAAGATTTAGATTATGTATTTTATTCATGCTATGCAAGTGATCACCAAGAGAAAATAGAGAAACCTTTATATCAAGATTATGTCAAAACTTTATTTAAAAAAATAAAAGATAGAAAAAACCATAATGAAAATATAGATAAATTAGATCTCGCAATTAATTATGAAAAGGTAATATCATCTATTGACTTTACTGATGAAGAAATAAATGATTTATTTAAAGAACGTTTCTTTGAAGAACATGATAACAATAAATTATTATCATTCTTCACTAGTAGTAAATCACATGTAGTATTAAAGTGCAAAGAATTATTATTAGAACGTCCTAGTGGCAACATCATAATAAGTCAAAATAGATTACCAAATGGGGATTATGATTTCGAAAATGTTTTGGCCTCTACTGGATATATTTATGGATTATTTAATTCGCAGATTGTCATAGGAAATACTTCATTTAATAAATTATTATCAAATCAACGTAATCCATTAAATATTCAAAAGATAAGTGGTGAAAGAATATTCATTAAACATAATGGTGAATATAAATTATTAACTTTATCAGGTATCTTTGAGATGGGTTTAAATTACTTACGATGGTATTATAAAATTGATGGAGACATTCTAGAATTCACTTCATTTACTGATTTAGATTCATCAAAATTAGAATTCACATTTAATTCTAAATTGAATAGGAATTATGAAATGATAATTACTAATCATTTAGTTATGGGTGAACGAGAACATGAAAGTTTAATTCATGTTAAGGATGAAGATGGCTTGATCAAGGTTTTATTTGATAAGAATTCAATGACTTATGGTAAATATCCTAATCTTTCATTTAAGATAGGAATTGATGCTAAATATAGTTTAAGCGATGATAGCTTATTCTATAAAGATAATAAGACAAGAGAAGAAAACATCCTGTTAATTAAAGTAAGTTGTAATAAATTTAATATGTTTATTACAAGGAATGAAGAAGATAATAAACATTTAGATTTTGATAAAGTAAAAAAGAAATATTTAAATTATCTAGATGATTTTGTGGATGGCTTTAGAATTGAAGAGAAGAACCATGATGAAAGAATTGAATCATTCAATTACTTAATATATTGGTATACTCATGATGCTTTGATTCATTATTTATCACCTCACGGCTTAGAACAGTACAATGGCGCTGCTTGGGGAACTCGTGATGTCTGCCAAGGCCCAGCGGAATTATTCTTGTCATTTGGTAAATATGATAAAGTACGTAAGATTATTCTTGATGTATATAGCCATCAGTTCTTGGAAACGGGCGATTTTCCACAGTGGTTTATGTTTGATAAATTCTATAGTATTCAAGATTTATCAAGTCATGGTGATATCATTGTTTGGCCAGCCAGACTTCTGGCATTGTATCTAGAAGAAACAGGAGACTTTAGTATTTTAGATGAAAAGGTTCCATATACTTCTAAAGCAAATGGTATTTGTTATACTAATGATTATTCAATATTTAGTCATTTAGAAAAAGAAATTGCGACAATCAAGGAAAACTATATTTCGGGAACTCATCTTTCTTGTTATGGCGGTGGTGACTGGGATGATACATTACAACCTGCTAACGCTAAATTAAAGAAAGAAATGGTTTCTGGTTGGACAACATCACTGACTTATGAAATGATGAGAAAGTTAGGAAATGTCCTAACTAATTACAATATAGATTTTGCTTTAGATTTACTAAGTAATGGGGAAATGATTAAAGAGGATTATCACCGATACATCATTAAAGATGGAGTACCTGCTGGATTTATCCATTTTAAGAGTATTAATAATCATTCAGTAAGTTTATTACTTCATCCAAGTGATAAAGTTCGAAAAATAAAATATCGATTATTGCCTCTAACGCGTTCAATTATTAGTGAAATGTTTACGGCTGAAGAAAAAGATAAAGCCTTAAATATTATCGATAATAATTTAGTATTTCCGGATGGTGTTAGACTAATGAGTAGCCCTGTTAAATATGATGGTGGAATTAAAACATATTTCAACCGAGCAGAAACAGCCGCTAACTTTGGTCGGGAAATTGGCCTTCAATATACTCATACGACTATCCGTTATACGGAAGCGA
>JAEEXP010000074.1 GCA_016287865.1 Caryophanales bacterium
TAGAAATATAGAACATTAAATTATCACCAGTTTTTGGATTTAATACATTACTTACATTCAAAGCGTATGTACTTAAATGTGATAAGGTACCAACTAAGTAATCACCATCACAAGTTAAAGTAATTGGATCTTCTAATTCAAATCCATTATCAGTATCAACAAAAGTTAATTTAAATGTGTTATATTTTTTCATTTCATCAGTCATTTTAATTCTAATTTGGAATGGACCATTATGAACTTGATTATCATCCTCATCAGTTACTTCAATTTGGAAGAAAGCAATCATTTCACCACTATCTTTAGTTAATTCTTTTATTAGATTATAACCTTCGTTAAATTCATCTCTTGTCATGCCTTTTTCTTCTAATTCTTCATCAGTTAAAGTTGTCCAATTAATAATATTTAAATTAAATGAATGATCTGGTTCTGCTTTAAATGATATTGAATTACCATTTTCATCATCTACATTATATGGAACTTTAGTACTATTCTTAACCGCAATTGCGTAATTTGAAAAACTATTTGTTTCAAATGTAATAGTATTATCACTTTCATTATATGTAGCTTCAACAAATTCATATCCTGTTACAGTATTACCTTCATGAGTTTCATGAACTAATACTATTTGTTTATTAGACATATCTTCTTGTAATTCTAAGGTAATAGATGCATTATTAACAACATTATCAACTTGTGTATCCCAAGCTTCTAATTTACCATTAATATCTGTCTTACCACCTTTATATATAGTATTATATAAAGACATATCTAAATAACTATCAATTTCATATCCACCTGTTTCTGCTTTAGAAACAAATTCATTCGTTCTTTCTTGCGATATAGTACCCATATTCTTAACTTCAAGTTTAGCAGTACCATTAACAAATGAATCATCACCATTTAAACTTAAGTTAATATTACCGGTTTTAATACTAGACGCAGTAGCATCTACTTCATTTCCTACTTCAGTGAAATTAGCACCTAAATGCCAGTTACCACCACCAATAGTAAATGTATATAATCCAGGTTCTTCACCAGGAGTAAATGGAAAACCATTTAATGTAAGTTCTGTTAATTGATATCCTTTATCAGGGATTAATCTAATTGTAAGTTCTGTTCCAACTGCTAATCTTGCTTCACCATAAGGATCGTTTTCCCTATTAGCACTTTTCCAACTAAATACTCCACCAACAGCATTTAATGCTTCTTCTGAAGTATAAGTATGATTATTATATTTAGCTTCAACAAACTCTAAAGTACCATTTGGTATTTTATCATCATCTGAGAATTCATTAGTATTTGGATCATATGTCCATCCAAAATTACCTAAGATAATTTCATTCTCATTTTGTTTTCTTCCTTCTACTTCAATAACATAGTTCTCAGCATAAGGAACATTTTCAATATCAAACGCAATACCACCATTTTCAAAAACATTAATTAAAGCATCTTTAGTTTGAGGTGTGTTGTATAATACATTATTAATTTTTAATGATGTAATCACATCATTCCATTGAGTTCTAATATGGAATGTTACAGGTTGGTTTTCTTCTCTACTATATTGTAATGCAGTATTACCATTTGATTCTAAACCAACAATAACATTATTCTCATAAATATAATTAACTTCATCTTTAGCATATCTCTTCATTTCAGAATTATTAATACCGAAACAAAAGTCTGAAGCATCATCTGTCCAAGGTTGATTATATTCAAGTTCTTCGCCAGATACTCTTAATGACACATTAGATGTAACATTATTATTTTCTTCTTCTTGCTTGTCTCTAAATTCAAGTACACGTAATTCTACTTTTACTGTATCAGGATCTACTATATAACCATCTGCATCGTCTAATCCTAGTTCATTTATATTTTGAATTTCAATATGATCTAATATAAAATGAACTCCTGCATAGTCTACCTCTTTATTTTCGTTAGGAACTATTCGTATTCTTAAGCCGTTACCACTAGCTAAAATATTTTCAACTCTATCACTAGTAATATCGACCCATGTTGACCCGTCATCTAAACTATATTGAACAATTCCTTCTTCATTTTCTCCAGGCCTAAAAGTAACAGTTAAATTTTCTGTCCTTGCATATGCAAAAACTCTTGTTATTTGCGTGAAACATCCAAATAACGCAGCAAAAACTAATATTCCAGAAACTATATTTCTGAACATTTTTTTCATATCATCCCTCCGTATACGCTGCCTAATACATTAACCTATTCTAAGTAAATTATATCATACATTTTTATTAATACAAAAATATATATAACTTTACATAATTTTTTACAAAATAAAAAACTCGCATAGCGAGCTTATTTACCACAACATTGCTTATATTTCTTGCCCGATCCACATAGCTAACATTTTTAAGGCTTTTTACCATTGCCCACTCGTTAATTTCCTTTAAGAATGGGGCTTTTATTACCTTTATATTTTAGTTCATTCCTGCTAATCTCCAGCAGAGTGGCTCTAAAGTGGCTCCAGAATTGCAAATAAAACAGGATTGTTAAATCAATCCTGTATCTTTTATATTTATTTCTTCTATTTTGTTTTTTGATGATTTTCAACAACAATTGGTTCTTCAATAATTTTAACTGTTTTATAACCTTTTGAACCATTAAGCGTATAACCTTCAGGTAAATAATAGTATTCGCTACCATCAGGTTTTACTCCTTTTAATGCATCAATAACATATGTTTTTTCACATACAGCATATACTTTACCATCTATTGTTTCTAAAGTATATCCAGTCGGAGCACAATATGTAATATCATCTATTATTTCTAAAGTATATCCATCAGGAGCAGAATATGTAGTATAATCAATTGTTTCTAAAGTATTTTCGGCTGGAACAGAATATGTAGTATCATCAATTGTAGATGCTAAATATTCGTTTTCTTTTTCAATGCCAGTTTGCTTATTTAACAATAATGAACTTTCACCTATAATAACAAGTGTAATTCCAATACCAACATATTTTTTTACTTTATCCCAATTAACTTTTAGATTTTTGATTTTCATTTATGATCCCCCTTCTCATATAGAAATCACTATTATTTTCCCATAAATGCCAAAAATTGTCAATTTTTTAAAATTTAACTAACAAGTGAGTACGCAATATTACTATTTTACGAGCATTACTTATTTTTTGTATTCGCTCTTTTTTTCAATCTTAAAAGCAAATTATCATTTGATTTATTTAAATTATCTTTTTGTTTATTTATCTTCATGTAATTATTAATAATAGCTAATAAACCAATTCCTACTCCTGAACCTAATAAATAAGATGCTGCAACTTCAAAATTGAATATATCTGAAGAAAAATTAATTTCATTAATAATAACTGCCAAAACAATAAAAATGAATGATAAAGTAAATGCACCATTGATCTTTTTTATTTTCTTTATTTCTTCAACTGTATTAT
>JAEEXP010000075.1 GCA_016287865.1 Caryophanales bacterium
TAGTTAAAGGCATACAACCAAAGAGTGAACATAATGTAGAGTTTAATGAATCACATACAAGTGTACCAGTTAATTCTCTATTAGACGGAGCTCTTCCAAGTCCTGCATCACATAAAGCAGATGTGTCACCAATGGCTTCAACTAATGCCATTAAGAAACATACAGTAGTTAAAATAATAGGTACTAACTTAAAGTTTAGTTTAGATAAGTCAATAAATGATGGATAAGATAAAACGTCTGCGATACTATTAATCTTCATTCCGCTGAAATTTACCATTCCAGGAATACATACAGCAACAATATATCCAACAACAATACCTACTATAACATTAAGATTCTTCCAAACACCTTTCATAAGGATTTGCCAGAGGATTGCAACTACAAATGTAATAACGGCTACAATGATATATAAATATAACTTAACTCCTCCAGGAGTATAGTCATTCATACCAATAAATTGATTAGCGCCTGATTGAATTAAAGATAAACCAATACCTAGTACTACGATTGCAGGAACAATAGGTTTAATAAATCTAGTCCAATACTTAGCAAAAGCTGAAGCAACAGTAGTTATAGCGCCACCAACCAAGATAGATGCCATAATTGTGTAGTATCCTTCTTCTGGAGTAGCTCCAGAGAGTCCAATAGTGATAAATAATCCTACAAATGTGAATGATGTTCCAATAATGATTGGAAGTCTTGCACCCACTAAGAGTTGAACAATAGTTCCAAAACCTGCCATAAAGAGTGCACTTAACATTGCGTGTGTTGCAATTGGTGTATTGTTAACTCCAATTGCACTAAATACAATAATTAGTGGAACAATATTTGCGACAAACATCGCAAGCACATGTTGAATACCAAATAAGATAGATCTTTTTAGTGGAACTCTTCCGTTTAAACTAAATAAGTTATCATTACTTGATCCTTTAAACATATCAACTATGCCTTGTTTTAAATCAATAAAAAATTCTTTCATACTTATTCTCCGATAGTGTAAATATTATACTATATGTATAATAATTTCGCTAAATAAAAAATATACCCACTCTATTTGAGCGGGTATATAGAATAGAATTTACGCGACAAGCACGATTACAGGATAAGTTTTAGATCCTACTTTAAGAGTAGTGGCATACATGCCTTTTTCTGATGTATCAAATTTACCAAGTTGGTCAGCTTTAACTCTAGTTCCAGATGTTGAAATAGTACCATTCTTTCTTAGTGTATAGTACATATTTTCATTTGATTTATCATCAGTTAATGCAGATTTAGTATCGTTTTGATTTAATATAACAAAAGCTACAGAACCAAGTGTTCCAGATCCGGCTTGAGATACAGCAACATCATCTTTTGTTGCAACAAGTAATAAAATGCCAGCTTCAACAAGCACATCTGCATAATAATAGAAATATTTTACAATCTTTCCTTCTTGAGAACATTTAATAAGTCCGTCTTCTACTATATATTGATAATTAAATACATTACCATTTTCTTGATCTGCGTACACTAATTCACCATTCTTATTAAATTGTAAAGAAACAGTGATAGTTGTTGTAACGTTTTGACCATCTACTTTTTCAGTATGGCTATAAGCAATTGTGTAGTTTCTATTTTCTTCAAAGTGTCCATTTTCATCTACACCATCAATTAGTTGCGCTATTGGTTTTTGTACATTACTTTGAACCTTTTTAACAGAACTAATTATATTATTAAAGTCACAAGCAGCTAAACTAAATGCACATAAAGCCAAAAGCACGAAAGATAATAATCTTTTCATTGTTTTCATTATTATAAAAATTCTCCCTATATTATTGCTATAATTTTATAATGTTTAAATAATAAAATCAATAGTTAAAACACCATAGTTTTGTTTATTATGACCATAATACATATATTTATAATTGAAAATGGAGACAGCTGCCTCCATTTTACTTTGTCATTATGTTAATAACACTATCTAGTTCAGTATCAGTTAATCCTAAGTCTAATAAATAATTACGTGTTTTCTCTTGTAATGTTTTACCACTCTTAAGATTAATAGCCTTAATATAGTTTTTAATAGCTGATGGAGTTCTCATAGAACCAATATTACCAAAATTACTAAATAGATAATCTCTATATAAATCAGCTTCTTTTACTCCGCATAATGCATTGACTAAGAATGCGATTAATCCAGTTCTATCTGTTCCAATACTACAGTGGAAACAAATAGGATAATTGTCTCTTTTTGCGAATACTTTAAATACTTGTACTATTTCATCAGGATTTAAAGTTAAGATATTACCGCTTGAATTCATTGGGATAAAGATATAACTTACTGTGTTTCCGAGAGGACTAGTAGTTATATCACCATTCTCTGTCACTTTTCTTAAATCAATTTCTGTTTTAATACCTAATTCATTTACAAATACATTAATACCATCTTGATTAATAAGTAATTCAGTAGATTCATCAGCGTTAAACTTAGATGTACGATATATTAATCCTTGATTAACATATCCTCCTTCTATTTCCCATCCACCAAGATCTCTAACATTGGTTAATTCACCAGCGTTAATATTTCTTGGACCTTTTGATGTAGTAGTAAAATTAAATATAGCTGATTCAACTGAACCATTATTTACCTTCCAGAAATATTCAGTATGAATCTTTAAATTATAAATAGATACACTAGTTGTGGTTGATTCATATGTTTTATATGTAGTAAATGTATTAGATTCAGATAAATATACTGTATAGTTATTGCTTAATGCGATAACATCTTCACCAAAAGTTAAAACTACAGGTTTTGGTGTAGATAAGTTTTCAACTCCAGTAGCGTATTTAGAAAAATTATCATAATCATCTTTTAAATATGCTTCTTGTAAATCAGTATGTATACTAATACCATCGTCTTTAATAGGTGCTTCAGTTTTAGTAGTCTTCTTACATCCAACCACCATAAACAAAGATAGTATACCAACAATAAATATTAATAATTTCTTTTTCATAAAACCTCTCATATTATTAATATAATTATAATATAAATGTTATATTTATTATACCTATTAATATATAAGAAAAAGAGAGTTAGCTTTTGACTAACTCTCTAATTTTAAAATGAATTATTTATTATTCAGCAGCCATTACTACTGTATATAATCTAACGTTAAATCCACTTGCTTTAGGACAAGTTAAGATGAAACCATAAATATCTGCAGTAGTTAAACCAGTGAATTCAATAGTGTGTGTTTCAGTTGCACTCTTATATCCAGAACAGATAACCTTTGCAGTACCAATAACGTTACCAGAAGCATCGATTAATGCAATAGTAGCTTCAGGAGCACCTTCAGCAACGGTTTTATCGCTTCCACTACCAACTTTGATAGTGATAGTAACTTTTGTAGGA
>JAEEXP010000004.1 GCA_016287865.1 Caryophanales bacterium
TGAATCATATTTATCTTGTTCACCTGTATCTATTAATGCGACTTTAAAATGTTGTCTTAAAAGCGCCGCATCTCCTTGACCAACATCAAAGAATTTAACTTTAGGAAATAAAGTAAATGCGGATGAAAAATAATTCAAAGATAATATAAATGCCAAAGATACTAAAGCTAAAGCTTTATCCTTCTTTTCTTTTCTAATCAGAAACAAGAATATAGTTCCTATCAGAAGTATTAAAAATAGTGGGCTTTTAATACTAAATCTAATCATTATGTTTAAATCATTGGATAGATTAATCATATAGTTAGATAGTTTACATATCCATTCATAGATAAATGATAGAGGAGATATTAATACAATCAAATAGCTAAGCGGAATAAAGGCATATGAGAATATAAGGCCAAATAGTATTGAATATAAAACTGTAAATAATGATACTTCGTGATTGAAATATAGTAAAAACGGTATATTAAACATAGTAATAATTAACGTTAATTTAAATGTGTTTATATTCTTATTTAATAAGTATATAAGTCCTGTGGATAGATATGATAAATATAGACCTATCGATAATATTTAAAATGGATTTAGTAATAAATTAATAAATAAACTAAAAGACAAGACATCAAGCCTATTTTGATCTAGTTTTAATAATGAACATAAAGAAAATATTACATTCATAATTACTGCACGTTTTATAGATACTGATCCATTAGTAATTAATGAGTATAAAACAAGCATTACTATCACAACTATCTCTTCTATTTCTAGTGGAATATTAAAGATAGACAAAACTTTTTTAATTATTCCTTTAATGATAGAGATATGCAATCCAGATATCGCAAATAGATAAATAATACCCAATTCTTTTATTCCATCACTCATTTCGTTTTCAAATTCGTTAATGCCTAAAATCAACTCTTTTAAATAGAGTTTTCCGTATGTATCAAAGTTATTATCTATATATGAAATAATACTTCCTTTAAGTGAATAAATAGAAAACGTATGCTTTAAATAGGTATAAGAGGTTAATTCAACCTCTTTCACTATTCCTTTTCTTATCTTATATCTATCGTAGGAAAATATGCCTTCAATCTGTCTTGAATTTATGAATACTTCTTTATAATTTATAGATACTTTATCACCTATTCTTAAATCATTTCTATTCTTATAGTAAACCTTTATAAAGTATCCTTTATCTTTAATCAATAAGTGTTTTTCATCTTTATAAGTTATTATTCCTTTTATAGTTGACGAAAGATTATATGAATTATAAAGAATGACATTCAAGAAATATATAATAAAGAAGATCAACGATAATACCAACGAATAATAAAATAATATCTTCTTCTTTTTATAAAGAAATATTTCATATCCAATATAGATTATTAAGAATAATGGATGAATTAAAGATACATATAAAAATAATACAGATATAGCTAAATATATAATTAAAGAAGATATTTCATCATACCGTAATATCTTCTTTAATTGATTCAAATAGCGCATCACCTATCCCATCCACATTCTTTAATTCTTCAACGTTTTTAAAGAACCCATGATTATTTCTATAAGCAATAATACTTTGAGCTTTTCTCTCTCCTATTCCCGTTAAGCTCATTAATTCTGATAGACTTGCGGTATTAATATTTATCTTTCCTTTTTGTATACCCATTTTAATTGTGTAACTATCACTATCTACTGATTTAGAAATATAAATAGATGAATTAGTTTCTACTATTTCCGCTAAATTTAGCGCATCAGTATTCGCAAGTGGAGTTAATCCTCCGGCCATTTCTATTACTTCATAGATTCTCACATCGCTATGATCAAAGACATAGATTCCAGGATAATTAACTGCGCCTTTAATCTCAACTATAATAGACACTTCTTCAATATTAGTTTTAGGTTTATTTGTCTTTATGGTTGTCTCTATTGAAGTGGTCTTTTTTACTCTATCAAAATGACCACCTTTATATAGAAAATTAAATAAGACCACAAGCACTACTGCGGCTGAGATAATAGATACAAGTATAATAGTTTTCTTCATATAAAAAACACCTCCTATATTAATAAACGCTTAAGGAGGTGTTTTTTAGTCAAAATATTTTTATTCAATATTAATTTTCTTGTATTTAATGTATAAAGAATCAAGATTGTATAGGTTTCTAGCTTCTTCTGTCATGATGTTTAAGATAATAGAACCCATATCAATTAAAATCCAACCAGATTCATCAGTACCTTCGATATGATTATATCCAATGTTTTCTTCCCAAATCTTTGAAACGATTGAGTTTAATTCTCTTTTATTGTGGGCAGTACCGACAATAAAATAATCAAAGAATGGTGAAGACATTTCAAGATCATATACTGATATATCTTCAAGTTTTGTTTCTTTTAATGCTTTAGTTACTTGTTCTAATTGTGTCATTTATTTTACTAATTCCTCAAAATATTTTTTGGTTTCAAATGTGATAGGGGCAATATATCTTTTTGCCTCAGTAAGTTCACTTACTACTACATTTATTGCGTATAATACAGCTTTATCTAAAGATTCATTATATGCGATATTAGCGCATATTTTAGACTCTTCTGATGTGCGTCCTGGTTCAATGAAATCTGCGACATAGATGATTTTTTCAAGTAAAGACATATTAGGACGACCCAGTGTATGATTCTTAATTGCGTTTAATATATCTATATCATCTATTCCAATGTAATCCATTGCGTAGATATAGCCACTATATGAATGAATTGCGCCACCTGGGAGTTCATCTATAGCATCAGGTCCTAAAGTCTTTGTGATGAGTTCTAATTGCTCATCCATATCCATATTTTTAGTCACATCATGAAGAGATGCGGCGATTCTAGCTTTATTTATATCTCCGCCATAGATTTCTGCGAGTTTAATAGCGGATTCAACTACTCCTAGTGTATGGTTATATCTTTTCTTATTAACCATACGTTTTGTGTATGTTAGATAATCTTTACTATAATCCATTAAATGATAGCTTTCCTTACATAGATTCCTACCATTACTGGTGCATATACTCTAACATAGAATGGTCCTCTTAAAGAAATAAATCCTAAGCCAGATATAACGATATCGTGTTTCTCAGTATCTCTAATATGGAATTCAGATACTGCGAACTTTGGAAGATTTTCTTGGGCTGAGAATGGTGGAGTTAAGAGTGAATAAAGTTTTGTTTCATAGAATGCATCTGCGTTTTGAGTTTTGCATCTATGGACATTTAATTTATTAGAGAAATAAAGTGTAACGTTATTCTTTCCGCCTTTCTCTCCACTTAAGAAGTCAAATCTTGCGAGTCCTCCAATAAATAGAGTTTGTTCACTATCTAGTTGATATACTAGAGGTTTTACTTCTTTTTGTGGCACAGAAATCTTTAATGATTTCTTTGTTAGATATCTTAAATATTGATGTCTATTTAATACTCCCGGAGTATCATAGATTTTAGTCTTTTCATCCAGAGGGAAACCAATAAAGTTTAATGTTGTATTAGGAGCGTATGAAACTGTTAAAGGTTCTAGGTCTGTACAATGAAGTCTCTTAAGTAATTGATTGATTAATTTAGATTTGCCAACATTAGATGAACCAACTACATATACATCTCTACCATTTCTAAATCTATCAATAGAATCCATTAATTCTTCAATATATAAGCCTTTCTTAGATGAGATTAATACTGTATCACAGACATTTAATCCTTCATCTATACACATATTCTTAATCCAAGCTAAGATCTTTTCTTTCTTAACTGATGATGGTAGTAAATCAACTTTATTAGCTGCGAGTACTACATCATTTTGTCCAGTTAATCTCTTGATGTTTGGAAGGAATGAACCAGAGAAATCAAATATATCTACAATTAAAACAACTAGAGCATTTTCATTTTTAATTGTAGAGATTACCTTTAGATAATCTTCTCCAGTAATATCGTTAGATATTATTTCATTATAATTTTTAATTCTAAAACATCTTTGACAAATTACTTCTTCGCCTTTAGATTGTTTTTCAATTAATACTTCTTTTGGAATATATCCATCTATACTCTTATCTTCAGTTTGAATTAAAGCGCCACATCCTGGGCATCTAAGTTCTAGTTCGCTCATATTTTTCTTTCCCCTAGTTTTAAATCTACATATACTTCATTCAACTTCTTTTCAATGCTTCTTAACTTCATTCTTTCAAAGAATCTATTGATTCTTGTATACCAATGTTCTGTCTCTGGTTTAATTGGATCAACTAGGATTGAATAGAATCCCAGTTTACTTGCGAATTTCAAGTCAGTCATCACTTGATCTCCAATTAAGATAATTTCATCAGCAGAATATTTGTTATATTTCATATATTTAACTACTTTACCAGTAAATGGTTTACCTAAATCATATAGGCCATCTACCCCAAGTTCTCTCATAAACGTAGTAACTCTTCCTTTATGATTGTTTGATAAAATAGTTATCTTAAATCCTGTAGATTTTATATTTTCAATCGTTTTCTTAAGTTCATCAGTTGCGTGGTGAGTTTCATAATCCGCTAGAGTATTATCCAAATCAAAAAAGATAATCTTCTTACCCTCGTTAAATAGTGTTTTATAGTCGATATCTTTTATTCTTTTCCTATACTCATTAGGGATATATTTTCTTAAGCCCACAACTAAAACCTCAGGATATTATTATTATATAATATCTGTCTATATGTTTCAATTTTTTTCTATAGGAAATTGTATGATTTAATAGCTTCTTCTATGATATTAAAGTATTTTTCTATGTTTATTTCAACTGCGACATATGAGTTAGGTTTTTTACCTAAATAGCCAGGAATATCGCAGTTAGTGCGACCATAACTAGATGATTTAGCACAATCTATTTCAGTATTTACATATTTCATTTCAACGACACTTGGATCAATTAAATAAGCAATTGTAACCGGATCATGAAGAGGAGCTCCATCTAAATGGAATACTTTCTTTTGATTATCAATAAAGACTCTCATTAGTTTAGAAAACATCTCTGAAGCTTTATTATTTATCTTTGAAATTCTATTAACAATCTCGTCAGTAACAAGAACTTTTCTTGTGACATCAAGACCCATCATATAAATAGGAATACCTGAAATAAAGCATACGTTTGCGGCTTCAGCGTCACAATTAATATTAAATTCAGCAGCTGGAGTAACGTTTCCTGCGCCAATAGATCCACCCATTAAAACTATTTTTTCTATGTTAGATTTAATTGATGGGTCAACCATTAAAGCTTTACCAACGTTGGTCATCGGTCCGGTAGTTACAATAGTTACTTTTTCTTTAGAAGATTTAACAGCGTTAATAATAAATGATACTGCGTCTTCTTTTTCTTCTTTCATTGTATATTTAGGGAATTCAAAACCATCAAGTCCTGATTCACCATGAATCTTATCGCAGATTACTGCGTCACGATAAAGAGGTTTTGATTCACCTTTATATACTTTATATGGAAGATTTAGATAACTAATAACGTTTATTGCGTTTCTTGTTGTCTTTTCAATTGTTTGATTTCCAGATTCTGTGGTAACACCCAATACATTGAATTTCTTATTACTACCTAAAAGTAGTAAAGCTATCGCATCATCATGTCCTGGATCACAGTCAAATATTATATTCATAAATTCTCCTATAAATGACTCTTAAGAGTTGTGAGTCTATCGTTAGAATTAATCTTTATCGCATCATTTAAAACTCTATTATCACCGATAATAACTAGATGTTCCTTAGCTCTAGTTATTGCGGTATAAATAAGTTTCTTATTTAATAGAACACTATAATTTGAGAATAATGGAAGTATTACTACTTTAAATTCACTACCTTGTGATTTATGTACTGAGATTGCATAAGCTAGAGCAATATTAGAGAGAGTATTTTCTTTATATAATACTTCACTTACTCCAAAATCTACTAATACTTCTTTTTCTCCGAATGTATCTTCTACTATTCCCATATCGCCATTCATTACAGAATCTTCATATTGGTTTACTAGTTGAATTACTTTATCATCAATAAAGAATCTAGTTAATTCTTCACTATTTTCATCATCTTTTGATACATAATTAGGGTTATAGTTCATCTGCATGAACCTATTAACCGCATCTATTCCAACTCCGCCTTTATATATAGGAATTAGTATTTGAATATCTTGGTATAAATCAAAACCTTGTGATGTGTAGTGGTCTACGCATCTTTTTAATAGTTCAAATAAATCTCTTTGATTTGAATTAATAAATACTAATTCATTGTGATCTATATCTATCTCAGTTTCTATTTTTTCATTTAATACATCATAGGCTAAAGATATAATCTTTGAGTTTTCTTTTTGTCTATGAATCTTAGTTAGTTTAGTAGTAATAAAGTATTTAGAATCAATTAAGTCCTTCAAGATTTGACCAGGGCCAATTGATGGGAGCTGATCACTATCTCCAACTATTACAAGTTTAGTATCGATATCTAATGCCTCTAATAAATTTTTAAATAGGAATGAGTCTATCATAGATGCTTCATCTACAACCACTACTTTGGCTGGGAGAGGATTATATTTATCATAGGTAAAATTACCCATAGTATCATATCCAAGCATCTTATGGATGGTTTTTGCGAAGTATCCAGTTGATTCTTCAATTCTCTTCGCAGCCTTTCCAGTAGGGGCACATAACTTCATTTCATCAAGATTAATATCTGTGAGTTCTTTAAGTGTATATATAATTCCTTTTTCAATAGTAGTTTTCCCAGTTCCTGGACCACCAGTAATTATAGATACATTATTATTTATAGCTTCATATATCGCACTTTTTTGAGTATCTTCATATTCAATATCTAGAATTGATTCAAGACGTTTGAGGCAAGCATCTATCTCTTCTTTAGGATATGTTTTAGTGTGAACTTTAGACATCTCTTTAAGTTTAGATGCGATATACTTTTCACTATTATAGATAGATGCGTATGAATAACCATCTTCATACTCATATATCTTTCTTTTAAATAATAATACTTCAATCGCATTATCTAAAAGTTCTATATCTCCTTTTCCAAACGAAAGATATTTTAATACTTCTTTATATAAATCATCTTTTCTTGTATAAGTATTTCCATCTTCCATCGCATTATTTAAAAGGACATAATTTATACAAGCTTCAATTCTTGATGGACTTCTTAAATTAATACCCATTTTAAGGGCGATTTGGTCAGCCTTAATAAAGGCAACACCTTCAATCTCTTCAATTAAGATATATGGGTCTTTCTTTAATACTTCTATGGTATTTTCTTTAAACTTATCATATATCTTCATTGAGAGTTTAGGACTTATTCCATATGAATATAAAGTAACTAGTATTGAAGACATATTCTTACTTTGAATAAGAGTACTATAAATAGTATCTTTTTTCTTCTTATTCATTGATTCAACTTTATCTAATACATCTTTGTCTTCAAGAATTAAACTTATCGCATCAATACCTAGTGCATTTACCACTTTTGTCGCAGTGTTTTTACCGATTCCTTTAAATGAGTCACCAGAAAGATAATCAATTAATCCTTCAATTGATTGAGGGAGTACCCTTTCAACTGTCTCAGCCACAAAGGTATAACCATATTTTTGGTTAAACACAAGTTTACCATTAAAAATATATGTACCCGATTCTTCAAGAGGTGGGAATGTACCTGTGATAGTGGTAGATTTTTGAAAGTCAAAATAAGGTTCATTGGTTTCCTCGATTATAACCTTGTATACTCCATATGAAGATTGATCATTATAGTAAACTTTATAGCTTACTTCTCCTTTAATAAAACTCATCTCATATTAATTATACTTAAAAAGGTATGGTTTTGTTTGAAATAAATTTAAAGATTTTTAAAAATGTAAGATTAATTCATATATTTTAAATATATGTTATAATCTTTTTTAGCGGAGGAAATATTATGGACATTATAAAAAGATTTGAAAGATATATTAAAATTGAAACTACTTCTAATGAATTTAGTAATACATATCCTTCAAGTGATAAAGAATTAGTTCTTCTTAATTTACTTAAAGATGAACTAACTGAAATGGGACTTGAAGCTACTTATAAGAATGGTTTCACTTATGGAAAACTTAAGAGTGACTGTGGTAAAAAGGATACATTATTCTTAATGGCTCACGTTGACACAGCTCCTGATGCATCAGGCAAAGACGTTAATCCATCAATCGTACATTTTGATGGTTCACCTATTACTCTTAAAAATGGTAAAGTATTAGACCCTAAAGTATTCCCAAGTCTTGAGGTTCACAAAGGTCATGACTTAATGGTTACTGATGGTAATACTCTTCTTGGTGCTGATGATAAAGCTGGTGATGCACTAATTATGGATTTACTTGAAAGATTAATTGAAAGAGGTCATTATCCTAATATTATAGTCGCATTTAGCCCCGATGAAGAGATTGGAAGAGGCACTGAAGGAATTGATGTGGACTTCATTAAAAAAGACGTTGAAGGCAAATTAATCGCCTACACTATTGATGGTGGTCAAATCAATAGATTCAGTCAAGAAAACTTTAATGCCGCACAAGCAGTAGTTGAACTCTTTGGTACATCAGTACATCCATCAATCGGTAAAGGTGTACTCGTTAACGCTCAAGAACTCGCAGTAGAATTCCATAAACAATTACCTGAATTTGAAAAACCAGAATATTCAGCTGATAGAGAACCATTTGTTTTACTCACAGGTATGGAGGGTGGCATTGAAAAAGCTACATTAAGATACATCTTAAGAAGTTTTGATTTAAGTCATCTTGCAGAACAAAAACAATACTTCAAAGATATTGAAGCTAAGATGAATGAAAAATATAATTCAGTTAGAGCTAAAGTTACTATTAGAGATCAATATTTCAATATGAAAGAAATCATTGATAAATATCCTGACGCAACATTAATTGCTAAAGAAGCTTATAAAAAATTAGGTATTGAATTCATTGATGATCCTATTAGAGGTGGAACTGATGGTGCAATGTTATCATATAAAGGTATTCCATGTCCAAACCTACCTACTGGTGGAGATAACTTCCATGGTGTATATGAATACTTAGATTTATATGAATTCAATCAAATGAGAGAATTATTAACTAAGATTGCTGATTTATTAAAGTAGGAGTATTAATTTAAAATGGATTATCCATCAAATAATAGTTGGAGTGAATTCTTTAATGAAGGATTCTTTGGATATGGTGAAAAAGGAGACTTCAAATATTTCTCTTTCTGGCACTTTTTACCTATAGTACTATTAATCGCTGGTATAGCACTTACTTATATCTTTAAAGATAAAATAAAGAACTCTAAACATGAAAAACTATTTAGAACAATACTAGGATGTGCGATGATGTTTACAGAGATGAGTTACTTCTGGAGACTTCTTTATATTGGTAACTCTGATTTAGGTGAACACAATATGCTTACACGTCTTCCATTCCAAGTATGTGAATGGACATGTATCTTCGCAACTATCATGGTGTTTACTGAAAGTAAAAACTTATTTGATATTGATGTATTTGTATGTTTAACTGTAGGATTCTTACCTTTATGTCTTCCAGCAGTTATTCAACGTACAGGACCAACTTATTATAGATACTACCAATTCTGGTTAGAACATATTCTTCCAATCTATGCAGTATTCTATATGATGTTTGTGAAAGGATTCAAATATGATATTAAACAGATTTGGAAACCTTTAACTTTCTTAATAGTATTAGGTTTAATCTGTATATACCTAAATTCAAAGATTCCAAACGCCACTTATATGTATCTTCAAGGTGATGATCTAGGAGAAGCATTAACTAGTATGCTTCCAGAAAATCAATTTGGAAGACTTGGTATTTATACCGCAGTAGTAAGTCTAATATTTGGAATAGAGTTCTTAGTATTCTTCTTACTTAGAAAATTTAAGAAGAATAAGAACGAAAAACTTGAATTAGAAGAAAAGAGTTCGAATTAATTTTCGAACTCTTTTTCTATTTGTATAGGTTTTTCTTTTACTTCTTTTTCTTTATCTTCTTTTCTCTTATGAGGAAGTTGAACAATTATTACTGGAATAATAATAAGTACGCATCCTACAACTTGAATCCAAGTCATTGATTCATGGAAGATAATGAAAGCAAAGATTGCACCAAACACGCTTTCAAGAGACATAATAATGCCTGAAACTGTGGTTGGAAGATTTCTTTCTCCATACATCTGGAAGACAGTGCAGAGTCCACTCGATAGAAGTCCTACCCAGATTACACTTGGAAGGCCTTTTACATGGAAATTAAAGTCTCCAATAATTGAAAGTACAATTAATGATAAGAATGCCATTACTATTAGGTTTACTACTGAAAGTTGTAGTGGGTCATCGCCTTCTTTTGTATATTTACCTATTAGCATGATTTGAAGGGCGAAGAATAATGCACCCGCAAGAACTATTAAGTTACCTACTAAATGTTCCTTATCAAATGAGAATGGTATTTTCACATTAAGAAGGAAACAACCTAGTACTGCTATACCACAAGATACGAAGATGAACCAAGGTTCTCTTCTTTTTATTACTATTCTTAATATAATAGGAATTAATACTACATATAAAGATGTAATAAATGAAGTTTCACCAATTGATGTGAGTCTTTGTCCATAAGTTTGAAAGGCGTAGCCTAAGAAACTTGATATACCAAGGAGTAATCCATGAGTATATATCTTCTTATCCTTCCAATCTTTCTTAACAGTAAATGGAAGAATAACTATTGCGGCTATTAAAGATCTAATAAAGATAATAGGAAAAGGACCCCAACCATTGTTTAGGGCATCAGTTACGCCAACATATGATAGACCCCAGATAAGGGCCATGATTGAAAGTGCGATTGTCGATAGTGTCTGCTTCCTTTTCATATTATCCTTCCACACAAAAAGCCATCGGTGATGGCTTTTCGTTAACTTATTTTGTTAATCTACTTATAGCTTCATCAATTGATACGACTTCACTAGAGTAAGATTTTCTTATTTTAAATTCTACATTACCTTGGGCTGCATCTCTTCCTACAATAATATGATAAGGAATACCGATTAAATCCCAATCGTGTGACTTTACTCCAAAAGACTGATTTCTATCATCTAAGATGACTTCTACTCCAGCCTTTTTAAGTGTGTCGTAGAGTTGCTCAGAGATTGCACCCATCTCATCTTTGAATTTAATTGGGATTATGACAACCTTATATGGTGCAAGGTCATCAGGGAATACAATTCCATGTTCATCATGGTATTGTTCAATTATGGCTTGGAATGTTCTTGAAACACCAATGCCGTAGCATCCCATTACTACTGGAGTATCTTTACCTTCTGGATTCACATAATTTAGGTTCATTGCTTTAGAGTACTTAGTACCGAGTTTAAAGATTTGACCTACTTCTGTGCCTCTTCTTGACTTTAAAGGCTCCTTCTTAATTATATCAAAATTTCCTGAAACCGCAAGTCTTAAGTCTGTGACTTCACCCTTGTAGTCTCTTTCATAGTTTACATTCTTTAAGTGATAATCAGCTTTATTTGAACCAACAATTTGGTTTTTAACCATAGGCACTTCTGTATCTACAATTATTCTTACATTCTTAAGTCCAATTGGTCCTACAAAGCCAAATACTGAACCTACTGATTCAAATTCATTCTCTTTAGCAAAATCAAGATCATATTCACCAACTCCAAGATAGTTAGTAAGTTTAATCTTATTGAGTTCTCTATCGCCTCTAATGAAACATACAACTAAAGAATTATCAGTAAAGTTTTTATATACTAAAGCTTTAACGATTCTTTGTTTATCTACATTTAAGTAAGTACTTAAATCTTCGATAGTTTTAACGTTTGGTGTAGATACTTCTTCAATAGCTTTCATTTCTTCAGAAGAGTTATAATCTTCTGCGACTGTCTCAGCTTTTTCTTGGTCTGCGGCGTAGTTATCATTATAAATGATAGTTGATTCACCTACATCTGATAGAGCCATGAATTGATGAGATGATGAACCGCCAATTGCGCCGGTATCAGCGAGTACTGGTACATAATCTAAGTGAAGTCTATCAAAGATTCTTGAATATACATCATACATAACGTTATATGATTTATCTAATCCTTCTTCATCTTTATCGAATGAATAAGAATCTTTCATGATAAATTCTCTTGATCTAATTAACCCAAATCTAGGTCTCATTTCATCACGATACTTAGTTTGAATTTGATATACATTCTTAGGAAGATCTTTATATGATCTTGCGAAGTCTTTAGCTAAAGTAGTAAATACTTCTTCATGAGTTGGACCAAGACAGAATTCTCTTTCATTTCTATCTTTAAGTCTCATAAGTTCAGGTCCATACTTTTGCCATCTACCTGATTCTTCCCAGATTTCTTTTGGTTGAAGGGCACTACATAAGATTTCAAGTGCACCTGATTCATCCATTTCTTCTCTTATTACATTTTCAATTTTTCTAAGTACTTTAAGTCCAAGAGGCATAAAGTTATAGATACCTGCGACTTCCTTCTTAACAAGACCAGATCTTATTAAAAGGATATGAGAATCAATAACGGCTTCTTGTGGTGCTTCTTTTAAAGTACCAATAATCATATTAGAGGCTTTCATTAGTTCACCTTCCTTACTTTTCTTTGCCAGTTACTATCGGCAATTAATACTTCTTTTTCAATCTTAGAATTTACTTTATATAAGTGTTTAGTACCACGAGCTATTAATTCTTCAGATACAGTTTCACCAAGTACACCAAATTCTTCACCTAAAGTTGAATAATCAAATGGCGCACAACTGAAGATATCTGCGTAAATTAAGCCTGTTTCATAGTTATAGTGAATTGAAATATGAGATTGAGCGATAATAATAATTCCACTCATCCACTTTGTTTCAACTAAACTATCTTTTACTACGTTAGCTCTTGTGATTTCGTCCATTCCAATATTTGAAACAATATTTTCAAGGAAATCAAACATCTTTTCCATAGTAGGTCTTTCAGTAGTTTTAATTAAAGACATATAATGTGGACCAAAGTCTACATTTGGTTCATATTCTTTAAATACTTTTCCTTCAATCTTTCTATCGCTTACATTATAAATTGATAATTCTTTATCGAAATGGAATTCTTTATAGAATAATTTATAGAATAAGTCTGTATCAAAATCATCTTGGCTAAAGCAATCCACAAAATAACAGCCTCTTAATGGGAATGTATGAATTGTGATATGACCACCTGAAAGTAATTGATACGCACTTACACCCACATCTTCTTTAACACTTCCATAATAATATGGGATTAGTGTTGGAGGAGCGATAGGGCTTAATTCCATTTTATAAGATAATTCATTTAAAAATGAATTGATGTGAAGCATATTTGATAATTGATTTTCTTCACAACCATATGCATCAAGCATTACATGTTTCATTACTACTTACCTAATTTAACCTTTAATAAATAAAATAATTCATAGAGTATTTTAAGTCCAAGCCATGATGTAATATCATTCACATCAAGGGCTGGAGATATTTCAACTAAATCCATACTAGTAATATTTAAATCTTTAATAAATTCTTCTACTAGTTTGAGCGCATTTTTAGATTCTACTCCAAAGTGTTCTGGAGTTCCAGTACCTGGGGCATAAGATGGGTCTACCATATCAATATCGAATGATAGATGAATTTCATATTTAGAATCACTATATTTATCTTTGATATACTTGATTACTTCATCAAGTCTATCGTTTAAATCATTTGCGTTAAATACTTTAATCTCTTTATTTTTATTTAAGTATTCAACTTCTTGATCCTCATAACTTCTAATTCCAAACATTACTACATTTTCTTTAGCTATTCCATTATCGATTGCACGTTTTACTGGAGTCGCATGAGAGAGGATTGAACCATCATAGAAGTCACAGATATCAGCGTGAGCGTCTAAATGAAGTAAAACTGGAGTTTTATGATTATCTTGAGCTTTCTTAATGAAAGCCTTCTCAGTAGAAATCGCAACTGCGTGATCTCCACCTAAGAATAAAGTAAATTTATCCTTTTTAAGTAATTCATAAACTTCTTCTGATAGTTTTTCAAATGATTCTTCATTCTTTTCTAAATGATAATCACCGATGTCAGCTATCTTAAGTGGTTTAATATCATCCATACCCATTGTGTATGGAGGTAAATATTCAGATAATTCTCTTAGTCTCTTAGGAGCCTCAGCTGTACCTTTACCCACAGATGCGGATAAATCATATGGAATTCCAGCGATAATTATATCGGCTTCTTCGATATTTTTAACGGTCAAATCTCTAAACGCCATTTTAATACCTCGCAAAGATAATTATATTACATTAATAATTAAAATTAATCAAATAATTTTTAATTATTTAATTTAAGTAAATCTTCTTTTGTGTAAACTCTATTAGTTGATTTAATTGAAAGAGCGTTATCTATCGCATCTTTTTCAACTAATATTACTTCCTTTTTAAGTGATTCATTAATCATTTTTGAAATATTAGTAGTGATTAAATCATCACACATAAAATCAATAAATATTAAATCAAAAAGTTCAATCTTAGATAAATCATTAATTCCCTTAAATCTTACCGCAAGGTGAAGACCTGCGTTTCTTAAACTGTTTAAAGATTTAAGGTATTTAATTGTGTTTATATTTTCAACCTCAAAGATAACTTTATCTTTAAGGTTAGCTTTTTTAAATAATATTGAGACATTCTTAACAAAGTTATCGTTATAAATAGCTTCACTTGAAATATTCACTATGAATTTAAGAGATGAATTAAGTTCACTCATCATAGTAAATAACTTTTCAACCATTACTTTATCTTTCTTTGTCTCAAGTTTATTCTTTAATACTACTTCATCAAAGATTGAATAAGAGAGTGCATATGGAAGATTAAATTTAGGAATAAAGTAGTGAATATAATTATCCTTATCCATTACTGGGATGAATTCTAAATTATAGTCTTCTTCTTTTAGTTTTCTTATGAGTTCTGTCTCATATGTTTTATATAATGCATATTCTCTTTTTTCATCATTATCTAAGAAAACTAAATAATTTTTATTTAGAGAATGTCTAAATCCATATTCAATTAATTCTTCAACTTCTTCATAAGTCTTATTCTTTAAAGCTTTAGAGGCAAAGACATTTATTTCTTTTTCTCTTAAGCTTTGAGTGTATTTATAAAGTTGAGCGATTCCTTTTGAAATATTTGAATATGAAGACTCAATTAATCTCTTATCTGTCTTATCATTGATGATTAAGAAATGATTTTCACCAATATAGAAAAGGTCAGATTTAGGAACACATTGAGATAAATAATTATATAAGGCATCAAGCTTTGTAACTCTTGAATCTAGAGTGTCATCCTCATCAATTATTCCAATGTATAAACCCATAACCATATATGAAGAATCTGATTTATTTAAGATGTATTCTTTTAAATAGTATTCGTTATAGAAAGATAGAGATGAATTAGTTAAGTATTCTTCGTCCATTATTCTTTCTTTATCTGTCTTAGTCACATCATCAATATATGAATAGATTTCACCTTTATATTCGAATGGTTTAAAGGAAATAATAGCCTCAGTGTCTTCTAAGTTAAATGTGTAGATAGTTTTTTTCTTCAAGTTTTCAATAAAGAAGTCATTAGTTAGACATGCATTATTTAAATATGAGAGATTAAGCATTACACTCTTAGTTTTAAATATTTCACGAGATCTAATGTTTATGAGTTCTACTTTATCACCCATAAAGTGAACAAGTCCCCTATTCTCAGAAGAAATATTATAAAGAAGCGCATCACCTAAAACACTAGATGATTTTAAAGCTTTAAGTCTTAAAAGCGTATTAAGTAAAGCGACCTTTATTGTATCTTTAATTCTTTGACTAATATCTCCATTTATAAGTATGTATCCAAATGAGTCGTAACCATTAGAAAGATTAATTAATGCATACGTTTCTTCACTTATCTTATAATCAAAGTTAATGTAACCATTAAGTTCGTCGCTATCAAACTTGAAATAATCGCCTAAATTATTGTCTCTAATATAGAGTTTTGTGATTTCTCTATCTCTTAGTCTATTTCCTAAATATTCATGATTAATAAATGAATCTTCAGTTTCTTCAATGTATATCATTTCTTTTAGACTTAATCCATTTAAAAGCTTAAAGAAATGGAATACCACATTCTTATAATCGTCATATTTAGATAAAGGATTTATAGAGAATAATAATAAATTATTAACTAGTTTGTCTTGATCTTCTTCTTCCTTTAAATAATAAACTGGTTTAATTCTATTTAAGATGTTATCTATTTCATTTACTTCTGTATCTTTCTTAAGTATCTTTAATAGCTTTCTTGCGGATAAGAGGAATCTATATTTATTTACGTTAGATAGACGGAGTTGTTCCATATCTTTATAACGTAAATAGAAATTATACGCATCAGTTAGATTATTTAGTTTAATCATTATTTCGATATATCTATCTAGATATTTGAATTTATTAGAGCTCTTAAAGAAGAATGATTGAAGTGAATTTAGTGCTTCTAAATAGTTTTCTTCTTTAAAGTATAAATCTGATTCAACTAAATAAAAGATATCGTTCTTATGGTTAAAATCAACCATAGATGCGTAATCATAAGCTTCTTTTGCTTTATCCATTTCATTCTTTCTGGTATAAAGAAGCGCAAGCTTTAAATACTTATTTATTAGCGCATATCTTGAAATATCATCTTTAATAGCTAGCAAAGATTCAATAGATAGATCAACTTCATCTAAAGCTTCATAGGCAATGGCTTTATAGAATAATACATTTGAAATATTAATACCTTCAATATTTAAAGTATCTTTACTTGATAGAAGTTTTAATAATTCATTATAATCTTCTGCCTTAAGCAAGCTTCCTATCCTTAAATCAAGAATACTCTTCTTCTCAGTTTCACTAAACTTAGTTGATTCATATTCTTTATATAAGTCTAATACTTTAAGATATGAACCATTATCATAATAGAATTTAAGCAAACTAAAAAGAGACGCATAAATAGGCTCATTAGCGCTTTTTGCGTTTAGTAGATTATTTAATAGTTCAGTCTCTTTTTCATTAAATTCTAATTCATTCATTTTTATTTATAGTTATTTCTTTAAAGACACTATAATCAACAGCGTCTACTATTTTTATATTACAAATATCTCCATTTATTTCCATATAGGCAATTGTCGGATACATTGGATAAAATGGCATTCCAACACTTCCTGGATTAATAAAATAGATATGGGCATCCTCATCAATTCTAGCTTCATGAGTATGACCATAAAATACTATATCTACATTCTTACTTTGGGCATACATAGATAAAGTATAGAGAGAATCTTTAACCGAATATCTGTTTCCATGAGTAAGTAAGATTCTAAATTTTCCTATTGTATAAATAAATGAATAGTCCCAATCTGGATCTAAGTAACTGTTTCCTCTAACTCCAGTTACTCCCATACATTCAAGAATATATGGTTCAACCTCATAGTCCCCAAGTCCAAATCTATATTCAGGAGATTTATAGTGGACTATCGCATCTTTAACTAAATCAATATTTCCATGTGAATCACTAAATATAATCGCTCTCACTTGAATAATACCTCGATTAATTTAATTAATGCATTGTGTCTGTGAGAAATATTATTCTTAGAATCTTCGTCAATTTCCCCGACAGTAGTATTATAACCATCAGGGATAAACATTGAATCATATCCAAAGCCATTAGAACCAATTTCTTTATCTATTACTTTGCCGTATACATAACCTTCAGTTTGAATAACTTCACCATTATTTATATATGTGATTGCGCAAGTAAAATGAGCTTTAGATTCAGATAAATTTAATTTATGAAGTTCATCAATAAGTTTTAGTCTATTAGCTTTATCATTATGTTCAAGACCGCTAAATCTCGCAGAATAAATACCTGGAAGACCACCTAAAGCATCAACTGATAATCCTGAATCATCCGCAATAACAGGAAGATTAGTATAATCACTAATAGCTTTAGCTTTAATATAAGAATTCTCTTTAAAAGTATTACCATCTTCAATTATTTCCATATCAAAACTAATATCTTTGAGTGAAAGACAATTAACTGAATACTTTTCAAGCATTTCTCTATATTCTTTTAATTTTCCAAGGTTAGTAGTTGCGATTACAATATCCATTTTTATACAATATTCTTTAAAATATTGTATCACATAATGTATAATATTTAATAGAGGTTTTAAAAATGGAAGCAAACGAAAATTTATATAGAGAACAAGAAAGAAAAGTATATTTTAAGCCAATATTAGTATTCCTTGGATGTTTTGTGGGAGAGGTTGTCTTATCACTACTTATTCAAATAATATTATACGGAAAAGCAATAGGGGCAACGGTATCTTGGTTTGGCGGAAAGCTTGGGGCATTAATTGCGTCAATAGCTTTCTTCGTTGGATATTTTAAAGATACAGTAAATAAGATGAAACATCATATATTAGGATTCTTCGTCTTTACAGCAATATCATTTGGAATATTCTTCTTATTTGAAATGGGTACTACTCAAATTAGTAATCTACTTGATAAGTTATTTCATGTAGGTGAGTCAACTAACCAACAAGGAATTTATGCTTTATTTAAAGCATGTCCAACAACTTTAAACTATGTATTAATTGGAATTACTGTAGTGCTTCTCGCACCAATGCTTGAAGAATTAGAATTTAGAACTATGGTCTTTGAAGCATTCAAGGGTATTAAATGGATTTATAGTGCCATCATAAGTGCTGTATTATTTGGATTAATTCACCTTGATTTTGCTCATCTATCATTAATGGAATTCGCATATTTCCCACTCTATGCATTACCTGGATTTGCCTTAGCGTTAATCTATCACTTTAGTGGAAATAATGTATTTGTATCATTTACTTGTCATGCATTATTAAATGGAATCAGTTTCATTCAAATAATGATGCATTTATCTGAAATAATTGGTTAATTATATAAAAATAGCTGGAGAATTAATCTCCAGCTTTTTTTAATTATTAATAAGTAAAATCTCTTCCAAGTGGTAAGAGGACAAATGATGCCATCTTGAAGTATTGTTTACCAAATGGAATACCAATAATTGTAATACAGAATAATACACCAATTAGTAAATATGCAAGAGCATATTCCCAACCTGCAAATATTGCCCAAATAATATTTACTACAGTTTTAAAACCTGTAACATTAACTTCTCTAACTTCTTTTCCAAATGGTAAGAGTACAAACTTTGCGAATTTAAACATTTGTAATCCTACTGGAATACCAATGATAGTAATGCAAGCAAGAATACCTGAGAGGAATGCGGCAATTGATGCGAATAATCCGCCAAAGATTATCCAAAGTACATTTCCTAAAGTACCCATAGCTCCTGGACCTTTTTTAGCCATTATATTTCTCCTTTTATATTAAGTTATTCATCAAGTGGTAATGATTTTGAATACAAATGGCCTTGATAGATATCACAACCAAGTTTGTGTAATATCTCTTTTTGTTCATCAAGTTCCACATATTCTGCGACAACAATCATATTAAGTGAACTTGCAAGATCAACAATTGATTGAACAATTTCCTTACAGTTATCTGAATCAACCATTTCTTTAATTAATAATCCATCAATCTTTAAGTAATCAAATAGATTATGTTTAAGATAATTAATAGATGTTTGACCCATAGAGAAATCATCTATCGCAAGACTTAATCCCATATTCTTGAGTTGTCTTAATTGATCTAATGTCTTATCAGTAAATGATACAGCTGTTTGTTCTGTAACTTCTATGCAGAAGTTCTTTTCTTTGAAATTATATTTATCATTTAATTTCTTCATGAAATCAAGGAACTCATCAGTAACTACTGTATCACCAGTTACATTAATAGAAATCTTAATACCACGACCAAACTTCTGATAAATCTTCGCTTCTTCAGATACTGCTTTAGTAAAGATAGCTTCTTCTAATTCTTTAAGCATATTTGCTTCAACAATTAGTTTAACTACCAGTGGTGGATAGAGCATTCCATAGATTGGATGATTCCACCTTAAAAGTGTTTCAACACCGACACATTCACCTTTATAGTTATATTGTGGTTGATATTCTAGTTTTAGATTTCTAGATAAATCATATTTAATGTCTGCGAGTAATTCCTTAGCGAAATCACCTTGTTTATTATTTTGTTCTGTTAATTTAACGTGTTGTAATAATTGTTCGTTTGTCTTGAAATAATCCATGAAGTTTTCATATAATGCCATATTATTCTTCATAGTATTCTTATCTGAATACCTAACAAATGGGAAATAAATCAATACACCAACTATTAAGTTAACAAGTTGTAGTAATGAACCCGCATAACTACCTGTTGCTATATATCCTCCAAGGAAGATTGGAGTAGTAAAGGCAACTTGACTTGTAATATATGGAACAATACCAGTTGATATTGCAAGATATGCTATTGAGTAAGTTACGACTGGAGTAACTAAGAATGGTATTAACATTATTGGGTTATAAATGATTGGAAGACCAAATACCATCATTTCATTGATATTAAATATCATTGGGAATGCTGATGTAGCAGCAAGTCCTCTTTTTGCCCTATTTCTTGAGAAGATTAGGATTGCAACAAGTAGACATAATGTAGTTCCACATCCACCAATAAGTACAAAGCAATCAAAGAATTCTTTAGTTAATACTCTTGTAGGTTCAAGTCCTGCAGCAATTTGAAGTTGGTTAATCTCAAGACCTGGATAGAAATATGTAGACATAACACCTTCAAGAGCATCATTCCCATGAATTCCAAAGAACCAGAATAATGATGATAGTGCAATAAAGCCTAAGCCCTTAGAAAAACCAGTATTTTCTCCTGCGAATAAATCATTTAATAATCCAATATATAAATCATGGAATGATTCCTTATTAGTAACTCTTAAAAGGAATGCATTTCCTATTGCGAACAAAGAAACTGTGAGTGTAATTGGTATTAGTGTTCTAAGCATTCTATTAAATTCATGATCTGCGCCCAATGTTAATATCTGTGTTTTTCTTCTTAGTGCTATATAGAATGCTCTATAGAATAAAGCGGCAAAATAACCGGCTATGATAGCATAAAGCATGGATTTAGGACCCATATGATCTATTCCAAAATCAGGTTGATATGCTCCTGCTAATATAAAGAATACAATTAATGATGCAATATTTGCTCCAATAATAGGGACATCTGTATCATATTTACTCTTCATATACGCTCTTGAGATTGTATATGTCATATAAACAGATAGAACGCCAAATGTTGCACTATATACAAAGTTAAACCAATTTAATAAGAATCCATTAGCAAATGATGCAATAAATTCTTTATAGGCTTTTACAGGAAACTCTTTAAATACTAAAGCAAAAGCACCTATTGTTAAAATAGGTATCATATTAACAAGACCAGTTCTAATTGTTTTAACTAGGCTGAACTGTTGTATTTTAGAAGTTAGTCTATAAAGTCTTGTTCCTCTTTCCATAAAAACTCCTTATGGTTTTATTAACAATTAATTTTAGCACATAAAGAATTTAATTAAAGTACTTTTTTATAATTACATTATTATAATTATAAAATTGCAAAAGAAAAGCGAGCAATTAGCTCGCATTTCTTATTAAAAACTATCTAACTCTTTCCTTTAGGTTCTTGCCAGGTTTGAATGTAGCAGCCTTTAATGCAGGAACAGTGATTTCCTCTTTAGTTCTAGGATCATGGCCTTTGTGAGCCTTTCTTTCTTTAACTTCGAAAGTTCCAAATCCAGTAACGATAACTTTTTCGCCTTCTACTAATGCTTCTTCGATTACTTCGAATACTGCATCATAAGCTTTTTCAGCTTCAGCTTTAGTTAATCCAGTCTTTCTAGCTAGATTGCTAATGAGTTCTACCTTGTTCATTTAAATGTCTCCTTTATGTGAATATACCTAATTGTATAAACTAATCATTTAAAAGTCAAGTTAATTTGTGAGATTTTAAGCAAAAAGTGAAATTTTTATAAATTATTTTCTTTTTCTTTCGATTAGGCTAAATCTATTGAAATCTACTTCATCCTTAATGAATTCATTAACTGAATCACATTCAATTCTTCCAGCAATTGGATTCTTAATACTATCTATATTAGAATTAATAGTTGCGTCGACTGTAGAATATTCAAATGCAAGGTCAGTTTCTTCTAAAGTACAATTAATCATTTTAAGATTCTTCATATAGCAGAATCCTTGATGACTTTTAACTTTACAATTAACTAAAGTAACATTTTCACTATTCCATCCAAAGTATTCACCATTAATAATACAATTCTCTAAATATACATTCTTACAGTTCCAGAATGAATCTTTAGAATTTAAAGATGAATTGTATACGATAATATTTCTTCCGCCATCACAAAAATAGTTACCATTAACTGTGATATCATCTATTTCTATATTCTTAGAATTCATGAGTAGATAATCTGCGTTATCAAACGTAGAGTCTTTTATACTTACTCTATTACAGGACCAAAGAGTTTCTTCAGCATCACTAAATTTAGTATTTGCTATATTAATGTATGAAGATCTTCTAAACTCTTTAGGTGCATTAACTGTATTATTTATAAAATTAATTCTTTTAGTATACCAAATGCCACTTCTACTCATTGGTTCAAATAAAGTATCTTTTACTTCAACATTCTTTGAATACCATAATGGATATTTATATCCAAATGAAGAATTATTAACTTTAATATTATTAGATTCTTTAAGCGGTGATTCGCCATCTTTAAAGGTTGAATTATTAATTATTAGATTCTTTCCTTTAAATAAACTTCTTTCACCGACTAGTACTTCATTTACTATCTTTTTCATACTTTACCTACAAATTAATTATAAATTAACTAAAAAATATAATAAAGTAAATTGCTTAAACAATTATTTTTTATCTTTTTCTTCTTTCCCTTTTCTCTATAAAAAAGTGTGTAATAATATATATTGTGTGTGGAGGATTTTATATGAAATATGATGTAATTATTGTAGGCGCAGGACCATGTGGATACCTTGCGGCTTATGAACTTAAAGAGCTTAATTCAAGTCTTAAAGTACTAGTAATTGATAAGGGTCTTGAGATAACTCAAAGAAAGTGTCCTGTATTACTTCATAAATTAGATAAATGCCCTGTAAATAAAGAGGGAAGACAAGAATGCTTCCCTGCATGTTCTATCACCAATGGTTTTGGTGGAGCTGGCGCATACTCTGATGGAAAGTTCAATATCACTACTGAATTTGGTGGTTGGTTAAATGATTACATCGATGATACTGAATTATTAGATTTAATTAATTATGAAGATAAAATTAATCTTAAATTTGGAGCTACAGACATTGTAACTGATCCATACACAGATAAGATTAAAGAAATAGAAAAGAAAGCTATGAGTGTCGGAGTAAAACTTTTAAGAAGTAAGGTAAGACACTTAGGTACTGAAGAAAATTTAAAGATTCTTGAAAGAATCTATAAACATTTAAAAGAAAGTGTAGATTTCATGTTTAGAACTGAAGTTCAACAAGTAATATTAGTAGATAATGTCGCTAAAGGTGTAGTGCTTAAAAATGGCGAAGTAATTGAAGCTAATAATGTGATACTCGCTGTTGGTAGAGAAGGTTCAACATGGCTTGAAAAGATTCTATCTAAAGAAGGCGTTAAGTTTACTCAAAACCAAGTTGATATTGGCGTAAGAGTTGAAACTTCTAACGTTATTATGGAAGAGATTAATAAGAATCTTTATGAAGGTAAATTTATCTATCATACAAAATTAGACACAACAGTAAGAACTTTCTGTGCAAACCCAAGTGGTCACGTAGTTATGGAAAACTATAAAGGAATAGTTAACGTTAATGGTCACTCATATAGTGATAAAGCGCTAGGCAGTGAAAACACTAACTTCGCGCTTCTTGTCTCGCATAGATTTAGTGAACCATTTAATGAACCAAATGAATACGCATTAAAGGTTTCATCACTCGCTAACCAACTCGCATGTGGTTCTGTAATCGTTCAAAGATTTGGAGATTTAATTCAAGGAAGACGAACTAACGCTAAACGTATTCAAGAAGGTTTCATTAGACCTACTTTAAAAGAGGCTGTCCCAGGTGATTTATCACTATGCATGCCTCAAAAAACTTTAAGTTCTATTATTGAAATGATTCAAGTATTAGACAATATCACTCCTGGTATCGCATCAAGCCATACACTCCTTTATGGAGTTGAAGCTAAATACTATAGTGCTCACCCTGAAATAAATAATACTTTAGAAGTAAAAGGTATTAAAAATTTATACGTTGGAGGAGATGGCGCAGGTATCACAAGAGGTCTCGCACAAGCCGGCGCCTGTGGAATATATATCGCAAGGAATATAGTAAAGAATAATGGCTAAAATTAGGCAATTATATATTCCATTTATGGGATATAAAACATATGTTAGAATTGTAGGATATAACTATAAAAAGACACCTCTTATTCTTCTTCATGGTGGGCCTGGTTCTACTCATAATTCTCAAGAATTATTAGATGAATTAAGCGACGCTGATGAACGTCCAATTATCATGTATGATCAACTCGGATGTGGTAAATCATATATTGGTGAAGGTCATAAAGAATTATGGAATAGTGATACTTGGGTTAAGGAACTTGAGAATCTAATTGGTTATTTAAAATTAAAAGAATATCATCTTCTAGGTCATTCTTGGGGTGGCATGCTTGAAATCATTTATACTTGTAGCGGTAAAGAAAGGGTTGGACTTAAATCATTAACTTTATCTTCTACTCTTGCAAGCGCATCACTCTGGGAAAGTGAAGCAAAAAGACTAATAACTTATCTTCCTCTTAAAGACCAACGAATCATTAATGAAGCAATCCAAAAGAATGATTTCTCATCTAAAGAATTCAATAAATCTATGATGGTTTACTATCATAAATATGTATGGCCTAAATTCACTAAGAAAGATCCTCTATGCTTAAGACGTAAAAAAGTAAAGTGTCCTGAAGTATACGAAACTTCTTGGGGACCTTGTGAATTTCGTCCATTAGGTAATCTTAAAGATTATGAATATTTAGATAAGCTAGACAGAATCAATGTGCCAGTTAATATTTTAAGTGGTGCAGATGATGAATCAACTCCACTTCAAAATAAGTTAATGTATGATGCGATAAAGACAGATAAAAGATGGACAATACTTAGTCCATCTAGACATATGACTTATTTTGAATGTCATGATGAATATATTAAGAATGTGATTGAATTCTTAAATTATGTAGATAAAAAGGAACACAACGACTAATTGTGTTCCTTTTTTTAATTAACATGCAACCTTTTTTCTTTTGATAAATGGATTAAAGAGAATGTAGTATACAGGAATAGTTAAGAATAATAGCCATCCTGGATGCCATAGGTTAAATGCAAAACCTAATACAAAGAATCCAGCTACCGCAAGAATCGGGTATAAAGATGCTGCGAAATTCTCAGATAATACAATTGGGACAATTATAATTAATGAGAAGATTGCAATTGTAGGAACCCAGATATGAGTGAAGAATCCTACAAGGATATATGCGATTAAACAAAGGATAGGAGTTGCAGCTATAATTCTACCTTTATAGCTTTTCCAATTTAATTCGTTATTCATAAGCTTACCCCCTTATTGCTTTTGCTATACTTCTAAATTCCTTTCCAGAAATTAAAATATCTCCTGAGATTGATGATGCTGATACATCATCTGTTGTTGTTTCATCAATTGAAACATCACCTGATACTGTATTAATTGAAACTTTAGATACTATTGCTTTAGTAATACCTACATCACCTGATACTGTATTTAGTGCAAGTCTAGTTCCTTTAACTTTATGAGCTAATGAATCACCTGATACTGTATTGATATGTACTTCTTCATTAACATTAGCTTCGATAATATTAACATCACCAGATGTAGTAGATACATTTAATGAATTTGAATTCACAAATGTAGCGTGAATGTCACCTGATACAGCTGAAAGAGTTGCTTGATCAAACACTTTATCTCTTGGAATTCTAACAGTAATAACTCCACCTTTTCTTCTATTTAGACCAAAGAATTTTGATTTGATATAATCAACAATTACTCCTTCTTCTGTGTTGTTAACAATGTTATACATAGTTAGATCAACACCACTAAATTCTAAGTGACAATCGCTATCATTTGATTCTTCAATAACTATATCATCACATACAGTCTTAACTTTAAGATTGTATCCTTTTTTATAGTTAGCTTTTACTTCATCAAACACTTTCTTTTCATTTTCAGCCTTGTTTTCAATCTTAACATACTTATTAATTACATCATTTGGTGTACCAAGCATATTAACGATTTCTTCATCAGTCATTTCTGATTCAAGACCAAATTCATATCTTTTTCTATATTTAAGAATAATACTTAGTTTTTCTTCTTTAGAAAAATCATTTAAATCTAATAAATCACTTAATTCATTTAAATATTGTTCTTTTGTCATTATAAGTTACCTCCTAGTAGGTCTTCAGCTTCTTCAATAGTTATTTCACCATTTTTAAGTCTTCTTTTGATTTCATCTCTTGAAACATTTTCTTCTTCATTAACAGTGAAACCCAATGCTTTAACGAGATCATCGATATTCTTTTTAACAGTAGGATAAGAAATATTTAAACTTTTTTCTATTCCTTTAATGTTTCCTTCATTTTGAATGAATACTAATGCGAATTCTATTTGTTCTTTAGTTAGATAATCAAATGGAGATAATGTGAACTCACCAGTTACTTCTGTTTCACATTCTTCACATCTTAATGTCTTAACATAAAGATCATGATTACATATTGGACATTTACCTATTACTTGTTTTTTCATACAGTCCTCCTTATTACACCTTTATTATAACCCCATTTTTAACAATGTCAATAACAAAAATTAATTTTTTTAATCACATTATTAATTTTTTTAATTTTTATGCTTAATAAAATAAAAAGATAGGCAGAATAATCTGCCTATCAGGTGAAAAAGAGAATTTTTAATAATTTTCTGCGTTAATTTCAAAATAACTTTGAGGATGTGCACATACTGGACATACATCTGGGGCTTTAGTACCAACTACGATATGACCACAGTTTCTACATTCCCAAATTTTAACTTCACTCTTTTCAAATACTTGTTGCATTTCTACGTTTTTAAGAAGTGCACGGTATCTTTCTTCATGGTGTTTCTCAATTGCTGCAACACCTCTAAACTTTTCGGCTAGTTCTGGGAATCCTTCAGCTTCTGCAACACGAGCGAATTCTTCATACATATCAGTCCACTCATAGTTTTCACCATCAGCTGCGGCTTCTAGGTTTTCTTCAGTAGTTCCGATACCATTTAATTCTTTAAACCAAAGTTTAGCGTGTTCTTTTTCATTTTCTGCAGTTTTTAAGAATAATGCACTGATTTGTTCATAGCCATCTTTTTTAGCTTTAGATGCAAAATAAGTATATTTGTTACGAGCTTCTGATTCACCTGCAAATGCTGCAAGTAAGTTCTTCTCAGTTTGAGTGCCTTTATATTTGTTTTCTTTCATCTTATGCCTTCCATAAACCATGAAGGTTGCAGTATGCGTATACAGCTACTACTTCATCATTATCACAAAGTGAGAAGCATACTTCAGGTTTATCACCTGGATGAAGTGCTTTTCTTTGATTGCCTAATTTTGTTTGAATAGCTACCCATTCAATATAATGTTCAGGTGCCATAGGATGATCAACAGATCCTACTTTTACATGAACCTTATTGCCATTTACTTCATATACTGGTACATGCTTTTCTTGAGATGCATCAACTGAACCAGCTTTGATTTCAACCATGTCATCACCACAACACATAGGTGTAACACCAGTTCCTTTTACAATTGCGATGATTTGACCGCAATGTTTACAACGATAAAACTTCATTTCCATAAATATATCCTCCTAAATATTTATTAATTATAATAATGAGACAAGTAGCATCATAACTGATGATAATACTAGTCCAATAATTGAGAATACAGTAGCGGCTTTAGATAAAGATATTGCACTATTCATTTCTTTAGTCTTAAGTTCTACATTTTCTTTTTTAACTTTTACTTTTGCTATGATTGCTATAATTAATACTACGACACAGATAACTATTACAATTATTCTAAATATCATAAATAATTGAATAGCTTGTTCTTCTACGGTTATAGAACCAAGAATTTGTTTAAATACTGAAAGAGACGCTTTTAAAGGCCAAAATCCTTGATTCTTTAAGATAATAATTCCAAATATTAAAACTAAACTTACGAGAAAAGCCCCGAAAAGAATTATTGTAACTACAACTGATGCGAATAATCCTCCAATAAATTGAAGTATTGCATCATGCATAGCAACGAAGTCTAATACTAAAGCTAATGGAATTGTAACTAGAATTACGGTTAAAGCAATAATTGCCAATGTTCTTGGCATATATTTATTCATTTTTTCTTTTGCCATTAAGCCTCCTAAATAATTCCTAGTGGCACAAGTATTGCGAGTAATAGAATATTAACTGAAACTAAAACAATTAAAATAATGTTTCTTGTTTTAGGTTTCATATCTGGAATATAGTTAGACGCTAGGAAGAATGGAATATATGTAGTAATAAATACTGGGATTGCACCCCACCATTTATAAACCCAAATAAATGAACCATTAGTTGTTCCTGCTAAGAATATTTCAACTACTGAGAAGAGTAGAGCCATACCAATAGCTCCAATTAATCTCATAGATATTCCTTTAAACTTTTCTGTTTTAAAGAATCTCTTATCAGGATCATCTCCAAGCATCTTGTATGAAATCATACCAGCAATACTAAACATCATAGATAGTTCCCAAGATACACCGATTAATAATACAAATGTAGAACTATCTCCTGATACTGTCCATAAAGGATAACCAGTAACCTTACCAATAATAGCGTTCATTATTTCATAGAACCAATGAACTGAATATAAAGCAATACCGGCGATTACTACCTTATAGTTTTTATTCTTGATTTCTGTCCAGTATACATAAAATACTACAGCAAGAATAAATATGAATGTCCAATTAAAATTGTCAGTAGATCTAACATGTTTAAATGCTTCTTCTACTGCACGCTTTGCAGCATCGCTGCCTGGTCCGAATAACATATTTTCTCCTTTTTATTAAATTACACTGCTTCTTTGTATTTATTATAACCTTATATTAAATAAAAAAATATATGTATAAAGAAAAACGCTACAATTAATCAAGATTATTGAAGAATATGTGAAGATAGTATATATTAAAGACAGCCAAGGAAGTGATTATATATGAATAAAGTAAAACCAAAACTAACTGGCAAACTAAACCTAATTAACTCAAGCCCTATTGAGAAATACTCGATAGGGCTTTTATTTTGCTGAAAAAGGAGGAAATAAATATGCAAAATGAAGAAAAGAAATACGATTTAATCAAATTTGAAGACGGAGAATTAAGCCTAGATGTAAGGGTTGAACCTAATCAAGATACTGTTTGGTTAACACAAAAAGATATGGCTTATCTATTTGATGTAGATAGAACAAGAATTACAAGGCATATCAACAAAATATTAGAAGAAAATGAATTACCAAGTTCAGTATGTGCGGAAAACGCACTAACTGCATCAGATGGTAAAGTCTACACCACTAAATATTATAATCTCGATATGATTATAGCTGTTGGATATAGAGTTAATTCAAAACGTGGAACTCAATTTAGACGCTGGGTCAATTCAATCTTAAAGGAATATCTACTAAAAGGCCACATTATTAATGAGGATAGGTGCCTAGCTTGCTCTACTAATTTAATTAGTTTAGAGAATAAATATAATGATTTAGAATCGAGAATGAACAACGCAGAAGAAATAATATATAGTAAAAACGCTAAGATTATTTTCGAAGGTGAAATAGTTGAACCTTATACACTTATAAGAAAAATATTCTTTTTAGCCAAAAAGGAATTAATTATTATTGATAACTATGCGGATGATTTCTTATTAAGCATGCTTAAAGATGTTAAGGTTAAGATAACTATTATTACTAAAACTTCTTCTTATTTAGATAATAAAAATGTTCCAAGTAATATATCAGTAATACGCACTAACGTCTTTCACGATAGATATATTATTGCTGATGATTTAATTTATATACTTGGAAGTTCTATAAATAGTATAGGCAAGAAAAGATTTAGCATTATCAAAGTTGAAGACAATAGTAAAGATGAATTGCTTAGCAAAATAAAATAAGGCAATCAACCAAATGGCTGATTGCCTATAATACTATTTAGCGTATTGTAATTTAAAGAGCTGATAATATCTACCTTGAAGTTTTAATAATTCTTGATGACTTCCGGCCTCAACTACACTACCATTCTCAAGGAACATAATTATATCACTATGTTGGATAGTTGATAGTCTATGCGCAACCATGATAGTAGTTCCAATTGTTTTAATCTTGTTTAGAGAATCTTGAATTAATACTTCTGTTTCAGTATCAATATTAGATGTCGCTTCATCAAGAATAATCATCTTAGGATGGTGAACAATAGTTCTTGCGAATGAGAGTAATTGACGTTCACCTTGTGAATAGTTATTACCTCTTTCTTTAACTACTTCATCATACTTATTTGGAAGCTTATTAATAAATCTATCAGCATTTACATATTTAGATGCTTCATATACTGAATCATCAGTAATAGATTCATCTCTTAGAGTAATGTTTTCTTTAATAGTTCCTGTGAAGAGGAATACATCTTGAAGCATTTCTCCAATATTCTTTCTTAAAGAATAAATATCATAATCTTTAACGTTTATTCCATCAATTAAGATTTCGCCTTCATCCACATCATAATATCTCATAAGTAGTGATAATATTGTAGTCTTTCCGGCACCAGTAGGGCCTACAAACGCAACACTTTGGCCTGGCTTAATGTGGAATGAAACATTATTGATGATATAATCAGTTGCGTCTTTATCATATTTAAATGATACATTTTTAAATTCAATCTCACCTTTAAAGTCATCCGCAAGAACTGGAGTTTCATTCATTACTATAGATGATTTAGTATCCATAATAGTGAAGATCTTTTCGGCACTCGCAAATGCACTTTGCATTGTGTTATATTGTTGAGCGATATTTTGAATTGGGTTAAATACGCTTTGAATATGTTGATAGAATGAATATAAGAATCCGGTAGTAAGAACTGAACCAGTTATTTCAGTAATAGTTGGATTCTCAACGAATCTAGAACCAAACGCGAAGATTAGGATTGTTGCTGTGAAATAGATGATATAGATAAATGGTCTAAAGAACGCAAAGACAAATGTAGATGTTCTATGGCTTCTCATAAGTCTTTCTGATAACTCATCAAATTCTTCTAACTTCTTATCTTCTCTATTAAATATTTGAGTAATCTTCATACCTGATAAGTTTTCACTTAAGAAGGCATTGAGTTTAGAGTTATTGTAAGTAACCTTTCTAAATTGAGCTCTAGATATCTTTCTAAATAGAATAGTCGCAACAACCAGTATTGGAAGTACTGATAAAACAATTAATGATAATAACCATGATGTTACAAACATTAATATAATTCCGTAAATCATAGTTACTGTATTAGATACAAAGCTAATTAGAACGTTTGTGAATAAATCAGATAGTGAGTTAGTATCATTACATACTCTAGTCACAAATGTTCCAACTGGAGTTTTATCTAATTCTTTTAAAGATAATAATTCGATATGACTAAAGAGTTCATTTCTTAAATCTACTAGAATTTTTTGGCCTATCTTATTGAGCATTATTCCTCTTAAATAAGTTAAAGCAAATGATACAGCGATAGATCCAATAATTAGATATCCTCTAAACATTATTTGTTTAAACTCTACACCTTCTTTAAGAAGGTCCATAATTTGACCAAAGAATACCGCAAGGTATGCGACAAGGAAACTTGAGACTAATACACTTGGGATAATGAAGAGGAATTGTTTCCAATATTTAAGTGAATACTTTAGTAGTCTCTTGAATAAGAGACCATCTTTCATTTTTCTTGAATCATCGAATTCGTAGATGTCTTTCACGCGTTTTTTCTTACTCATGTGACACACCTCCGATTTCATCTAATTTTTGAAGACGATAAGTTTCTTTATAGATTTCGTTATTCTCAATTAATTCTTCGTGAGTACCAAATCCAGATAAAGTACCATTATCTCCCAAAACTAATATCTTATCCGCATCTTTAATAGATGAAACTCTATGAGCGATTAAAATAGTAGTTTTACCTTTTCTATCTTCTTTTAGATATTTTAAGATGTCAGCTTCAGTCTTAGTATCAACCGCACTAAGTGAATCATCAAGGATTAACACTTTAGGGTCTTTATATAAGGCTCTTGCGATAGAGATTCTTTGTTTCTGTCCACCTGATACAGATACACCACGCTCACCAAGCTTAGTTTCATAAGTCTTAGGGAATGCCATAATATCTGAATCAACACCCGCAATTCTTGCTTCTTTTCTAACCTTATCTTGGTCAGGATCATTTGTTGAGAATGCGATGTTTGATTCGATAGATGCACTATATAAGAAGTTATCTTGTGGAACATATCCAATAGATTCTCTTACATCTTTAATCTTATAATCCATAATATCGATACCATCTAAGAATATCTCATTAGGTTCGATATTATATAGTCTTAATAAAAGATTAACTAGAGTAGTTTTAGAAGAACCAGTTCTTCCAATAATACCAATAAATTCACCAGCTTTAATTTCAAAACTGATGTCGTTAAGCGCATAAATATCTTTTGAATCAGGATACTTAAAGCTTAAGTGGTCAAACTTAATGTTTCCTTTGAAATCCTTAAGTTCAACTGCGTCTTCTTTTTCAATTAAATCACTCTTTTGATCTAATATGAAATCAAGTCTCTTTAGTGATGCTGTACCTCTTGAATGCATGTTGATGATATCACCTATCGCAAACATTGGCCAAAGGAGAGTATCGAAGTATGCAACGAGCGCAGTAAGTTCACCGACAGTTAAGCCGTTTAGTCCATCATTACTTGTCTTGTTTAAAACAAATAATGAACCAAATATTACAATTAAGAAGTATACTGTCCAAATTAATACTTCTACAAGGACATTGAATAATACAGATAACTTTAAGTATTCAATATTAACTTTTTCGTTATTCTTATTAATCTTTTGGAAATCTCTTAATTCTTGTGCTTCTCTAACAAAAGCTTTTACTACTCTAATACCACTGATAGATTCTTGAGTATAATCAGATAATCTTTCAAATGAATCTTGTCTAGCTTTATACTTCTTTTCCATATACATTCCAACAACTCCACCAAGAACTGCGATTAGAATTAGTGGAATAAGACAGAGTAATGTTACAAGCCAGTTGACTTTAAACATATTATATAAAACCATTGGGATAAGGAAGATTGAATCAAATACCATCATTGTTCCCCAACCTAAAGATTCTCTTACAGATTGAACGTCATTAATGTAGTAACTCATTAATCCTCCAACCTTATTATCTGAATAGAATGATTGAGATAATGTTAAACTCTTAGCGAAGAGTTCATGTCTCATATCTCTAGCAGCTCTAAAGCCTACACCAAAGAATCCTATTCTCCAAAGGGCACGGCACACAAATGAAATAGCCAAAATAACCACTAACTTAATAATTAGTGGATTAAGTTGAGTATTTACAAAGACTTCTCTTGTCACGTCTAGCTCACCATTTAAGCCATCAATAATCTTAGAAATGATTTGTGGTGGGATTACAGAGTTTGCGTAATCTACAACTATGAGAGCTAGGATGCCAAGTAAATAAAGATACCAGTACCTTAAATAGTACTTATTTACATTGTGTCCAAATACCATAAATCCCCCTTTACAGGACCAGAAGGATTCGAACCTTCGAATGATAGGGTCAGAGCCTATTGCCTTACCGCTTGGCGATGGTCCTATAGTTTCTTATAGTATACACTATAATTCAAGTAATATTGTAAAGAGTGCTTTATGAAAACGTTTTTTATTATCTTGTTCTAATTCTTGCCTTCTTAAATAAAATAGGAAGGAGTATGAAACAGAACGTTGTAGTAACTATATAGAATAAGAAATATACCTTAAAAAATGTTACAAATTTAGTATTTAAGAAATATTCAGGCATTATCACAAAGAGGAATACATATAGGTCAGAAATAATAGAAACTGATGTATTAGCTTTAATTAAAGATAATCTCTTTTCAAGCTTATCAGGATCACCTGTCGTATTTAATAATATTCTAGTTAGTAGTGATAAAAACGCGATTAATAGGGCAATAGATAATCCAACAATATTAAATGATAGATTATGAATATTACCATAATTTAAAACAATATAAGTTACCATAAAAGATAACTGAAGTATAAATAATACAATATTTATAGTGAAAGCGGCTGGAGCACTACCAATAAATTTAGGTGTAGTACCAAACAACCATTTAGTCGCTTCTTTTTCTTCGTTTGAAACGTGTTCATAAATCTTTGTCTTACATCTTGGGCAAACTTTATCTTCAACCTTTAATACCTTACCGCATATTGGGCATGAGAATAAACCTGGGGTTAAAGGTTCACCACAAGACATACAAATAGTTTGAAAATTGTCATTCTGACATCCGCAATGAGGGCAATTCATAATATACCTACTTACTATATCCATTAGGATAATTTTCTTTAAATTTTAAAGCTGCCTTGATAGAGTCTTCTAAAGTATGTTTAGGTTCCCAACCAAGTACTTCTTTTGCTTTTAAAGCTGATGCAACTAGTGTATCAGGGTCACCTGGACGTCTTGGTCCGATTTCATAGTTAACCTTTTTACCTGATACTTTTTCTACTGTCTTAATAATTTCAAGGTTAGATGAACCAGTAGTTGTGCCTAAGTTAAAGAAATTAGATTCATTTCCTTTTTCTAAGTATCTTAAAGCTTTAACATGTGCATCTACTAAATCAACAACGTTGATATAGTCTCTTACATTAGTTCCATCTTTGGTATTATAGTCATTACCAAATACTTGAAGTTTTTGTCTTAAACCAAGTGCAGTATCAAGAACAATTGGGATTAGGTGAGTTTCAGGTCTATGATCTTCGCCTTTAGATCCATCATCAAGTGCACCACATACATTAAAATATCTAAGTGCAACATACTTCATTCCATAGGCTTTATCAAACCATTTCATAATTTCTTCCATCATACATTTAGTTTCACCATATGGGCTTGATGGGTTAAATGGTAGTGATTCATCAATTACACTCACATCTTGCATGCCGTAAGTTGCGGCACTAGATGAGAATACAATCTTTTTAACATTATTATCTACCATTACTTTTAAGAGTTCTAAAGTACCATATACATTATTAATAAAGTATTCATATGGTTTTTCACAAGATTCGCCTACTTGTGATTTAGCTGCGAAATGAATAACAGCATCGATTCTTTCTTCTTTAAATACTTTATCAAGAGCTTCTTTATCTCTTATATCAACATTATAAAATTTATAACCTTTAATAGCATCTAAATGACCTCTTTCAAGGTTATCAACAATAACAACTTCATCAGTTTTACTTAAAATTTCAGTGCAACAAGAGCCAATATATCCAGCTCCACCAGTAATTAGTACTTTCATATTTTTTCACCTCTTTTAAAATAATCATATCATATTATAAAAAATAGTGTTATACTTTAAGTGAAAAAAGTAAAAAATTGTTGTTTTTAATGGACTTTTTGAAAAATATATACAATTTTTGAGGTAACTATGTACAAAGTAATCATTCATCCAAACAATCTAAAATTCATTGAGTTTTATAACCGTGACAATTTCCACGTAATCCTTTCAAATTACGGTGCATCTATCTATGAAATTGGTTCGGTTGATAAAAGAGGAGTGACTGAAACAGTTACTCTTAGTCCAATTATGATTAAGTACTACAATAACCCTAAATTTTATGGTTTAACTGTGGGAAGAGTCGCAGGACGTCTTAAAGATGCGAGATTCAAAATTAGAGACATACCTTATCGTATTCAACCTAACGATGGAGCTAATCTTCTTCATTCAGGTTTCCACACTTTAGCTCATCAAATATTTGATTATAATATTGATGACTATGAGGATAAGACAGTAGTTACTTATTCTATTCATGTTAAAGATATGGAAGATTCATTCCCTGGAGATTTAGATTTCAGAGTTGTCTATACTCTTTATAAAGATGAAGACACTCTTAATGTTAGATATCTTGCGATGTCATCGAAAGATACAGTACTTAATATTACTAACCATTCTTATTTCAATCTTTCAGGTAATCTATCTAGAACCGTGGAAGATGAATATTTATCTATTAATAAAGAAAAAGTTGGATTAATGGATGAAGATTTAATTCTTGAAAGATTTATCGACGTTCCAAAAGAATTTGATTTTAGAACTCCAAAAAGAATTGATACTCACTTAAAAGATAAAGAGATTAGAGAACTAGTTACTCATGGATATGACCATATCTTTAGTGGTTCTGATCCACTCAAAGTAACTTTATATGATAAAACATCAGGTAGATTCTTAGAGATTACTTCTTCTTATAAAGATGTAGTTATATATACTAATAATACAAAGAGCGATTCAGTACTATTAAATCAAGTATTTGATAAAGAATATTTAGGTATCGCTATTGAACCAGGAAGATATCATAAAGTTCTTGAAAAGGATGGATACCTAATTAAAGCTAATACTTTATATAATCATGAAATTAATTACCACTTTTCAGTTAAAGGAGAATAATTATGCTTGAAAGAATAGTTGAAGAAATCATACATTATGGAGTTAAGCATTTATTCTTAAATGAAGATGACGTAATGTTCGTAAGAAATGAAATATTAAATGAATTAGGCCTTGATAAACCATACGATGGTGATCATTTAAGATTTGATGAAATAGATTATCTTGATTCACCTACACCTATTATTAATAAACTTAAAGAAGAAATGCCTGAAATAGATGATAGAAAGATTGAAAGAATCATGTCTTTTATCACGCCTATGCCTAGCCAATTAATCTCTAATTTTAAAGAACTCAAAGAAAATAGTGTAGAAGATGCGACTAGCTACTTCTACTATCTTATGACTAGAAATAACTATATTAAGGTAGATGATATTAAAAAGAATCTATCTTGGATATATGAAGGTGAAGCTAATAATCTTAAGATTACTATTAACTTATCTAAACCAGAAAAGAATAATAAAGATATAGCTAAACTTGTAGGAGCTAAATCTACTACTTATCCTAAATGTTTACTCTGCTATTCTAATGTAGGTTTCTATGGAAGCGAGGGTAAACCTGCTAGATCAAATATTAGAGTTGTGCCTCTAATGCTTAATGGCGAAGATTGGTTTATGCAATATTCACCATATGCATACTATAAAGAACACGCAATCGTAATCAATAAAGTTCATACTCCAATGAGGATAACTCACGAAACATTTAGAAAACTAACCGATTTCGTAGATGAATTCCCTAATTATTTCATTGGAAGTAATGCGGATCTTCCAATTGTAGGTGGTTCAATCCTTGACCATGAGCATTATCAAGGTGGTCTTGAACTTATGCCTATGATTTATTCAAAGACTAGATATGAATTTAAACATAAAGATTATCCAGAATTAAGTATTAATTATTTAAACTGGTATAACTCTGCGTTTAAATTAGTTTCTAAGAATAAAGAAGATATTATTAACTTCGCATCATTACTATTTGATACATTTATCACTTATACTGATGAATCTATTGATTTGGTTCATGAAGATTATAATGGAAGACATTCAACCATCACTCCAATTGTAAGAAAGAATAATGGAAACTATGAAGCTTACATTATTCTAAGAAATAATAGATGTAATGAAAAATATCCTGACGGTATTTTCCACGCTCATTCTCAATACCACAATATTAAAAAAGAAGGTATTGGATTAATTGAGGCTATGGGTTTATTTATTCTTCCACCTAGACTAAAGAATGAACTTGAATTAATTAAACAAATTTTATCTAATGACGAAGACTCAATAAGAGAAATCGTAGAAAAGAATCCATCTCTTGAAAAACACTTATCTTTAATCAATAAACTAGTAGTTAAATATAGAAGATCTAATAACTATGAAGTAGCTGATGAAATTGTCAAAAATGAAGTTGGACATATCTGCGAAAACATTTTAAGAAACACTGGTATATTTAAAGATACAATTGATGGACAATTAGCTCTATTTAATTTCATAGAGCAACTTAACTTGGAGGTAATTAATAATGACTAGAAATGTAGGTATTATTTATGGTAATAAAGAAAAATGGTATCAAAATAGAAAAGACAAAGTAGCATCTTTATTCGAAAAATACTACAATGAAAAACCTAGTCACTTCTTCTCATCTCCAGGACGTGTAGAAGTTCTTGGAAACCACACAGATCACAATAATGGATACGTAATGGTTTCAGCCATTGACCTTGACATTTTTGCAGCAGTAAAAAAGAGAGATGATAATATGGTTATCATCAATAGTGAAGGCTATCATGATAACACTATTAATATTTCTTCTTTAGATAGACTTGAAAGCGAAGCTGATTCATCTAATGGACTAATCAGAGGTGTACTCTTTAAATTACATGAACTCGGATATAAAGTTGGCGGATTCAGCGCCATTACTGATTCAAACATCTTTAAAGGTGCAGGCCTATCATCTAGTGCCGCATTTGAAGTACTCGTTGGTCAAATTATGAATGTTTTATATAATGATTCAAAGATTGATAGAGTAACACTCGCAAAAGTTGGCCAATTTGCTGAAAATGTATATTATGGCAAACCTTCAGGCTTACTAGATCAAATGGGTGTATCTTTAGGTGGATTTAACTTTATTGACTTTAAATCTACTAAAGAACCTCAAATCACAAATTTCAATTTCCAACTTAAAGATTATAGAGTAGTTTTAGTAAATACTGGTGGATCACACGGTAACTTAACTAGTTATTATGCATCTATTAAAAACGATATGATTAATGTCGCTAAATACTTTAATAAAAATACTTTAAGAGAAGTTGAAGAAAAAGAATTTTTAGAAGCTATCCCAAGAATAAAGAGAAAACTTGGTGGAAGAGCAATTCTAAGAGCTATGCACTATTTTGACGAAAATAAGAGAGTGTTATGTGCTTATGAAGCATTAAAGAATGGTGATATTGATACTTTCCTTAAGATGGTTAATGAAAGCGGCGAATCATCATATAAATTACTTGAAAACTGTTTCGTACAAAAAGATTCTAAACAAGGAATCGCACTTGCGCTAAATGTATCTAAAAAGATTTTAAAGAATGGCGCTTGTAGAGTTCATGGTGGTGGATTCAAAGGCACAATTATCGCATATGTTCATGTATCAGAACAAATCGCATACATTGATACAATGAAGAAAATATTTGGAGAAAGAAACGTAGTAAAATTAAACTTAAGACCTATTGGAGCAAATGTAATAGAGGAGGAATAAAAATGTCAAAAGTTTATTTCATTAAAGACATTAGCAGTGCTTCATTAATTAAGATTTTTAATGCATTAAATGTAGATCTAAAAGGTAAAGTTGCGGTTAAGCTTTCATCTGGTGAACCTGGTGGTCACAATTTCTTAAATGCAAAAATGATTAAACCATTAGTTGATAAAGTAAATGGTACAATAGTTGAATGCAATACTTCTTATGGCGGAAAACGTTTTGAGACTGAATCACATGAAAAAGTAATGATTGACCATGGTTTTGGTAAAATTGCAAACTTTGAAATCTTAGATAAAGTTAGTGATATGCCTCTTCCAGTTAAAATTGGAAAACATCTTAAAGAAAACTATGTTGGTAGTGGAATTAAAAACTATGATTCTATTCTTATGCTTTCTCACTTTAAAGGTCATACAATGGCAGGGTTTGGTGGAGCACTTAAGAATATGTCTATTGGGCTAGCTTCAAGAGAAGGTAAATGTTTCATCCACTCTGCAGGTAAATCTAAAGATTCAAAAGCTTTCTGGAGTGGAAAACTTGGTCCATTCCCTTCTCAAGAAGATTTCATTGAATCTATGGCTGAAGCATGTGAATCAGTAATGGATTATATGGGAAGAGAAAATATCGTATATATCAACGTTGCAAATAACTTATCAGTTGACTGTGACTGTGACTCTCATCCAGAAAAACCATGTTTAGATGATATTGGTATCTTTGCAAGTTTAGACCCTGTTGCAGTTGATAAAGCATGTATCAATGCTGTATTAACTTCTACTGACAAAGGTCGTGAACATTTCCTTGAAAGAGTTAACACAAGAAAAGGAACTCATATTTTAGATTATTCGGCTGAAATTGGCCTTGGATCTAAAGAATATGAATTAGTTATTATTGAATAATGAATATAAAGAAGTTAAATATTATATATTTATCGATAATTGGTATACTTACTGCGCTTCTTATTGCAATATCTATATCATTTATGATATTTGTACATAAAAATAAACAATTAACACCCGTGAAATATAACGATTATTATTACAACAAATGTGACACTTATGTCATAGAAAACCAAACATTTGAAAGAGGCCAAATAATATTTTTAGGAGATTCAATCACAGATTTATTTCCTCTTAACGATTATTTTAGTGACTTAACACTTAAAACTTATAATAGAGGAATAGGTGGAGACATTACACAAGGTGTAATTGATAGACTTAGAATATCTGTCTATGACTTAAAGCCATCAAAAATAGTTCTCTTAATTGGTATTAATGATATAGACGCTGGTAGACCAGTTAATTATATAGTTTCTAACTATAATAAAATTCTTTCATTGATAAAAGAGAATCTTCCAAACACAGAAGTTTATTGTATGTCTTTATTATCTCAAAACGATGATATAGAGCAATATACTACTATTAGAATTAAAAATACTATTCCAAAAATCATGAAACTAAATGATAATATCAAAAAATTAGCTAAAGATTTTGGATATACTTATGTAGATTTATTCTCTGAAACAATTAAAAAAGAGAATAATACTCTTATTAAATCATATAGTGATGATGGTCTACATCTAAACGCTAATGGTTTTGAAGTTTGGACTAGAGTAATTAAACCATATTTAGAATAAAAAAATGCAGGATTTTCCTGCATTTTTATTTGCTTAATAATTCTTTTAAATCTCTAAGTTCAGATGTATTGTTGAGATATTCTTTATGTAAAATAGAATCTTTAAAATAAATCTTTAAGCCATAAGGTTCAAAGCCTTCTTTTGCACCTAATGTTTTAACAATTCTATACTTATCATCCACTATTTCAAGTGCTGCATAATTAGAAATTAAGATACCTACTGTATCTAACTTTTTAACGAATTCTATTGAAGTTTCTTCTCTTCCTTCACTATCAGCATGTGGTACAAAGAATCCATCAATAAAATCAAGACAATTACACATAGTTAAAGGTAATGTGAAATCATTAGCTGCGATTCTATTAGAATCAGTTGAACAATATTTAAACCAACAATTAGCTCCAGCTGATACACCAGATAATACTTTTCCTTTATCAAAAGCCTCTTTTAATAAGATATCAATCTTATTCTTCTTCCATATTTCAATCATTTCTACTGTATTACCACCAGTTTCAAAAATGATATCAGCTTTATCAAAGTATTCTTTAGATAATTCAAAATTCTCTAAGTCATTATTATCAAGGAATAATGTAGTAGCACCTAAAGTTTCATAGTTTTCTTTTATTACTTCATAATTAATTCTTTGCATATCAAGCGGTTGTGCTTGAGCTAAGAACAAGAGTACTGGATGAGTTTTACCTGTGAGTCTAATTATTTCTTCATCCATATTTTTGATTTCATATTTAGATTTTTCAGTTTTAGAGTAATATCTTCCATTACCGCCGCCACCGATTGCGAATATTTTAGCCATTCTTTAATACCTCTTTTTCATATTCTAGAATTTTATCATTCTTAATTAAATCAATTAGTTCTCTATTCTTATTTAAGAAGAAATAACCAATATCATTAAAATCTAAATTAAGAATTTCATTATATCCTAAATGGTATTTCTCTTTAGCAACCAAATACCATTGCATATTAATAAAGGTTCTCCATAAGATTAAATATAATAATTCATCTTTTGAATGATTCTTCTTATATTCATTAAGTAAAAGAATTGAATACTTAAATTCTAAATTACCAAAAGTTGCGATGTCATATAAGTAATCATTGTTAGCTGCGAACTCAAGATCGATAATATAAACCTTACCATCATCTGATAGCACTAAATTAGATGGTTGAGCATCATTATGACATGGATAAAGCTCTCTATTTATCAATTGTGAGCGTTTTGTGAGAAGCACATTTTTAGACTCATTATAGAGTTCATTTAAGTCATCTTTATGAACTTCATTCTCCATTTTTGTCAAATAGTCAAAAGGCTTGTAGTCATAGTCAAACTTATTCATTTGATGGAACGACTTAAAAGAATTAGATACCTCTTTAATATAGTTTTTATAATCAAGCGAATTTAAAGATGTACCGTCAATATATTCATAGATTCTTAAATCTAAATTCTCTTTATCAAAGTAAACACATTTTTGAACGAATGGATTATTCTTAGTTACATTTAAGGCACTTAATTCATAGTCACGATTCACAAATCTGAGGCCATTTTTCTCTGTATAATGAACTGCGTATTTCTTATTATTCACGCTAAAAAGATAGGTTAAATTTGACATTCCACCTTCGTGTTTCATTATAAATTTTATATCATCTTTATTTGCATGTAATTCATTCACAAATATATTTATTATTCTTTCATTAATATCTTTATTAATCATATTAAACCTCAATAAACTCTGTTGGTTTAGACCTACCACTAACAACTATATTTAAGTTCTCTAATGATACATTAATAGACTTAAAATATCTTTTATATTCAGATAAAGCTAATAGATCACTATTACATTCTTGAGATAAGTGGAATAACACTAGATTCTTTGTCTTTGGACCTTTAAGTTTAGAGAATAACTCTGCGCTTAAGGCATTAGACAAGTGTCCATATTCCCCTAAAATTCGCTCTTTCAGTAGCCAAGGACGTTGACTATTTAAAAGTAGTGCTTCTTCATGATTTGATTCAAGAATATATGCATCTGAATTAACTAGTTCTTCATTTACATTTAATATTCCAGTAGCAGTAATATAAGTTAGTTTCTTATCTAAAGATATAAAACTAAATCCCATAGGATCAGCTGAGTCATGTGATACACTAAATGTCTTCACTGTCATATCATCAACTATGAATTCTGTGTCAGGCTTAATAAATTTAAAGTTAATTGGAGAGATTTGTTCCTTTACTTTTATATCCATATTTTGATATGCCTTTTTTGACATATATATAGTTGAATCATATTTCTTCACAATTGAGGCTAGACCTGATATATGGTCCGTGTGTTCATGAGTAATAAATATAGCATCTATTTGATCTACAAAAGCATTTAATAAATTTAATCTATTATATAAAGCTCTAACACCTAATCCAGCATCAAGTAGATAACATCTACCATTATTTATTAAGATTGTCGCATTACCTTGTGAAGATGAACCTAGTACTGATAATTTCATATTAATACCTACGTGCTTATTATATCACTACACATTTTCTTATTAAAAAATTATACTCAAAATTTGTCTAAAAATATTTATATTTTTTATTTAATTGTGAGGGTTTTATAAAACATCACAAATTTTTCATTGTCATTAATAAATATTAATGATATATTATATATCGGAAATTTTTTTGAAAAGGAGTTTTATTATTATGGGGAATTTTGGAAAAAGATTACTTATAATTCTTCTAGCTGTTACAGTGATCGTCGCACTTGCAGTTGGAGGTAACGCATATCAAAACAGAAACAAAAACCATAGAGTTTCTAAAGAGAGTGCGGTTGTCTATGAAGGACAATATAATAATGTTTCATACAAAGTTACAAAAGGTGATGTATGGAAAACTATGCTCAGTTCATCACCTATGTCTACTATCAATGAAATCATAGACAAACAATTACTTAAGAGTTACATTGATGCTCAAACTGATGAAGCAGTTCAATCAGAAATCGAGTATTTAATTTATAACTCTAATGATCAAGATGAAATCAATAAGATTAAAGCTGATCAAACTAAAGACGAACAATTAAAACAATCATTCTATAACAAGCTTTACGTTCTTGGCTATAAACAAAATGGTGAAGAAGGTCATAAGATTGAAGATTACGCTAAGTTAATGCTCGCTTATGGCGAATATGCTAAGTATAGACTTGAAAACGGATTAAAGATTGGTTCTCTTGAACCTAAACTAGATGATGAATCTATCAAATCTGCATTAAAGAATGAAAAGAAAGACACTTTTGCTATTACTATTAGATTTAATAGTGAAAAGGAAGCTACTGATTTATATAAGAAATTTAAATTAGCAGTTGTAAATTCTTCTTTAAGAAAATATGTTGGTGATTCTTTATACGTTTTAGATAAGAATACTGATGGTTCTTATTATCTCGACATCCTTTTAAAACCTGTTAAATTAGAAGTTGAAGTTGAACTTGAAAATGGTGAAAAGAAAACTGTTAATGTACCAAACGTTAAAGGTTTAAAGAAGACTGATGATAAATATGTATGGGATAACACTAGACCTGGATGGGAATACGATGGCAATACATATCACTTTGTATTCGAAAGCGATAAAGCAGATGAAAATGGTTCTTATGCCGCAACTACTTATGATGCATCTACTGCTGCTTCTAACGCCGTTGACTTTGATGATGTAACAAGCTTCTATGCTTCTAGTTCTTCTATGAACACAGCAGTATTATCAAATGACAACTTCTTAGAAGTATATCTCTATCTTTATAACGAAGTTTATGAAAATCAAAGATATGAACTTCCATCACTTGCTGATAGCATTGATGTATCTGGAAACAATCTTGAAATATTCTCTTCAATCTTTGGTATTGAACTTAATGCTAATGATTTATTCGAAGCAGAAGACGTTGCTAAAATTAATGCAGCTATTAAAGCTTACAACTTAGTAATTGTTGAATGGGAAGAGGAAGGCGTTAAACATCAAGAAGTAAGAAAATACGTTGGTAATGACGAATACGTAGTATCTGTAGTTGATGGTGTTGCTGAAAGCAAGAACGGTTTTGCTGTATACAAGAAAGCAAATGGTGAAAGCGTTCCTAACTATAAGATTCTCGTTGATGAAAATGGTGCACCAGTACTTGATAAGGATAAAAACTTCCAATATGTACTTGATGAAAACGGTGAAAGAATTGCTAATGATTCTAAGAAATCTATTAATGATCAAACTGTATTCACAAGAGAAAACACAATTACTCCAAGCCATATTCTTCTCTACTCTGCATTCTTTAATTTATATGTAGATTATGAAGCTGAATATTCTGCTGAATACAAGCTATTCGCTTCTCAAGTTAAAGAATTCTTATATTTCAACTATGAAAAATTAAACTCTAAGAGAAGTGATGTTGCAAAACAAATCTTCACAACACTTACATTCGAAGAATCTGCTACTGGTGGTTATTTAACAAAGGCTACTTCTGTTACTGCAGCTAATAGTTCCGAAACCCCTTATTATATGATTCTCAAACTTGGAAACTCAACATACTCTGATCCAACAGAAGCTGAAATCCAAGCATACAAAGAAAAACAAATAAGTAATTATATTAAGACTGCTAACCTTCCACAAATGGCTGCTGCAGAACTCAGAAAAGAAGCTGGTATTCAATTATTCGATGAATATTTTGGATATGAATATGCATCTATTCTTAATAAGAACGACGACACTAATAAATATGGTGTATCTGATTCTTCTGAATACTACAAAGTTAAAGGTTACAACAATAAAGTATTAGCTAAAACAACTAAGGCTGTAACTGTTAATGGCCAAGAAGTTGGTAAGATTAAAGTTACTTCTGATGAATTATACAATTACTCACTTGAATCAAGCGGTTCTTCTTACATCTCTAACGCTATTTTAAATAAAGTTCTTCTTTCTATGAATGACTTTGAAACTATTCATGGTAAATCAAGAAATTATTTAACAAGCAAGAACTGGAAGATGCAAGAATACGCTCAAGCTACTCAAAGTTATAACTATGCATTTGAATACTATAAGAACATGTATTCTCAATATGGAATCAGTTATTATAAGTCAATTAATGAATTCTTATATAACTATGGTTCTAGAAACTTCGACGATATGGTTCTTGCATTTGAAAGAGCTACAATGAGAAATGTATTCTTATACAATGCACTTGTTGGTGATTTATTCGAAAACAAGAATGGTTATGTTCACAGCTTATCAAATTATGCATTAACTTCTACTGATCCAACAGTTGAAGGTTCTACTGATAAATATTTATTTGGTGGAGATAAGTTCAAAGATTTATACAATGACTACTTCTCTGCTAATGTATTCCATGTATTATTCTATGTAGATTATAACGAAGATGGAACACCAGATGATTACGATGCATTCCTCAAACAATTTGATGAAACAACTGGCCACAAATATTTAATGGACGATAACGGCGATCCACTAACACTTAATGATTGGAATAAAGCTGTAAGCGAACTCCTTGATGAAATCTATGATTATATCAATAGTAACTTAGATTGGTCATCATCAAGTATTTCACTCTCTAACTTCATTAAAGAATACAATGAATCATCACTTAGAGATGGCGATTACATCGATTATAAGAAACTTGGTTTACAACTTGAATTCGAATCACTCGGTGAAGTAACTAACTTCAACGTAACTAATTATGTTGAAAGATTCAGAGAAGGCGTTAAGAAAGTATATGCTAAACTTGAAAAAGTTGATAAAGACTTACTCGGTTATTCTATTGCTGATGAATTAACACCATCTGAATTCGGTTTACACTTAATCTTCGAAACAGCAGGTTCTAACTATGTTAAACCTACATTCAAATATACTGATACAAATACTAACTATTCAGAATTCTTAAGGAATGACAATGAAGAAGTTACAGATGCTCAAATCGCAATCTATATCTTAAGAGCTGTATATACTAATATTTATGGCGATACAGATAACCCAGAAAAGAATGCTGGATTCCCATATCCAAATATTCCATCTGAACTCGATAAAGCATTCAGCTTATACTTCGAATCTTATATCAACACAATGTTAGATACTTCTACTTCTTATCATTCTAACTACATTATGCTTAACCAATTAGCTAAAGAAGCTAGCGATTATCAAAAGGAATTCAAAGAGCTTAGAGATATTTACTACTCAATGCTCTTTGGATCATTAGCTTAGGAGGAGGCAAACATATGAAAAAATTATTAAGTTTAGTTTTAGTATTAGTATTAGGCCTCTCTCTTACAGCTTGTAAGAAAGAAACTACTAAGACTGATTACGTTAATCCACAAGTAACTGAAGGTAATGTTAAAGCCTTCGAAACTACTGTTAATGAAAAGACATTATCATTAACTAAGAATGAAATTTATAACACTATTAGATCTAACGCTGGTTTATCTCTTCTTCTTGAAGAATTAGATTCACAACTCTTAACTGAAGTTGAAGCTACTGAAGATTTAGTTAAAGCTAGAAGAAATAGACTTATCTATGGTGTACAAACTGATGCAGAAGTTGCAGCATTATCAGCTGAAGATAAAGCTGAATGTGAAGAACATTTTGCTCAACAAATGAATTACATGGGCTTAATTACTGAAGCACAACAAACTGCTTATATCAATTTATTAGCTAAAAGAGATAAAGTTACTAAGAATTACTTAGTTGCTGAAGCTAATGATTCTAAGAGTGATTTCTATGTATCAAATTCTACTCTTGAATCTTACTACAACGATTATATTTTCGAAGCTGATAGAAGAGCTATCGTTATCGACTTCGATAACCAAAGTTCATTAAGAAACACTCTTAAAGCTTATAACCTCGTTATCTTCAACTCTGAACTTAGAGGATATAAGGGAACTGAACCAATCGAAAACGTTACTCAAAGTCAATTAAACTTCGATAATACTGAAGTCTTAACTGACGCACAAATCTTAGCTAAATTCGTTGAAATCTATAACAATGTTTATAGCTATAAGACTCAAGTTACAGTTGATAGCGTTGCTACTGAACAACAATTTGTAAGAAACTATAAGACTTTATCTGAAAATGCATCTGCTCTTGCTAAATACATTTTCAAGATGAACAAGAATGATTACACTTATACTACTTATAGATCTACTACTTCTTTAGGTACAACTTATTCATTAATCTTCGCTCTTGATGAAAACACTAAAGCTGATTTCACTGCGGAACAAAGAGAAGCTATTCTTGAAAAGTACTTAAATGATAGAATCTATCAAAGCTACTATCAAAACCTCGCTTTAAATGAATTAAGAACTGCTAAAGGTCTTAAGTTCTATGATTTATATTTAGCTTATGACTATTATGTAAATGTTGATCAATCATTTGATTATAGCAAAGCTGAAGGTGACAGCGAATTATTAGTATCTGCTGGTAACGTTACTATCAAAGCTAATGATTATTACAACTACGCTATGAATATGAGCCAAGCTAGATTTGTAACTCTTGCACTTCTTCAAAAAGCTGTAGAACAAACTAGAAGTTATTCAATCGCTTATGGAACTGAAAGAGATTTAAATAAGAATGGTTCATTAAGAAAGATTTATTATTTCGATAAGACTAAATCTGATTTAACAACTAACTATAAAGCTGAAACTTATGGTTCAGAAGAAATGTATTTATATCAAAAGTATGGTGTTACATCTGTTGAAGCTGAAACATTAAAAGATACAATTTCTGACCTTAAGGGTTGGTTCGTTGCTGATGCAGTTCTTTCTTCTGATGAGAACGGTGTATATTCATTCGTTTCTGAATTCGAAGCTAAAGCTCAAGAAATCATCGATGAATACTACAACAACTTCTACAATTTAAAGCCTTATAGACTCACAGTATATACAGACTATAACCAAGACTATGTTGCAGATGATCTAGCTAATGTTAAAGCTAATCCAGATCAATATGGAATTAGCAACGCTACAGCTCAATCAATCGACAACAAGCTTGCTCAACTCTACACTGTTATTACTTCTAAGTTTACAGATGAAACTAAGGAAGAAGACGTTGAAACTGTATTAAGCGATTTCGTTAAAGAATATAACGCATCATCAATTACTGATGGCGTATATAGCGAATATAAGAAACTCGGTTTAAGAGTAGCTTATAAGAAGATCTCTGCTTCTTCATCTTCTACTGCTGATGTAACATATCAAAACTATGGTTATAATCAAACTGCAGAAGTTAATCAAGCATTAAAACAATTATTCGCAAACGTTGTATCTGATTCAACTAAAGCTTATTACTACTTAAATGAAATGGTTACTGATGTTAATGGTGCACACTTATACGTAACTACTAAAGGCGGCGTAACAAGAATGCCATCATATAAATATCAACCAAGCGAATCTGAAGTTGGCAAATATAATGCTGGTGCTGTAAACGCAGAAGATAAACCTTCATTAACTCAAGTTGGTAGTGCAATCAATTTATACTTATATTCATTAATTGCAAGTAAGGCTGACCTTGCTAAGACTAACTTCAAAGTTGAAGGTTATCCACTAGAATTCCCAGGCAGTGTTGATGTAACAATCTACAGAACTGCTGTTGGAAACTATTTCATTAACGATAACTTCATTTATGGACTTATCGCTCAAGAAGTTGCTAAGACACTCACAGATGCTAACCAAAAGGCAGCATTCGAAAAAGTATCTGATTACTACTTCTTCGAACTTAATGAATAATTAAACATATTAAAAGAGATATTAGCCTCAAAACTAATATCTCTTTTTTTATTTGTTTATTTAATTATTTAGATAATTTATGTTTATAAAACTTCTCTTTATCGTTTGTTTGAATTGGTTCAGTAAACTCAAGTGGTTTAGTTCTTGATAGAGCTTCTACTACTGGTTGGATTTTCGCATCGCTCATGTCACATAAATGAACTATTAAAGCTTCAATTATTTGAGGACGTCTTGGGGAACCAAAATCTGGTTCACTATGATGGCTTAAAATCACATGAGCTAAGAGTTTTGCCTCTTCAGTATCACTATAACCTAGACGTTCTGCGCTTGTGAATACTAAGGCAGTGCCTAATGAGATATGTCCAAATAGTTTTCCTTCAAGAGTAAATTTACCATCACTCATTTCAATAATCTTAGCGATATCATGGAGAATTATTCCTGAATATACTAAATCTTTATTGATATGAGGATATAACTTTATATAAGCTTTTCCAAGCATGAGGACACTGTGTGTATGATACATTAGTCCTCCTTTATATGCGTGATGGAATTTAACTGCGGCTGGAGATACGATAAAGTCATTTTTATATTTATTATAGATATCAAGAGTAATATCCTTAATAATCTTATTTTCAATAGAATCAATTGAATCCTCTATATCTTTGATATAGGCTTCCTCATTAATTACGATACCGCCGAAAAATTTGTCTTTTAGCGCACGTTTATCATCATCTCTCATATCTTTATCATCATCAAGCGAATCAAGCGATAAAACCGCAATATAGTTCTTGTCTTTAAATACTTCACCCTTTCCATGGAAGTGATAGATTTTTCCAACTTCTACTTCCATCTTTTTAGATATTCTTAAAACCACAGTATTTAATTCAGAGTCTTTAACTATGATTGAATGAGATTCATATGTTGAATCATTTATAGCTTCAACTAGTCCATATAAATCATAGATTTCTTGTAGTTTAATTTCCATTTATCTCTCTCCTATAAATCGATAAGCCAATTCCTTCTACTTCATTTGAATTATGTTTTAAATTAGATAATTCTAAATTAAATCCTTCAAGGTTAAATTCATGACTATCTAAATCATTCTTAAATAGAATGGCTATTTCTTCATCATTATCTTTTAAAGTATAAAGAATCATTGAATCATTTAATCTAATAACGTCAGTATTCTCTTTAATCTCAGTTTGAGTATCATATAAGAATACATTATGGTTCTTTCTAAATTGAATGATTTTCTTAATGAAATCTATATATTCTTTATTATCTTTAACTAAATCCCATCTTAAACTATTAAGTTCATCACCAACGTTATATGTATTAGAATTATAGTTTTTACTCATAAATAATTCTTGGCCTTGATGAATAAATGGAATTCCAAGTGAAAGGATATTCATAGAAGTCGCGAGAATTGATCTAGCTTTAAGTTCATCTTTAGGCATATCTCTTTCTTCATTTGAAATTGAATCCACAAGTGTCATATCATCGTGACATTCTACATAGTTAATTGATTGAGATGCATATTTAAATAAATATCTATCTATACAAGAACCTGTGAGAGTATATTTAAGTGTATCAAAATCATTATATCCTTTAGAGAACGCCTTAACTGCGTTTCTTTCTCTATCATTAAAGAAACCCACAGAGTGAATAACGTTTCTATTAAACATATGGGCTAGTGAATCAGCTTGGTTTGAATAAACCATCTTCCATCCTTCACCAAATATTAAGATATTTTTATCGATGTAATCAGTTTCTTGAGCGATATCATTAATAGTTCCAAGATCAATTAAACCCATAAGGTCAAATCTAAAACCATCAATACGATACTCATTAAGCCAATAAAGAAGTGAATCCATAATAAATTTATGAACCATATTTCTCATACTTGATACATCGTTCTTACAACCTGAATATTCAGTTCTAATACCTTCATGGTTATAGTTATAGAAATATCCAGGACATAATATTTCAAATGGGAATGTATCAGGATCAAACACATGATTATATACAGCGTCCATAATGACGCATAGTCCTTCTTTATGAATAATATCTATCGCATATTTTAAATCATTTATTCTTTGATAAGGATCATCTGGGTTTAATGTGTATAGTCCAGATGGAACATTTAATTCTCTTGGGTTATATCCCCAGTTATATTTCTTAAATCTATCTAGTTCATCTACATCATCAAATGAATAGAAAGGCATAAGTTCAATATGAGTAATACCTAAATCTTTTAAGTATTTAAGTCCAAATCCTTGATTATTTAAAATATCATCCACAAAGAACTTATAAGTACTTCTTTCATTTTTTTCTTTAAAGGCTGAAGTAAAATCTCTAAATGAAGTTTCATAAATAATAGATTTAAGTTTATTATCAGGTCTATTATTCTTAAGATACTTCATTTGATAGAACTTTGATTTATCTACCACATAATTATATGTAGAATTCGCATTAGATGAGATAGCGTAAGGGTCTAGAGTCACCTTGGTTTCACCATTCACATAGACATGATATCTATATTTATATCTATCTAAGTCTTTATCAATCACAACTCTCCATACGCCTTGATTTTTATATTTAACCTCAACAAATTCAGTTTCACCTTTTGGAGATACTAATTCTAGAGTAATCTTTTTAGCGATAGGACTCCAAATCTTAAATTTAGTAAATTCTTTACTATAAACATATCCCAAATCATTCTTTTTATAATAATAGATTTGGTCAAAGAGCGGACTTCTAACTATTTTACCTTCAAATAGTTCTGTCTTATTATTAAATTCATCTGAAACATAATATGTTTGAGGCAAATCTATATACGCATCAAAAGTAACGATTAGTTTTTCAAAATCGCCAAGAGATATGGTTTCTTCTATATTTAAATCAATAATTTCATTATTTCCCTTTAAGAAATATTTATTATTTGGATGATAATTATTCTTATCGATAATAATAGTTATTTCATCAAAATCATCCAAATAAGCATAAAAAGTATTTTTCACTTAAGCTATAGTTCCTTTCAAATACTCAACTAATTTTTGAGTATCATTTTCTACCTTATTATATATAACTGCCTTTTCAAGTTCAGTTATATAATCTTTAATATCTTTTGAATCTTCAATCTTTAAAGCATCTTTAATATCATTTCCAGTGATATTTAATTCTTTAGCTTTCTTAATTGGAAGATTATTTACGAGTTCATCTAAATCACTTAGTTTATATGGGCAACTCTTAATTAATGACAAAGAGGCTTGAGCTTCATATAAAGCTTGAATATCTCTATCAAAAATATCAAATGGAGTGAGTTTTCTTTCTTTAAGTAAATTCATAAAGAACATTGCATCTTCAATATATCTTCTTTCCTTTTTTGTGAATAACACATCATTTGTGACTTCGCCTTTAAGGAATGAAGCTAAAACCATTAGATTCATAAACTTAAATGGTTTGTATGCGACGTTAATTAAACCTAAAGCTTCGTTGATATCTGGAAGTGATTTAAAGATTCCTGAATCAAGCATTTGAGGAAGCACACTCTTAAAGTATGGAGCTTCCACTGTTTCTTCAAGTTCAGTTCTTATACGTTCTTTAGATAAGTATTTAACTAGATTTGCGTTAGATACAATTCCCTCAAAAGTTAATGAATCAATCTTAAAATCTAAACGTGCCGCAAAGCGGAACGCTCTAAACATTCTTAATGCATCTTCATTAAATCTTCTTTTAGGAGAACCAACACATCTTAATATATGAAGTTTTAAATCATTAATTCCGCCAACGTAATCAATTAATTTTAAATCTTTATCCATGCACATAGCATTCACAGTAAAGTCTCTTCTTTTAACGTCTTCTTTTAAAGACAAAGAAACTTTAGATTCTGGATGTCTATGATCTTTATAAGATTTATCTACTCTATAAGTGGTGATTTCATATACATAATCACCTTCTCTAACGTTTACAGTCTTAAACTTTAATGATTTAGAGAAATTATTTGGGAATAGTTCTTGAACTACGTTTGGTAAAGCGTTGGTTGTGATATCAATATCTTTTCCTTCCATTCCAAGCTGATAGTCCCTAACAAAACCTCCAACCATATAAGCTTCATAGCCTTTTTCGTTGAGTTTTTCGAGTATTTTAATTGCGCCAGCTAATAATTTATTATCGTTTTCCATATTTATTCCTGTTTAAACATATCAAGTAAAGCTTTTACTTCATCAAAATCAACTACAAAGTAGTTATCTTTATTTGTATCAAATTCAACATCGGTTTCATGAGAAGTCTCAACATCAATACTAGCTAATTTAATAGCGCCAGCATATAAAGATAAACCTATTGAGTTAGAAGCACCTGTTTCTTTAGTTTGAGTAAAGATTAATTTAGCATTAATCATTGCATCAACATCTAAATCAATATCAACTTTTAATGATTCAAGTAGTTCTTTTACTCCAGTTATTTCAAATTCATAACCAAATTCAGTTTTAGTCTCATCATCTATTACTTTAATTGCATTAGTTCTTTCTTTTAAATCCTTAACAACTGGATCAACCATAGAATTAATTTCAGCGTTTAAAGATAATAATTTCTTAGTTTGACCTTCGTATTCTTTTTTCTTTATTGTATAAATGATAGTTTTTACAACATCAGCAGTTCTATCAACATTAATCTTTCCATCAGAATCCATTAATCCAATTAAAGTTAATGTTCTAATTAGATTAGTAGTTGCGGCACCTACAGTTCTATTTGAACTTAATAAAATAGTAGCTAATAGTCCACGAATTGTAGTAGATAAGAATGAAGATATACCTCCAAGATCAATATCAATATAATCAGTAAGTTTGAAGTTTAAAAGACTAGTCATATTTACTGCATATTTAATATCTTTAAGTTCTTTATAATCTTCTGAAGCTAAATATTCATCTTTATCTAATGCTTCTTTTTCAATCTTTCTTGCAGCAAGCACATCTTTAGATACGCTAACAAATAAGAAATCTTCTGTTTCTGAATTTTCTAAATCTTTAAGACTTAATATTACAGAAATATCAGGATTAAGACCAGTTCCTTTATCTAATTTAAAATTAAATAATAGTTTTCCGGCTTTGTCTTCAGTTAAATCAATACCAATAGTGGCTTTAGTTGTTGAACCTTTTAAACTAAATGTATAATAAGCAACTCTAGATTTATTAGATTTAGCCGTCTTTATCATTTCTTTATAGTAATAATCTGTAAGTTCATCATTAGTTAATGTTGTGGTAGGTTTAGTAGTTTGATTTGACTTTGTTGTAGTCGTACTAGAAACAGGGCTAGTTTTTGTAGCCTCAGTTTTCTTATCACAAGATATAAGAGTTAATGATAATAAACATAATAATACTGCAATAAAAATCTTCTTCATAATAATCACCCTTAATATCTAAATTATATAGATATTAAGCATTTTTTTCAACAATAACACATATTTATCATTTAAATTATGATATAATTTAGTCATGTCAAAGTCTATTAAAGAAACCACTGAATCTGAGATAACAATTGAAAAATCGACTTTTAAATCGATTCTTTATCATATTGAAAGTGTGGATGAGGTGAAAGATATTTTAAAAGATCTAAATAAAGAGTTTTATGATTCTACTCATATCGTTTATGCATACGTTTTAGGGGATATTATGCATTCGACCGATAATGGTGAGCCTAAAGGAACCGCAGGAGTACCTACTCTTGAGGTATTAAAAAAGAACGATTTAAACAACGTTCTTGCGGTTACTATTAGATATTTTGGCGGAATAAAACTAGGTGCTGGAGGCTTAATTAGAGCTTATACAGAGAGTATTGTTGAATGCATTAAAAATTCACAACTTACTCAAGAAGCTAATGTTATTACCTTTGAAATTGTTTTTGATTATAAGTATATTTCATTTATAGATAAAAAGATATTAAAAGCCATTAAAGTATCAAAAGAATTCCATGATACAGTTTCATATACTATTACTTTTAAGTCAGAAGATTACTCTCACTTCTTAGAAGAATTAGCTCCACTAGGACTTAACTATCTTATTAGAGGCGAGATTATAGAGAAGGTGTATTTATGAGAAAATTATTAAATACACTTATTCTTTTTATGGGGCTTCTGCTTCTATCATCATGTAAAGCAAGTAAAGCACAAGTTCGTGATTACACTTATTTTGATACTATGATTAGAATTACTATCTATTCAAATGTAGATCAAAAAGAAACATTCAATAAAACAAACGAAATCTTAAGAGATTATCATATTATCACAAATAGGTATGAAGAAGAAACTAATAATCTTAAAGGAATATATTCACTAAACAAAAATAAAACAAATGTTAAAGTTGATAAAAGATTAATTGAATTACTCAAAGACTCGATTAAAAATTATGGGGTTTCAGAATACTTTAATATTTTAATCGGTAGTGTAAGTGATTTATGGCATCCTTACTTTGAATCCTATAATGAAGCTGATGAAACAAACAATGAAAAAAACACTTCTCTTCCAGATGCTTCTTCTTTAATAGTTGAAAAAGATACATCAAAAATTGTTATTGATGAATCTAATGAAACTATCACACTTACTGACAATATGAGTATAGATTTAGGTGGAATAGTAAAAGGATATGTTTCTAAAATACTAATTGATTATTATGAATCTCTAAACCTTAAATACATTATCGATATGGGTCAATCAAATATTTACACAAATTATGGTAACCCAAAAAGAAAAGATAATGGTTATTATGTAGGATTAATTAATCCAAGCGATAAAAAGAACGTTTATTCTATTATTAATTTAAAGCCAGGTTATTCAATAGTTACATCAGGTGATTATCAAAGGTACTTTACTTATAGTAATAGAATCTATTCACATATACTTGATATAAACACTAAAGAAAGCGCAGTAACTGATATAAGATCTATTTCTATTATTCTTAAAGACCCGATGATTGGAGATATCTATTCTACTAGTTTATTTATGATGAGTTCAGTGAAGGCAATTGAATTTGTGAATAGTCATGATGATTTAGAATGCATTATTTATAAAAATAATGGTGAAATAGTTAAATCATCAAAAATGAATCAATATATAATCAAATAAAAAAATAACTCTTATGGGGCTAGCCATAAGAGTTATTTTAATTATTCTAAATATCTTCAAGTAATAAGAGAATTCCAGGAACTGTTCCACAGAATAATAAACAACAGATTTTATATGCGAGAGATATTTCTTCGTTATTTTTAACTCTATTGTTTAAATAAACTGTCATAGGAATCATCCAGCATAGAGGAATGATTGCAAAACCAGTAAAAACTGTGAAAACAATCATAATAATTCTTGCTGCTTCTCTCATTGTTTGTTTATTTGAATTAGATGCTGATGCTTTAGGTGCTTGACCTACTGGGCATCCACAACCAGTACATACTACTGCTTCATCTACTAATTCTTTTCCACACTTAGTACAATATTTCATTTATGTAAGCTCCTTAAAATATTTTATTATCAATATTTTAACACTTTTTAATTAATTAAATACCTAAATAATGAGATAACAATACCCAAATACCTAAAAGTATTAAAATGCATCCACCTATTATTACGGTAATCTCATATTTACCCTTAAATAATTTGTATATTACTTTACCAAGACATAAACCAATAATACAGAAGATAAATGTAATAACCATAATGATTACGATATGAAGCCAAATAGTAGACATAGTAGAAATTCCACCATGAAGACTTACGCCTACGGCCATCGCATCTATTGATGTCGCAATAGCCATAATAAATACTTCTTTATATGAAAATTTCTTTGGTTCTTTTTCCTCAGTACATTTAGTATCTTTAATACCTTCTATTAGCATCTTTATACCAATAAAGAGTAATAGGCCAAATGATACCCAAGTAATTACGATAGATAAGATATTTCCAGTCTTTTCTCCGCCAGATTCTCCTACAAGTTTAGTAATTAATTCAATTAACAAGAAACTTGATAGAGGCATAACAGCTTGGAATAGGCCAAATAGTGATGCGATAAATACTGATTTCTTTTTGTTTATATCGCTATAAACTAAACCATCAGTAACAGATACTGCGAAAGCATCCATCGCAAGAGCTATACCAAATAATATAATTTGAATAATAATTTCCGCGGTCATAGAATAATCCTACCTAATTATAATCACTTTTAATACTATATCATAAAAGGAATATTTTTAATTATAAATAATTAATAATATTATTTTTATAGTTTTATGATTACCATATGATTTTAATTACCATTAAAAATATAGTATAATAATAAAGGTTATATATAATATATAAAAGTTTAAAGGAGATTAATTAAATATGCCACTAGTTAATGCAAAAGAAATGATGATTAAAGCAATGGAAGGACATTATGCTGTAGGTGCATTCAACATCAACAACTTAGAATGGACTAAAGCTATTCTTGAAGTTGCAGAAGAATTACATAGCCCTGTAATGCTCGGTGTATCTGAAGGTGCTAAAAAGTATATGACTGGTTTCAATACAGTTACACAAATGGTTAAAGCTATGGTTGAAGATATGGGAATCACTGTTCCAGTAGCTCTTCACTTAGATCATGGAACATATGAAGGTGCACAACAAGCTTTACGTGCTGGTTTCACTTCTGTTATGTTTGATGGTTCACATTATCCACTAGAAGAAAACTTAGCTAAGACAAGAGATATCGTAGCTAAAGCTCACTTCTTAGGTGCTACAGTTGAAGCTGAAGTTGGTACAATCGGCGGTGAAGAAGACGGAGTTATCGGAAGAGGCGAAGTTGCTGATCCAGAAGAATGCTTCACATTAAAAGAAACAGGAATCGATATGCTCGCTGCTGGTATTGGAAATATCCATGGTAAATATCCAGCTAACTGGCAAGGTCTTGATTTCGACGCTTTAAAGAAGATTAAAGAAAGAGTTGGTGATATGCCACTTGTTCTTCACGGCGGAACTGGTATTCCAGAAGACCAAATCAAGAAAGCTATTTCTTTAGGTGTTTGTAAGATTAACGTAAATACTGAATGCCAATTATACTTCCAAGAAGCTATTAGAAAATATATCGAAGCTGGAAAAGATAGAGAAGGCAAAGGATTTGATCCTAGAAAACTCTTAGCTCCAGGTGTAGAAGGAATTAAAGAAATCGTTAGAATCAAAATGCAAATGTTTGGTTCTGTAAACAAAGCTTAATAAGTAAATAAAAAGGAGTAAGTTCGTCTTACTCCTTCTTTTTTTATTTACCTGAATAGAATTCTGTTTTCGTTTTATTTGTTTCTATTAAAACAGAACTTTGTCTAAACACTACAACAAGTTTATCGCATAATTTATGTACGGCATCAATATCTGTATCACTTAAATAGATAATTAGTGTATATTCTTGATAGAATGTTTCACCATCTTTCCATCCACCTTCTGCCTCACTAATAGTGTATCCACCAAAATCTTCAACAAGAATTTCTTTTAGTTTATTCTTACAAGCATCTTTTGATTCAAATACCATTTGATTAGTATCTTTATCATTAGTTCCAAGGTATAAAACATATTGTTTATCATCTCTATATGAGAATGAAATAATTGATAATACTAATGCGACAAACGCAACAATGAATGAACAAAGTGCAGTAGCTATACAAAATATATTAAGTTTCTTTTCCATAATATCTCCTTAAAATAATTATGGTTTATTATCACATTATTCAATTGTCTTTACAATAATTCACAACATTCTAACAATTAAATAACTTTTATAAGCTTATTTTACTCATAAACTTTTCATAAATTAAAATTATTGTATAATACAGGTATGTAATTACATTAAACCATGGAGGGTAAAATATGGTTAAAAAGTTTTTTTCTGAATTCCTAGCAACAGCCATTCTAGTATTAATCGGTTGTGGAACAGCTATGGGACTCACATTCGCAGGACAAGCTGGAACTGCTGGCGCAGTAGTAGCTATTGCAGCAGCATTCGGTATGTCTATTATGGTTCTCGCATACACTGTAGGACCAATCAGTGGCGGTA
>JAEEXP010000019.1 GCA_016287865.1 Caryophanales bacterium
GGAAACATTATGCCTCAACTTCATCTTCCAGTTCAATCAGGTTCTAATGAAGTGCTCAAGAGAATGAATAGAAGATATACAAGAGAAACTTATTTATCACTTGTTAAAAAGATTAAAGAAGCTATTCCAAATATTTCACTCACTACTGATATCATTGTGGCATTCCCTGGCGAAACTGAGGAACAGTTTGAAGAGACTTTATCACTTGTTAAAGAATGTGACTATGAAGGTGCTTTCACATTTATCTATTCACCAAGAGAAGGAACACCTGCTGCATCATATACTGAACAAGTTCCTGAAGATGTAGCTCACGAAAGACTCTATAAACTTAATGAGTTAATCAATGAAGGATACAAGAAAGGTTCAATGAGATTCTTAAATACTATTCAAAAAGTATTAATTGAAGGTGAATCAAAGAATGACCCTAATATGCTTATGGGATACAATGAAAATGGTAAACTCATAAACGTTAAAGGTGATAAATCATTAATTGGTAAAATTGTAAATGTTAAAGTAACTGAAGCTAAGACTTGGTCACTTGATGGTGAATATGTTGAATAACTCATTAGATATATTACTTAATGATTTAGAAAATCTAAAGGAAGGAAAAAGGGCGAGAGAACTCGCCATCTATCTTAAAAATAAATATAAAACTATTGATGAAATAGATAATCATAAGGATGATCCTATGGTTTCAGAATTCATAGATTCTTTACATGAATTATCTAATCTTTCTTCCCTAATTTCCAAGATATTTAGGGAAGAATTGTCAATTTAAACACTATTAGGCTACATTAAGAAAATAACTTAATTTAGCCTTTTTTCTATTTTTTGTTGATTTTATTATTATTTAATTATAAAATTATAATAATAAATGACAATGTGAGGAAAGTCTAATGGATAAAGAGAAATTAAATGCGCTTATTGAAGAAGCCAAACAGTATGAAAAAGTATCAAGTGAAGATTTAGTTAGAGTATTTAAAGATAACCACATCTGGGTTCCTGATTTTGTGGATAGATTTTTACTTGTTAACTTCTTTAAAAAATATGTATTTGATAAAGAAGAATACGCAAAATATTCAGATGAATTTAAATATCGTTTAAGAAAGTATGATCAATATTTTTCTATCTATTTAACTGAAGCTACAGATAAAGAATACAATTACTCTCTTCACCCATGTGAATATAAAAACTTATTTATGAGATTCTTCCTCTTAAATAAAGAAAAGTTCAATACTACAATAGCTTTTGAAAAGGCATTATCAAAACTAAAAGGTTCAACTGATGGTGCACAAGAAAACTATGAAAAGGTAAGAGTTCAATTTAGAGATTTATTCTATACACCTAAAGGATATTTAGATGGTATTCAATTATCTATCCTTAAAGAAGCCGTATGTAAGACTTATACATTAAACCAAATTAGAGACTTAGGTGCTAAATATGGAGTAAACGTTCCAAAGAGAATGAACAAAGGACAACTCCTTGAATTAATTGCCGCAAGATTCAGACTCACTGAAGATGAAAAAGTTGCACTCCAACCAAAACCAATTCTTGAACTTACTCAATATTCAAAAGAAAAAGGATTCAAGATTTCAACTGACCTTAAGAAAGGTGATATGGTTGAATTCATTGTATTTAGTTTAAATAAATATAACGAAGATATTGAAAAGGATTTATTCGACTATGATTTCATTCCTGAAGAGGAAGAAGTTGATACAGATCCTGAAAAAGTATTTGAAGGTGTTCCTGAGGATGAAGTTGAAGCTCAAGAAATCCCAACTACTAATCAATATGTAGAAATGGAAACTCCAGTTGAAGAGGAAAAAGCTGAACCAGTAGTTGAAGAGGCTCCAGTTGAAGAGGAAAAAGTTGAACCTGTTCAAGAAGAACCTGTAGTTGAAGAAGCTCCTCAAGAAGAAGCCCCTCAAGAAGAGGTAGTTGAAGAAGCTCCTGTTCAAGAAGAAGTCAAAGAAGAAGTTAAACCAGCTCCAGCACCAGTTGAAGAACATGAAGAAAGAGAACTTGAATATGATGAATCTGTAGATGTTGAAATCAGAGACATCATTAAAGACTACTACAAGAAAAAGAGTAGAAAAGATAAGGCACTTAGAATCACAATCCTTATTATCTTCTTAGTACTTGTAGCCGCAGTAGCATTCTTCGCATTAAAGTATTTTGGAGTAATTAAATAATAAATGAGGGATGATAATTCATCCCTTTTAATTAGTAAATATGACTGAACAAGAAATTAAAGCAAAATGGCTTAAAAAGGATAGAAAAGTAGGAAGATATGTATTATTGGCATTTTTAGTAGTCATTGCTTTGGCTTGCATTTTTTGGGAATACACTATTATAGGTATGATGTGGATTCATGGAGTTATTTACAACTCTAAAAATAGATTTCATACTTTTGATGGAAAATATCTATGTGTTGAGGATATTAAAATAAGAGATGATTTAATTATTGATGAGACTTATTTTGTTTTTACAAGAATTTCTTACGATGAATATGAACAGTTATCGTCAAATGATAATAAAAATATTATGTATATTGGACCAAGAGACAAAGACAGCTTTTTCATTGTTAAAGCGTTTGTAAAATTTGCTTTTGAATCTGAATATAAAGAATACGCAACCAATATTTTCTATTACCATAAAAACGAAGCATTTACTAGGAATGGACCAACTGATATAGAAATAATTATAGATGATTATTCTTGCCATTCAGTTGAATTTCGAATTTGGTCTGATGGTTATAATCTTAAACCAAATAAAAAATATAAAAGCGAATTAGTATCTATTGAATGTGAAGATGAAATAATAATATGGTCGATGGAAAAAGATGAAAAAGGCAACTATTTGCACGATTATAATACAGGTAATTATATTTTTGAATACCAAGGTAATATAGAATGAAAAAAGTAATAGTTATAGTTGGACCTTGGACTGGATATTAGATTTTTAATAGTTATACCAGGCGTATTTATAAAACATATTTTTGAGGTTTTAATAATGAACAAAAAAACAATGGTTGGTATAATTTTGATAATAATTGTAGTTGTTTCTATAGTTTCAGCTTTTTTTAGTGTTTTAATTATAAGAAACAACACATATAAAGCAAATAAAGCTAAAATATTCGAGGGCGAATATGTTAATAAGCAGTTAATTACTCCTTCAGATGATTATAAAATCGAAAATATTTGTTTAGAAATAAAAACTATTTCAAAAGAAGAATATAAAAAAAACATAAATAAAGCAAATACCTTTAGGTTTAATTGGTATAGAGATAAAACATATTTCTATAAAATTGATGTGCGTATTAAATTTTCAGAATTCGACGATTATATAACTATGAATGTGGATTATTTTAATAGGTTATATGGAGATACATATGATTTGATATTAAGTTTTGAGAATTCAATTTATAGTTGTAAAATAGAAACATATTTGCGTTTTGTGTTTCTAAAACATAAAGAATATAATTATGTACTAAAAAGTATACAATTAAATGAAGCTAAATTAATGATTACTAATAATAATCAAACAAATAACACTAATGAATATATGTTTGATGTAGAATTATTCTTAAATGCCTAAATTAAAAAAATGAAAAAAGTAATAGTTATAGTTGGACCTACAGCTAGTGGTAAGACTAGCGTATCAGTAAAACTCGCAAAAGAATTAAATACCGAAATAATTAGTGGTGACTCAGTTCAAGTTTACCGCTCTTTAAACATTGGTTCAGCTAAAATAACTAAAGAAGAAATGGAAGGTGTTAAACACCATTTAATTGATATCCTAGAACCTACTGAAGATTATAGTGTCGCATCATTCCAATCTAATGCTCGTAAATTAATAGATGAAATTACATCTAAAGGAATGATTCCGATCATTTGTGGTGGCACTGGATTCTATATTAAGGCTGCATTATATGATTATGATTTCACTAAAGAAGAAAGACATAATGACTATAGTAATCTTTCAAATGAAGAAATTAGAAATAAATTACTTGAATTAAATGATCCAGAAATTCCTGATTTAAATAATAGAAAAAGACTAGAAAGACATTTAGAGATTTATGAATCAGGAGAAGAAGTTTCAATAAATAAAAATGAACCACTCTATGATTCATTAATAATTGGTCTTACAATGGATAGAGAACTTCTTTATGATAGAATCAACAAACGTGTTCATAAGATGGTAGAAGATGGATTAATTGAAGAAGTAAAATCACTCTATGATAAAGGTATAAGAAGTAATTCAGTACTCTCAATTGGATATAGAGAATTATATGAATACTTTGATGGATTGTGTTCATTAGAAGAGGCAATTGATAAAATAAAACAACACTCAAGAAACTTCGCAAAACGTCAATATACATGGTTTAAAAATCAGATGAAAGTTGAGTGGTTTGACACCACAAAAGAAGGCTATTTTGAAGACATTAAATCTAGAGTAATTGAGTTTATAAAAAAATAACTGAGATGGCTAAAATCTCAGTTATTTTTATTATTTATTACGTCTTTCAATATAAGCTTTATATTCTTCGTATCCGCCTTTTAAAACGTATACCATAACTGCACCATTTTTAATGTATTTTGCAGCTATACCTTTAAGTCTATTTGAACCAGCTTGATCATATAAGAAGATTGGTAAATCTTTTCTTACTTTTGCATCTCTAGCACCTGATGCTCCAGGGAAGTTTCTTGAACCAACAATCTTTCCAGTCTTTTCAATATCTTCCTCTTTTCTAGTATCTACTAAAGAGCCCTTTCTCATTGTGTCTAAGAATTCTTGTGTATCAAGATATGCGAGTCTATCTTTATCCCATCTATTTCGTTTTGATAAAAGAAGCATTACAAGGAAACCAATTCCAATTGCAAGAATCATCCAATACCAAGTTCCAAGTTGATTAGTTGTTCCGTTTCCGCCTTCTGCGAATAAAATAAATAAATTCATATAAAATACCTCTTTGAATATTCTACAAGTTTTTCATATTTATTTCAAATATTTTATTATCGAAGTTTCTATATATAGACATATTTGAGATTTTTAGGTATAATTTATAACGATAAATTATTAATTAGGAGGTAATTATGGATACTAGTGTATTCAAAAATGGATTTACATTTCTTTGGGATGGCAACTTATATACAGTTTTAGAGTTTATGAGAGTTCCTAAATATAGAGGTGGATCATTCGTTCAAACTAAGTTATACAATTTAAGAAACGGTGCAACTTTAAACTATACATTCAATGGTTCTGAAAAACTCGAAGAAGTACAAGTTGATAAGAGAGAAATGAACTATCTTTATGATGAAGGTGATAAAGCTATCTTCATGAATAATGATACTTATGAACAAATTGAAATTCCTAAATCAATGATTCAAAGAGAATTACAATTCATCGTTATGGGAAACAATGTTCAAATTAGAACTTATGAAGGAGAAATTTTAGGTGTTATTCTCCCAGATAAAGTAACTTTAAGAGTAGCTGATACTCCAATGGGAGATAAAGGTAACTCTCAAACTAACACTCAAAAAGAAGCAACTCTAGAAACTGGTCTTGTTATCAGAGTTCCTATGTTTATTAACACAGGTGACTTAGTAATAGTTAATACTGAAACAGCCAAATATGATTCTAGAGCTAAGGAATAATATATGGAGAATCCTATACCCTTATTAGCATTAACATCTACTGGTAAGATTTTAATTTATGCTGCTATAATTCTAGTTCTTTTAATATTATCATCATTTTTCTCAATGACTGAGATAGTGTATTCTAGTGTGTCTGAAGCAAAACTTATGACATCTATTGATGATAATAAAAAAGGAGCTAGAAAAGCACTTTGGATAACAGAAAATTTTGAAAGAGTATTAAGTGTTATCTTAATCGGTAACAACTTAGTAAATATTGGTATTTCAACTCTAGGACTTAGAATATTCTTAGAGATTTTTAGTAATTATAAAGAAGCATCTTGGGTAGATATTGTAAATACTGTCGCAATTACTGTGATTGTATTAATCTTTGGTGAAGTAATTCCTAAGACAAGAGGAAAGAATAATTCTGAAAAGCTTGCGTTAAGATATTCTGGACTTCTTTATTTTGTCGTAATGTTATTCACACCTATCTCATATCCGCTATATAAACTTAATAGCCTCGCTATGAAGAAAAAGGATGAGGATCCACAAAGTGAAGTAACATCAGATGATCTTGAAAATATCATTGATACAATGGAAGATGCAGGTGAAATTGATAATGACGAAGCTACAATGCTTCAAAATGTCTTAGACTTATCTAACATTGAAGTAAAAGACATTATGACTCCAAGAGTTGACGTTATCGCAATCGATACTGAAACTGATAAAGAAGAAATCAAAAAGATATTCTTTGATTACCAATATTCAAGAATCCCAGTATACGAAGATACAATTGATCATATTGTTGGTGTATTATATGAAAAAGATTTCTTTAAGGCATATATAAACAATAAGACTTTCTCACTTAAACGTATTATGAGTAAACCACTCTTTGTAGTAGGTTCTATGAGAGCGGATAACCTACTCTCACTTCTTAAGAAAGAAAACGTTCATATGGGTATTGTTCTTGATGAATATGCTGGATTTGATGGTATCGTTACTATGGAAGATACTCTTGAAGAAGTAGTTGGTGAAATCTTCGATGAACACGATGATGTTCCATTTAGAATTAATGAAATAGAACCTAACCACTTTGAAGTTAATGGTGACCTTGAAATTCATAACCTATTTGAAGAATTAGACATCGAAGATGAACAAGAAGATAATGATTCAACTACAGTAGGCGGTTGGGTTCAAGATTCACTTGAACGTATCGCCGAGGTTGATGATAAAGTTACATTCAAAGTAGTTAAGAAAGTTAACTACGATGAATTAAGTGAAGATGAAGGCGTAGAATATGTAAACTTAATCTTCACAGTTAAAAAGATTGTAAACAACAGAATTACTGTTTTAGATTTATTAATTGAAAAAGCTCAAAAAGAAGATGAATAAAGAAAAAATAGATGCTTTAAGAGAAATTATAGATAATTCTAAACATCTCGTATTTTTTGGAGGTGCTGGTGTTTCTACGGCCTCAAATATCCCAGATTTTAGAAGTTCAAATGGAATCTATAATGAAACTTATGGCACAATCCCTATTGAAAGGATTATTTCTCATTCATTCTTTATGTCTCATCCTGACATTTTCTTTGAAGTATATAAAGAGAAATTATGTTTTAAGGATGCGAAGCCTAATTACTGCCATAAAGTACTAACTAAACTAGAAGAATTAGGAATACTTAAGGCAGTAATCACTCAAAACATTGATAATCTTCATACCCTTGCGGGTACTAAAAATGTAATAGAACTACACGGATCAGTAATGAGAAATTACTGTATGAAATGTCATAAATCATATGATTTAGATTACGTTTTAAATTCAAAAGGTGTTCCACGTTGTACATGTGGTGGAATAGTTAAACCTGATGTAGTACTATATGAAGAATCACTTGATTATAATTCTATAATGAATGCGATTAAAGAGATTAGTGAAGCTGATACACTTATTATTGGTGGTACATCGCTTTCAGTTTACCCAGCCGCACAATTTGTAGAATACTTTAATGGAAGAAACTTAGTAATTATTAATAAATCTGATGTATACAAAAATAAAGATGCTACGCTAGTAATTAATGATGATATTAGCGAAGTATTTAGACTTTTAGGATATTAGTATGAAAAAGTATTTTGGCACAGATGGAATTAGAGGAGAAGCATTAATAGATATTACGCCACAACTTGTTAAGAAAGTGGCGCATGCTTTAGGTTGCTTCAAGATTAATACTTGTATTGTCGGAATGGATACTAGAGAATCTAGTAAAGTATTAAAAGATGCTTTAGTAGAAGGACTTAAAGATGTAGGTTTTTATGTATATGATTTAAATGTCACAACTACACCATGTCTTATCTATTTATCTAAATACTATAACTCAATAGGTGTAATGATTACTGGTAGTCATAACACCTATGAAAAGAGTGGTATTAAGATTGCAGTAAAAGGAATTAAACTCAATGATGAACAAGCTTTGGTTCTTGAATCAAATATGGGTAAGAATATTCCAGTATATGGTGCTCCACTTCCATTCTTCTCAATCTATCCTTATACAAAACTATTAAAATCATTTAAGATTGCATCTAACTATAAGATTGCTTTCGACTTTTCTAATGGATCACTCACAAACTTATATAGAGAAATCTTATCTTATTATGATTTTAGAAAGACAGTAGTAGCTAACGCTCCAGATGGTAAAAACATTAACCTTAAATGTGGTTCAGGATATCTAGCAAACGTTAAGAGTATTGTTAAACTTGAATCATGTGATTATGGCTTTGCCTTTGATGGTGATGGAGATAGAGTAATAATTACTGATAAAAAAGGAAACGTATATGATGGAGATAAAATCACATACGTTCTCGCAAACTACTATAAAAATAATAAGAAGTTAGATAATAACTTAGTAGTAGTGAGTGAAGATTCAAACCCAGGACTTAAGTTATCACTAGAAAAAGAAGAAATAAATGTTGTGACATCCGGCATAGGTGATAAGAATGTCAGTGTTAAACTAAATGAAGTAAAAGGTTCGCTTGGTGGTGAACCATATGGACACATAATCTTATCAAGATTATCATCAGGTGGTGATGGACTCTTAACTTCACTTATGATTCTTGAAGTATTAAGTGAAACTAATAGAACACTTGAAAAGTTAACTGAGAACTTAGAATTATATGGAATCATCAGAAAGAAATATAGAACTTATGATGAAAGATATGTAGAAACTGAACAGTTCCAAAAAGAAATAGAAAGAATTAAATCTGAACTTCCAGAGGAAAACAGTGTCTTAATCGTAAGAGTATCTGATGATGAAAAAGTGCTCAATGTAGTAATATCTACAGGAGATTCCTTCTTAGATAAATCAATTTTAAAAGAGATTGAGAACTTTGCTCAAGCATCTGAATAATAAATAAAAGGACTACACGTGATGTAGTCCTTTATTCTTTTTAAAGCATGATTCTGTACCTTCAACTAACCTCTTATAGTTTTCTTTATGTTTAATAACGATTAAGATAGCCATTAAAGTTAAGAAGATACAAGATATATAATTACCATCATTTATTCCATATATAATCCAAGACATAATAAGTCCAGTTAATGTGGCTGATGTACTAGATACTGAAACATATCCCCATAAAGCTAAAGTGATTCCAAATATGATAGCAGCTCCAAGTGATGACCAAGGGAAACAAACAAGAAGTACTCCAAAACTTGTAGCAACGGCTTTACCGCCTTTCTTATTTAAGAAACAAGAATAACAATGTCCAATAACCGCAGCGAAACCATATATAACATATAAGCTTTCACCATCAACAATAATTGGGTTATACCAAACATTGTAATGTTCTAGAATATGAACAAGAATTATTATAATTGTGCCCTTTAGAATATCACATATTCCAACACATATTCCTGATACTATCCCAAGAACTCTTGTCGCATTAGTAGTTCCAATATTTCCTGAGCCTTCTTTAGTTAAATCTTTACCTTTAGATCTACCAATTATTACTCCAAAAGGAATAGAACCTAATACATATGAAATTAAGACTAATAAAACAAATATTACGTACTTCATTTCGTCACCATAAATATTATATATTTCGATTTAATTTTTCAAAAATATATTTAGTAGATATACTCTATTTAAAAGAGAATTGCAAATCTAATGCTTAAGTTGTGAATAATATACTTATATTTTTCACATTTATTAAGTTATTTTAATTATTAATTAAAAAGTTTGTTGTGCTTTTATTTGACTTAATGATAACATTAAGATAATAGGTGAAATATGGCAATTAGAACAATCGAAATAAAAAAGAGCGCATTTGATATGAATTCAAATAGAGCTGAGAGAACTAGAGAAGAACTTAAAAATGAGGGTACTTTCTTCATTAATGTAATGGCATCTCCAGGTGCTGGAAAGACTACAACACTTCTTGCATTAATTAATAAATTAAAAGACGAATTTAAAATCGCAGTAATGGAAGCTGATGTTGAATCAACCGTTGATGCAGTAAAGATTAGTGAACTCACAGGAACTCACTCAATCCAAATCCATACTGACGGACAATGCCACATGGATGCAGATATGACTAAAGAAGGATTAGATGGTCTAGATAATAATCATTTTGATTTAATCTTCCTTGAAAATATCGGAAATATGGTGTGTCCTGCCGAGTTTGACACAGGATCACACTTAAATCTATTTATTCTTTCAGTTCCTGAAGGTGATGATAAACCACTCAAATATCCATTAATGTATCAGGTATCAGATGTAGTATTAATCAATAAGATAGATACATTAGATTATTTTGATTTCAGCATTGAAAGAGCTAAACACAATATATTAATGAGAAACAAGAATGCAGTTATTTATACAATCTCCGCTAAAAGAGGGGATGGTATAGATGAAGTTGCTTCGTTTATAAAAGAAACTATTAAAAAGTGGAGGACACAATAATGCCAGAGATTTACAGAAAGAATCCCGCAACTACTTCTAAATATGAAGGAGAGAAAAACCCAAAGAAGAATTATCTTAAACTTGGACGTAAGATTACTGATAATGTTCAAGTAAAACTTTTTGGTGCAAAATCTACTTCTCCAGAATATTGGGGATTAAGAGAAGTTTTAGATGATGATGAAGTAAATCTACTATTAACTTTAAAACAAAGAAAATGGTACACTTTCGAACAGATGTTTGAAAGAAATAAAAAGAACTTTGACGATCCAGTAAGATTTAAAGAAACTGTTGAACATCTTTGTTATCACGGAATCTTAGAATATGATTACGGAGATCATTATGATGATAATGGTCCAATCAAAGATGCACCAAAGGAAAAGAGATATAGACTTTCTTACTATGTTCCTGGTTCAGCTGAATTATTCAATTCAAGTGAAGATAGAATTGCAAAGAATCCACCTGTTGCTAACTTCTTTGAAAGAATGACATTCTTACCTCTTGAACACATTACATCTATGGTTGCACCTGGTGGAATGGGAATTGGTATGCATGTAATCCCAGTTGAAAAAGAAGTAGAAATGAATAAGGAATCAGTAAAACTTGAAAAGATTTCTTATTGGCTAAAGAAATATGAAGGTCATATTTCAGCTGGTATTTGTAGTTGTAGAGCATCTCGTACTATGCTTGGAGAAGGTTGTGCTGATGACTGCAACGACTGGTGTATCCAAGTAGGTGATATGGCTGACTACACTGTTGAAACAGGTAGAGCTCACTATATTACAAAAGAAAAAGCATTAGAAATCTTAAAGAAAGCTGAAGATAATGGATATGTTCACCAAATCACTAATATTGATGGTGAAGACCATATCTTTGATATCTGTAACTGTAATGTTGAAATCTGTAATGCCTTAAGAACATCACTTTTATATAACACTCCACATATGAGTAGAAGCTCATTCACAGCTAAAGTTGAAACTGAAAACTGCGTAGCTTGTGGAAGATGTGTTGAAGTATGTCCAGCTGGCGCTGTTAAATTAGGTCAAAAGTTATGTACTAAAGAAGGTCCTATTGAATATCCAAAAGCTATTCTTCCAGACAAGATTAGATGGGGCAAATATGCTTGGGATGAAAATTATAGAGATACAGCTCGTTATAATACATATCCAACTGGTACTGCACCATGTAAGACAGCTTGTCCTGCCCATGTTCCAGTACAAGGTTACCTCAAGATGGCATCTCAAGGAAGATATAGAGAAGCTCTTGCATTAATCAAGAGAGAAAACCCATTCCCTGCAGTATGCGGTAGAGTATGTAATAAACGTTGTGAAGACGCATGTACAAGAGGCACAGTAGATAAGGCTGTATCAATTGATGCAGTTAAGAAATTCTTAGCCGACCTTGAAATGAAGAGCGAAAATAGATATGTACCTGAAAAGGTAATATCTAAGGTTGATGGTGAATGGGATGAAAAGATAGCTATTATCGGTGCTGGACCTGCAGGCTTGTCATGCGCATATTATCTTGCTCAAATGGGATACCATCCAACTGTATTTGAAAAGAATAAGAAACCTGGTGGAATGATGATGTATGGCATTCCAACATATAAACTTGAAAAAGACGTAATTGAAGCTGAAATCGAAATTATTAAAGAATTAGGCGCAGAAATTAAGTGCGGAGTAGAAGTTGGTAAAGATATTACTATTTCTGATTTAAAGGCGCAAGGATATAAAGCCTTCTATATCGCAATTGGTTGCCAAGGCGGAAGACGTCCAGGTGTTAAAAATGATGAAGCAGAAGGCACTGATATTGCTGTACACTTCCTACATGATGCACTAGATAATCCAAAACAAAAAATTGAAGGCGAAGTAGTTGTAGTTGGTGGTGGTAACGTAGCTGTTGACTGCGCAAGAGTATCTCATAGACTTGGCGCATCTAAAGTATCTATGTTCTCACTAGAAGATAGAGCTCATATGCCTGCATCTAAAGAAGAGATAGAAGAAACTCTAGAAGAAAATATCGAAATCAATAACTCTTGGGGACCTAAAGAAGTTAAGGTTGATAAAGAAGGTAAAGTTACTGGTATTGTATTTAAGAAATGCGTATCTGTATTTGATGAATTCGGTAAATTCAATCCTAAATATGATGAAAATGATTTAATGGAAGTTTCTGCATCTAAGATTGTATTCGCAATCGGTCAAGCAATTGAATGGGGAGACCTCCTTAAAGATACTAAAGTTACATTCTGGCATGGTAACTACCCAGTTGCTGATAAGTTTACTTATCAAACAGCTGATCCAGATATCTTCGTTGGTGGTGACGTATTCACTGGACCTAAGTTTGTAATTGATGCAATTGGAGAAGGCCATGAAGCTGCTGAATCACTCAATAGACATGTACACTTAAATGCTCATATGACTATTGGTAGAGATAGAAGATACTTCAAAGAACTTAATAAAGAAGATATCGTTCTTCCTGAATATGATAAAGCCGATCGTCAAGAAGCTGGAATGGATGAAAGAATCGACTATAAGATGAGTTTCAAAGATGCTCATAAGACTTTAACAGAAGAACAAGTTAAGACTGAAACAGCAAGATGCTTATCTTGTGGTGCATCTGTAGTTGATCCTAATAAGTGTATTGGTTGTGGACTTTGTACAACTCGTTGTGAATTTGATGCTATCCACCTCCATAGAGATCATCCAGAGATGACTGATATGAGACGTGCTGAAGATAAGATTACAGGTCTCTTAAAATACGCAACTAAGAGAATGTTTAAGATTATCTTTAATTCTGGCTCTAAAGAAGCTCGTATTATGAGAGCTAAGAGACGTCAATACAAGAGAGAAAACAAAGAATTTAGAAAGGCTAACCCTCATACAGGAAATAGTGTGAAGTACGATGCATGAGTTAGGTGTAGTATTTCACATCGTAGATGAAGTAGAAAAAGTAGCTAAAGAGAATAATGTTAAACATATATCTAAAGTTACTCTTGAAATTGGAGAAGTATCAACTATAGTTCCTGATTATTTTAGAGATTGTTTTAAATGGACTACTGATAAATCAGAAATAATGAAAGGTTGTACTCTTGATTTAATAATACTTAAAGCTATGACTTATTGTGAAAACTGTAAAGGCACATATGAAACAGTAAAATATGGTAAGACTTGTCCACATTGTAGTAGTGATAAAACTTACCTTATTACTGGTTCTGAAGTTAATATTAAATCAGTAGAAACTGATGATGAATAGAGGGGAGATTTATCCCCTCTTTTTGTGCACATTAATTGATTTATTATCAATATTTGATAATATGTAGTTAGGAGGTACTAATTATGAGAATCGCAATGTTTGACTCAAAACCTTATGATATAGAATCATTCCAAAAATTAAATAATCCAAGTATTGAATACACATTCTTTGAAGAAAAACTTTCTTGTAAGACTATTAAACTTGCGGAAGGTTATGACGGAGTTATTGTATTCGTTAACGATAATATTAATGAAGAAGTAATAAATAAACTTAATGAAATGGGAATTAAGTTATTACTCTTAAGAAGCGCTGGATATAATAATGTAGATTTATACGCAGCTAAAGATAAGATTAAAGTATATAGAGTCCCAGCTTATTCTCCTGAATCAGTCGCAGAATACGCTATGGCACTCCTCCTCACATCTATAAGAAGAACTCATAAAGCTTATATTAGAAGTAGAGACTTTAATTTCTCACTAAATGGTCTTGTAGGATTTAATCTTCATAATAAGACAGTAGGCGTAATAGGTACAGGAAAAATCGGTAAAGCCTTTATTAATATCTGCAAAGGCTTTGGAATGAATATCCTTGCCTTTGATAAATATCCAGATACTTCATTAACAGATGTTAAATATGTATCATTAGAAGAATTATTTAAAGAATCAGATATTATTAGCCTTCACTGCCCTTTAACTGTAGAAAACACATATATGATCAATAAGTTTACTATTAATATGATGAAGAAAGGTGTAGTAATTATTAATACATCAAGAGGTGGTTTAGTAGATACTGAGGCTTTGGTTGAAGGTATAAGAGAAAAGAAGGTTGGCGCAGCTTGCCTTGATGTATATGAAGAAGAATCTCATTACTTCTATAAAGATATGAGTAATCATATCGTTAGTGATGAAGTATTATCAAGACTTATTTCATTTCCTAATGTAATAGTCACAAGTCACCAAGGCTTCCTCACAAGAGAAGCGCTAGATTCAATTGCTAAGACAACTGAAGAGAATATAATATCTTATATGGAAGGAAAGGAATCTTCTAACGAAGTGAAATATCAAGAATAATGAATGTAGTTTATCTAATAAGACACTCTTGGACTAATGAAAACAAGATTCATTTAATCCAAGGTAGATCCGATTATAAATTATGCGAAGATGGAATCACATTCGCATATGAAAAAGCAAAAGAATATAAAAATAAAGGTCTTGAATTTGATTATATCTATTCAAGTCCTTTATCTCGTGCAAAAGATACAGCCTCTATTTTTAAAGAAGTATTTAATTTTGATAAAGATATTATCATTGATGAAGGTTTAATTGAAAGAGAATTTGGTGTAGCTGAGAAAACTATTATAGATGATCATGTCTATGAAAGAATCATGAATAATGAAATAGAAGGTATGGAAACCAATGAAGAATTAGAGGAAAGAGTATACAAAACTATTAGTAATATAGTTAAGAAATACGATAATAAAAGAATACTAATAGTTACTCATTCTCATACCATTAAAGGTATGTTATGTGCACTTGACCCTAGAATTAGAATGGAATCATATTTAAGAAATGTCACAATATCAACTCTTAAATATGATAATAATAAATTTGAAATAATAGATTATAATAAATACGCAGATGAGGGCGATAAATGGAAGATTTAGATTTATGTTGGTGTGGTAGTAATAAACACTATAAAGATTGTCATAAAGAATTTGATATTAAATATAAAGAGAAACAAAGACAAGGTTATAAACTACCTAAGAAAGAATGGATTAAAAATAGTGATGAAATTGAGGGTATTAGAAAAGCTGCCTTTTATAATAATGGTCTATTAGATTTAATCGGAGAAAAGATTAAAGCTGGAATGACTACTGAAGATATTGATGTATTATGTACTAATTTCCTTGATGAAAATAAATGTGTAAGTGCTGATTTCAATTATCAAGGATATCCTAAACATATTTGTACATCTATTAATGATGTAGTATGTCATGGTATTCCATCAACTAAAGATGTACTCAAAAATGGCGACATTGTTAATGTAGATTCTACATTATTCTATGGTAAATATTGTGCTGATGCATCAAGAATGTATGAAATAGGTAATGTGTCTGAAAAAGCTCATAAACTTGTTTATGTTACTCAAGAATGCTTAAAGAAAGCAATAGAAGTAATTAAACCATGGGAATCAACATTAAATGATATAGGTTTAGCTATTGAAAAGTATGCTCATAAAAGAGGTTTCACAGTAGTAGAAGAATTCTGTGGGCATGGTGTAGGACGTAAGATGCATGAAGATCCAATGGTGCTTCATTATTCAGTTAGAGAAAAGACTTGTTTACTCGTTCCCGGCATGGTTATTACTATTGAACCAATGATTAATGAAGGAAGAAGAGATATCTACGTTGACGAAAATGATGGTTGGACTGTTAGAACTTTAGACCACAAATTATCTGCTCAAGTTGAACACACAATAGTAATTACTGAGGATGGAGTAGAAATTCTGTCAAAATAATTTTTGACAAATATTTATATTTGTAATATTATTAATAATAGATTAGTAAATTTCAGGCGGTGGCTTAATGAAAAAAGGATTATTGGCCTCTTTAATTGTATATTTTGCATTATTAATTGCAGTAGCAGTAATGATGCTTACATATATTCTATTAAAGAATGACCCACATAATGTGGTTAACTTACAAAAATTATTTAAAGCTGTTACATATGTATTTATTGCATTTGTAGTTTCTTTTGCTGCTGTTGTAGTTTTACTTATCTTATATCCTAAAACACTTGAAAAGATCTATAAACAAAATATAGTTGGTTTTGTTAAAGAACATTTAGAAAAGTATCCAGGCACTACTTCAAAAGCAGTGGTAACATATGAAAATAAGAAAGTATATATTTCGTTCATTATGAGTGAAAAAGAAATGGATACATATTGTTTCGAATTAAAAGAAAAACCACTTACTAAAAATGAACCAACTAGAATAGCTTATAATATTCTAAATAGTTTACTAGAAAATAAAGAAATTAAAGACAATGCTTAAAAGCATTGTTTTTTAATTAAAAATTGGGTATTGCGTTATTTAGAATTTATGATAAAATACTATATGCGAGACAAATGAGCGCCTATAGCTCAATTGGATAGAGCGTCTGACTACGGATCAGAAGGTTGCGGGTTCGACCCCTACTAGGCGCGCCACTTTATCTAACTCGCTTTACATAGATTTCGGAAAATAGCTCAGCTTGGTAGAGCACCTGGTTTGGGACCAGGGGGTCACAGGTTCGAATCCTGCTTTTCCGACCACTATGAATATTAAGCCCTGTTAATTCAGGGCTTTTTCTTTGCTTAAATATGAAAATTTTATGAATAATTTTAATTAAATTAAAAAAAGTATAGATTTTATTTACTATCGAATTTTTTAATAAAAAATAAAGAGTTGCTAAATAAATGTGAAGTTTTAGCACTATTTTTAACATTATAAACAATTATATAATCCACAAACTGTGAATATTTTGTGGCACATTTGTTGCGTTTTTAATGTTAGGATTAGGCATAAAAATTATTTTGGATAATTATTCTTATAAAAATAATAATTTATCCAGAGGGGGATTA
>JAEEXP010000020.1 GCA_016287865.1 Caryophanales bacterium
AGAACACGCATGCCTAGTTGGAAAGAATGGTTCAGGTAAATCAACTTTCATGAAACTTCTTGCGGATAAGCTTACTCCTGATTCAGGTACTATCACTTGGCTTAATGGAATTAAATATTCTTATCTAGACCAACAGTTAGAAGTTAAAACTGATATTTCTATTAGAGATTATTTATATGGTGTATATAAAGAATTATTTGATAGAGAAGAAAGACTGAATAATCTATATCTTGAAGCATCACTTGCGGATGGTGAAGCACAAGAAGAATTATTTAATAAGGCAGAAGAACTAAGACTCTCTCTTGAAATGGATAACTTCTATCAAATAGAACCTGAGATTAATAACTGTATAGTTGGTTTAGGTCTTGCGAACATAGATTTATCTAGAAGACTTAAAGAATTATCTGGTGGAGAAAAAGCTAAAGTATATTTATGTAAGATCTTACTTGAAAAGCCAGATGTAATACTAATGGATGAACCAACTAACTTCCTAGATAAAACTCATATCGAATGGCTTGAGAATTATCTTAATAACTTTAAAGGCGCATTCTTAATCATATCTCACGATAATGAATTCTTAAGATCTATCGCTAAAGTCGTATATTCACTTGATTCTAAAGACATAGTTAGATATAAAGGTACATATGATTATTATTTAGCTGAAAGAGAAAAACGCATTGAAAACCAAGCTAAATCATATGAGAGACAACAGGAATTTATTAAGCGTACACAAGTATTTATTCAAAAGAATATCGTCAGAGCTTCTACTACGAAAATGGCTCAATCAAGACGAAAAATGCTTGAAAAGCTTGAGCGAATTGAGAAGCCTGAATCAGCTCAAAAGATCTTTATTCATTTCCCATTCTCAAGAGCTTTAGGTGAAAAGGTATTAAATATTAAAGATCTTGAGATTGGCTATAATAATGCCCCTCTTTTAGAGCCTCTCACATTCTCTATTAAAAGAGGCGAAAGAGTAGAAATTATTGGAAGAAATGGTATAGGTAAATCAACTCTTCTTAAGACATTATTAAATGTAGTAGATAAGATTAGTGGTGATTTTGAATTTGGTCCTACAGTCGACATTAATTATTTCTCTCAAGAAGAAGATATTGATTTATCTATTAATTCACTTGATTATGTAAGACTCTATTACCCACTTTATACCGTTAATGATTGTATGAAGACTTTATCTTGTCTAGGTATTGGTGGTGACTTAGCTTTTAAACCACTTAATGAACTTTCAGGTGGACAACTTGAACGTGTAAGACTAAGTGTTTTAACTAAACGTAAGAGTAATGTGTTAATATTAGATGAACCTACTAATCATTTAGATAAGGCAACTAAAGATGCCTTAAGAGAAGCGCTCGCAGAATATGAAGGTTCAATTATCTTAGTATCACACGAAAAAGGCTTCGCTGAAGACTTGGTTGACTATACAATTAAATTCTAGGAGGAAACTTATGGAAATTAAAACATATAAAAGCTCATTTGATTATTCATATACATTAGGCGCATTTCCTACTATTGAACTTTTGCGTCATCAAAAAGATAAAGTGATTAAAGTATTAATTCACTCTACTTTTACTAATCAAAATGTCTTAGATGAAATCTATAATTTAATCCCTAATAATTTAATTGAATATAATGATAAATTAATCAATAAATTAAGTGATAAAGAAAATGTATATATTGTAGGTATCTTCAAGAAATATACATCTAAACTTAATCCTACTGAAGACCACATCTTAATGGATAATCCATCTAATATGGGTAACGTTGGAACTATTATGAGATCATCTTTAGGTTTTGAGATTAAAAACTTTGGAATCACAAAACCTGGAGTAGATTACTTTAACCCTAAAGTAATCAGAGCTTCAATGGGTGCAATATTCTCACTTAACATTGAAACATTTGATTCAATTGATGATTATTCAAATAAATATAATAAACATACTCAATATAAATTCATGTTAAAAGCGAAGAAGAGTTTAAGAGAATGTTCATTCGATAAAGACTTAGTTACATTAGTCTTTGGAAATGAAGCTACTGGTATCGCAGATAAATATTTAGATGATAATGCATTAATCATTAGACATTCAAATAATATTGATTCATTAAACGTTACTAATGCAGTGTCTATTGCATTATATGAATATCACGAGAAAAGAAGTAAATAGAAAATAGAGAGGAACCCTATGTCCTCTCTATTTTTCTATAAAAATCTCTACTATCTCTCTAGTCGTAATATAATGCACATTGTATTCTTTACACGCTTTTTGAAGTTTAATATCATCAGTTATAAGTACATATTCTTTAGTTATTGAAAATGATAAAGCTAATGCATCAAACTTAGATAATGGCCTATGTTTTTCCATAATTTGATTGGCTATATTTAATATATCCATAGTAGTTATATCCACTGTAATACTGTTTCTTGTTAATTCTTTGATTCCATCTGGATATAAAAGTTCATATTCAAGTTGGAGGTCTGCTATATGGAAGTTATCTTTATATTTAGATAATTTAATTAAGTCGTTAGCTTTAAATAGGTCGATTACTGCACAAGTATCGCAGTAATAATAGTGCACTTAGTACCTCACATTATTCTCCATAATAATTCCAACTGGAACATTTAATAATTCGCTTGCTTTAGATATACTAATTATTTCAAGTGATAAAGCCTTATAAACCATTTGGTTAAATGATAATGGTTCTTCTAAACTATCATCATTAATCAGTGTTGGTTCATTTTTTCTTGAACCAACTCTTGCGCTTAAGAATTTGTGAAAATTACGATAATATATTTCAGTTATTATATTTAAGTCCCTAAGTCTTCTTATAAGACAAGAAGGGGCAATTTTATATTCTTTAGATACAGATTCAAGTAAGTACTTATTAATATTTCTATTAATTAAACCAAATTCGTTTATTAAATCTTGGTCACTAATAAGAATCATGCCAGATATTTTGTTTACTCTGTCTTCCAATTCTTTTTCATCTATATTTAAATGGTTATAGAATAGATGGACAAACTCATGTATCATAGTAAATCTTTTTCTTTCTATAGTTCTATTACTATTAAAGAAGATATATGTAATACCACCTGCTTTTCCATTACATCCTTCTATTTTATCTCCTGCATCAAATGATAACACTACTATGCCAAGTTTTTCTAGAGCTTGAACTACTGAATAAATTGGTCCACTTTCATTTACACCCAGTTCCTTTTTAATAAAGGATACTGCACTATTAATATCTTGGTTAAAATCTAGGGGTGTAGGAGTAAAAGAAGTAGAAGGTAAAACATTTAATAAATCCATTATTTCAATTTGTTTTAAACATTTATCTTCTATTTCACTAAAGAATAATTCTTCATCTTTCTTATTTATCTTTGAACTCGTTCTAAAAGCATTATGAGTAAATACACAATCTATTGTAGAATTTGGAAGAAAATCTAATGGTGTTACATTAAAGATAGTTGATAGTTTTTTTAGCATATCCATATCTGGATTTCTATGATCATTCTCATATTGAGATACTGCTGCACTTGTAATATTAAGTTTTAATGCTAACTCTTTTACGCTAAGACCATTTTTAAGTCGATAGTATTTTATCTTTTTACCATACATATGATTATTCCTCCTTCTGTTAATATTATAACATAAAATATAAAAAAGTTAACACATAATAAAGATATTTAGCATAAAAAAAGTAATGAATTCACATTACTTTTTTAAATGATTTAATACTAATATTTTTGTTTTCTAATAGTTCCATCTTTCATATGAATAACGATAGAACCTTCTTGATTGCCTGCAAGTTGTTTAGCATATTGAATGCCTTCCTCTTGAGTCTTGAAGAGTTTTAATACTTTAGCTCCGCCAAGTTTAACTTGCCATTGATTATCTTCTTTACGATAAGAGATATGGTAAATCTTTTTAGTAGATTTGGCTCTTTCTTGTGGAGCAGCTTTTTCTTCAGCTTTAGGAGCTTCCTTTTTAGGAGCTTCTTTTTTAGGTTCAACTTTAGCAACGGTAGTTTCTTTCTTTGGTTCCTTAGGTTCAACCTTTTGAACTACAGGTTTTGGTTCAGGTCTATTAACTTGGTTGCCTTCTTGAACTCTAATAGGCTCTCTTTTTACCTCTTTTTTAGGTTCAGCTTTTTTAGTCTCTTCAACTTTTAGGCCTTTTTTCTTAGCTAACTTTTCTTGTTTAGCTCTGAGTTTGGCAGCTTTTCTTTTAGCTCTTTCTTCTTTACTTAAAAAACACATAGTCTATATCTCCTTTATAAAAAATTATAATAGTCCAAGTATAGCCCACACGGTAGTAGCGATAACGGAAACGATAAGACCAATGATTCCAAGAACTATAGATCTTTTATCTAGGTCTCTTTTTCCAATTACGATTCCAATAATACCTAGTGGAACGCCCACTAGAGGAAGAAGACCTAATATAATAGATAAGATACTAAAGATAACTGCATTAGTAGAAGATGGTGCAGTGCCATATAGATTAGTATCTATTCTACTTTTAAAGTCCCAACCGCAATGTGGACATGTTTTATCTTTAGATGTAACTTCTTTACCACAATTCTTACAATATCTCATAGTAATTATATTTTACACCTAAATAATTATTTTTGTTTTTCTTCAGGCTTTTTGCTGGTGAAGAGTAGTTTTGGATTAAGTAAGTTATTAATCCTCATCATAATAACATCTTCACTAATTAACGCAGTAGCGTTCTTTACTAGCTTTTTAGTTTGTTGATCTTGTACTTCAAGGAGTTTCCATACAACTTCAGTTGATGGATACTCACTTAACTTTAAGAAACATTCGCTTTTCTTTCTTGTTAGAAGAATCTTAATATATCTTCTAGTGGCGAATTCAAGGAAATAAACTCTAAGGAGTAAATATGGAGTATCATCATCAGTTCTTCTTAATTTTGCATCTACTGATACCTCATAAACATTACCATATAGATTAATTACTTGTCTTACACCTTTATCGAAATTATATTTAATAGTAAATTCTTTATCTTTTCCTTCTTTAAATGTACAAGAATATTCATTATCTTTCTCTTCAAATCTAATACTATTTAATCCTTCAGCGTATGTATTCATAGTTGTCTGAAGCATTAATGGAAGAAGTGATGTAGATAATGCATTCTTATTTACCGGATAATAAGTAACACCTTTAAGTCTTTTTTGGTATAAAGGGAATAATGATTCATCATTATAAATATCATTAAAATTAGGAGCTGGAATATATCTATGGTTTTGTTTAATCTCATCTGCGAAATAGCTTTCAGATATTCTAAATATATTAGATGAATGGAAAGCATCGCAGTTAGAACAACACCATATCGCAACTATTCCAGTATTTCTAAAGATAATAATATCTTGGTCAAACATACCATTGTAGCAGCAGATATTATGTTTATCATTTGCCCACATTTGATATCCATAATCATAACCATAATTATGTTTAGTTTTGATTTGAGCGTGGCTCATCTCATTTATCCATTCTTCGTTAATAATGCGTTTTCCATTATATACACCATTATTAACGAATAATATTCCAAGTTTACACATATCTTCAGGAGTAATATATAAACCCCATCCACCTTCTTCAATTCCTTCAGGTGATAAAGAATAGAAGAAGTCTTTAATACCTAGTGGATCAAATAGTCTTTCTTTTAAGAATTCACTAACTGACTTTCCACTAATCTTTTTAACTATCGCAGATAGAATGTAAGTATTTAGTGAATTATATTCAAATTCTTTTCCAGGTTTAAATTTATTTGATGTATTAAAGAAATCATCAACCCACTTCTTAGATGCGGCTGTATATGCTTCATTGAATCTACAACCTGTAGACATAGTAAGTAAGTTTCTTACAGTAATATTCTTATTAGCGGAAGAAGATGATTTTGGAAGAAGGATTTTATATGCATTATCATCTAGTGATAATAATCCATCTTCTATAAGCATACCTATCGCAAGACCAATAGTAGTTTTAGTAAGTGAGAATGAGGCATTCCAAGTAGATAGGTCATATGGGTGTTTCGCATATTCATATATAACTTTATTATCTTTCACCAACATAAAACGGTTCATGAGTACTGAACTATCAGATTCTATTTCATGAACGAAACTTTCAATATATTCTTTTTTAATTCCAACTTCTTCAGGATTACATCTTTCAAGTTTAACTGACGGATTCTTAGTTAATACTTCAGGTTTTTGTGGTAATTCATTTAAGAAAGCTGGTTTAGTTGTTTCTTTTGTTTTAGTTAAACTTAAGAATAACTTAAGTAGTGTGAAAGATACATTTATTGCCATATTATCACCTCAGTTTGATTTTAACACTTAATCAAACCAAGATTTAGCGATTTGAGCGATAATTAGTGAATTTTATAATAAAAAATATTATAATATTCACATAATATACACAAGAGGTAAATACATGAAAACAAGATGGTATAAGAACGCAGTTGTATACCAAATTTATCCTTTTAGTTTTATGGATTCTAATAAGGATGGATATGGTGATATTGAAGGTATTATCGAGAAGCTTGATTATTTAAAAGAACTGGGTGTAACGGCTATTTGGTTTAGTCCTTTATATGAGTCACCTAATTATGACTATGGTTATGACGTTAAAGACTACTATAAAGTATCTCCTCTTTTTGGCACTAATGATGATTTAAAAAGACTCATTGATGAAATTCATAAAAGAGGTATGAGAATTATTATGGATATGGTAGTAAACCATACCTCAACTGAACATGAGTGGTTTAAGGAAGCTATTAAAGATAAATCCTCTAAATATAGAAACTACTATATCATCAAAGAAGGTATAAAGAAGGGAAGTAAGTTACTTCCTCCTAATAACTGGAATTCTACATTCACAGGTTCTGGTTGGGAGAGAATTGAAGGTACTGATGATTTTTATCTTCATCTATTTGATCGCCATCAAGCTGACCTTAACTGGGAATGTGATGAGTTAAGAGATGAGATAGCTAAGATATTTGATTACTACTGCAAGATGGGTGTTGATGGATTTAGACTTGATGTATTTAATATATTCTCTAAAAACCAAGATTTTCCAAATGATAAACATGACCTCTTAAGTAAGGGAAGAAAATATTATATAGATGGTCCTCGTATGCATGAGTTCATGCATGAACTATATGAAAAAGTATTCTCTAAATATGATTTATTAGTAGTTGGTGAATCATTCCAACCAGATGAAGAGAATAAGAAATTATATGTAAGAGAAGATAGAGGCGAAATAGATATGATATTTGATTTCAAGTATACTGAATCAAATTCATCATTTGGCCTTGCCTTCTTAAGACATAAATTTAACTTTAGAGTATTTAAAGATGCAATCATTAATCAACAGAAACATAATCATGGCGCAGGTTGGAATACTTTAGTACTTAATAACCATGACCAACCTCGTTCAGTTGATAGATATGGTTTCGACACTAAACATTATAGATATGAAGCTGCGACTATGCTCGCATCTTCAGTATTTATGGGAATGGGTACTATCTTTATTTATGAGGGAGAAGAAATTGGTATGATGAATACTAAATTTAAATCACTAGATGAATTTAGTGATCCAGTTACTGGATTTGTCTATAATCACTTCGTAAAGAAATTCCCAATCTCTCATAAAGCTAAAATGAGAATCTTAAATAATGGCGCAAGAGATAACGCAAGATGTCCGATGCAATGGGATAATTCACCTAACTGTGGATTCACTGAAGGCACTCCTTGGATGAGAATGAGTGATAACCCAGAAATCAACGTAGAAAACGATTTAAAGAGTGATAAGAGTATTTATAGATTCTATCAAAGACTCTTTGATTTAAAGAAGAATTATGTGTGTCTTCAATTAGGTAATACTATAGACCACTCAATAGTATCTAAGAAAATATTCGCATACACAAGAAACTACTATAAACAACACGCTTTAATTATTTCTAACTACTCTAATAAACCTAAGAAGTTTATTCTTCCAAAGAATCTCACTAAATATGAAATGACTTTAATGCTTAATAACTACGCTGAACCTTCAGAGATAGTTAATGGAGTTATTAACTTAAAGCCATATGAAACACTTGCCTATAAATTCTTTGACGATGAAAAAGAATATTCATATGGCGCAGTACTATATAGACGTAGTAATAAGAATAATGAATTAGAATATTGTCTTTTAAAAATGGGTCTAGGTCACTTATCTCTTCCAAAAGGTCACATTGAAGAGGGTGAAACACCTCTTGAATGTGTAAAAAGAGAAATAAAAGAAGAATTAGGTGTAGATACTTTAATTGATGATAACTTCAAACACACTATTACTTATTCTCCTTATGAAGGAGTACTTAAAGATGTTACATTTAATGTCGGCACAGTTAAGGTTGGTGAAGTAATTAGAGTTGATGGTGATGAAGTTAGAGATATTATGTGGCTTAACTATAAAGAAGCACAAAAACACTTAACTTATGATGCAGATAAAGAAGTACTTAAAGCTGCGCACAAATATATTATTGGAGAAAAGAGATAATGGAGTTTATATCTTGGAACGTAAATGGCTTAAGAGCCGTAATAACTAAAGGATTCTATGATTTCTTTAAGAGCGAAATGCCAGACTTTCTCGCTCTTCAAGAAACTAAGATGCAGGAAGGTCAAGCATTAATAGAATCACTTGGCTATGATATGTATTGGAATAGCGCAATTAAAAAAGGATACTCTGGTACATTAATCTTTACTAAACATAAACCGCTTTCAGTAGTATATGGAATGAATGGAGCTCATAATGATGAAGGAAGACTAATCACTTTAGAATATGAAGATTTCTATTTTGTGACCTGTTATACTCCAAACTCAAAAGAAGGACTCTTAAGACTTCCTTATAGATGTGAGTTTGAAGATGACTTAAGAGAATATCTTGTATCTCTTAAAAATAAGAAACATGTAATATTCTGTGGTGATTTAAATGTAGCTCATAATGAGATAGATTTAAAGAACCCAAGAATTCATCACTTTGATCCAGGATTTAGTGATGAAGAAAGAGATAAGTTCACAAAACTCCTTAATGCAGGTTTTATAGACACATATAGATATTTATATCCTGAGACTATAAAATACTCATGGTGGAGTTATAGAGCTAACGCTAGAGCCAATAACGCAGGGTGGAGAATTGATTATTTTGTAGTAGATGATTCATTCAAAGATAATATAGTTGATTCAGAGATTCTATGCGATGTATTCGGTAGTGACCACTGTCCTGTGAAACTTACAACTAAATAATAAATTTGCACCTAGAGGCCAAAATTTATGCTTCGAGGTGCAAATTTTATTTGTTTTAACTTACTAATTGATTTTATATTTACATAATGTAAAATATAAAAAGGTAGTAAATATAATTTTAAGGATACAAATATATGAAAAACTTATTTAAAAAACTATTTAGTTGTTTACTTGTAGTATTCTTAGCTTTTAGTGTTGTATCTTGTACTAAGAAATCTACAACAACTACAACTCAAGCAAAAGAAGATATTTCCGTATTAGATAAGAATCTATCTATCTATAATGCACATACAGATTCTACTAATGATTTATTATTCCAATTATCATCATATACGACATGCGAATATGATGATAATGTATTAGAACTTGAATATAAAGTTACAATACTAAACGTTAGTGAAGATAGAAACGCAAATCTTACTTTTAAGAATCCTAAAGCATATGGTAATGATTTAGAACTTCAAGAACAAGTTCTAAGTAGTTACGATTATACTGATAAATCAAAGAATGCTTTATATCAAGAACAATCATTTGTTGTTGATAAGAAAGAAACTTGTAAAACAACTTTCTTTTTAGTTATTCAAGATGGTAATAAAGACGCAGATATTAGAATTGATGTAGAAGTTAATAATATTACATTATCTATTGCAATAACTAATGAAAAACCAGCTAAGTTTACATATGTTCATAATCCAGCACTTAATCCAAAAGTATTAGAAGATGCAGAAGTAGATGCTAACGCAGTATTTGGTTTTAAACCTAATACTACAGGTTCTTTATCTACATATACATCATATGATTGGACTATAGAAAGCGATGTATTAATATATAAACAAAATAGAATTGATTATATAGAAGAAAATGATGGAAGACTTAAAGCTCTAGAAAATGAACTTAGAGCTCAAGGTAAATCAATAGAAGAAATAGCTAGAGCTTGTTCATTACTTAGAAATCAAATTAGACTTGATCAATATAAAAATGATCCAGAAGGATTAGAGAAACTTAAAGAAAGAAATATGACAAAGTATGGTCATGAAGATGGACCTACACCAGATGAATCATATACAAAATATGGTTCATGGGAAATGGTACTTGAAAAAGCATATACCACAAATAGAGGAATGGATGCTTGTTGTGGTGTATATGATTTATATTTCTATTTATATAACGAACTTCCATATTAATTAATAATTTATCGGCAAAATATAATTATAATTTTATACAAAAAAACGCCATTTATTTTGCCAATAAACAACATATAAATTGCCGATAGGTGCTAGATATAAAAAAAGAATGATTAGCCTTAGAGTTAATCATTCTTTTTCTTTATTCAATTAATCAGCTAAAGATCCCATTGGATCCCAAGGTTTAAGTACTACTGGTTCAGCTTCATATGCTTTTAATTCTTCAGCTGTTAGATATTCTTTTCTAACTACTGCTTGATAAGTATATTTATTAAACCATGTATCACTCATAATATAATAACCCTTGTGTCCATTTTCTGAACCCCAGCTATTTTCAATCTTCCATTTAGTAGGTACACCATTCTTTAGGTTTACACCTGTAATACACATAGCGTGATTCATTTGGCTAATACCATAATCTAAGCCAAGATCTTTTTCTGTAGAGAAATCTAAATTAAAGATAGATTTATAATCGTATGCTTTGTCATTCCATTCTCCGCCAGTTCTATCACCATAGTATGATACATCTGAGCCAAACCATACGATTCTATTATCTTTAAGTTGAGATACAATGAGTTCAATCATTCTATCCATAGGAAGATTTAAGTGTTTAACTAGTTTTCCTCCTACTACATTACCAAGATAAGAAATAGTATATGATTTATTAAATGGTTTATCTACTGTAGGAGCATTGATGATTGATACATATTCATCAATTTCAGCTCCAATATATTTATCAAAGAATGATTTAGGAGTGAACCCTTTAACTAAATGATACTTATTATCTTTATCAGTATATTCAAAATCAAACTTTACTGGTGGAATGCCATAGCATGACACCATTAAATCAGTGATTCTAGATAATAAGTTTTCTTTAACTTCTCTGATTTCTTCTAACTTAGTTCCTTTCTTAAAACTATTATTAGCCCATCCAGCAAACTTTCTGAGTTCAGTATCTACAAGTCTAGTCATAACCCCCGTATTAGAAGAAGTAGCTGTCTCAGGGAATACATTTTTAGGTACTATACCATATTTCTTTACTACATTAACGAACATATCCCATTGTCCACCATCACCAATACTATTGTTTAAAACATGAACTAATGTTCTATCGTCATGTTCTACACCTAGTAAAGAAATAATAGCTTCTAGTTCAAAGTTATATTTTTCTAGTTTATCATAGAAAGCAATATAACTTTGAGATAATTCAAATGATTTAAGATTTAATTTCTTAGCAATTATTTCTCTTAAAACATTAGTAGCAGCAAAGATCCAACATCTACCTGATCTCTTTTGATTTGCGACTTCAAGTGTATTGATATTAACTGAGAAGTTAAAATCAATATCTCTAATACTATCTTGATTTCTTGCGATAGCATCCATAGTTTGTAAGTTTAAAGCATGTCTTACAACTGTATTAGTTCTATCTTTAGAATATTTCTTAATTTGTTTTTCTAAAGCTAAAACATCAATTTCTTTTGCGTTATTCATATATTTACCTCACTTTTCTTATATATCATAAGAAATAATCATAAATATTTCAAGTAATGTGAATAAAAGAAGCGATGAAAAGGCTTTTATAAATAAATAGGTTAAAATGTACAAAAATAGTCACAACAATTTATAGATAAATATATTAAAATATTTATGTATGTAGCAATTATTAAGCAATTATTGGATATTTTTCGAAAAAAGGAAGGATTTGTGATGGAAGCAAGATTGAGAAAAACACCAGGAAGAACGTATTATGAGTCTTCAATTGAAGATTTTGTATCAAAACAGGACGCTTCAGGAATTGTTGAGTTTCTAACAGAAAGCGATACAACCACCGATTCATATGAACTTCATCTTCAAAAAAGAGCGTGGGAAAATCAGATCAAGATATTAAAGAAATATCTTAAAGATAAAAAAGGATACATCATTTTTGAATATGTCTTATCAAGAGTTAACATGAGAATAGATGTAGTTTTATTGATGAATGGAATTGTTTATTCTCTTGAGTTTAAAAATAATGAGAATGTATTTAATGAAGATGATATTGATCAGGCCGAAGGTTATGGTTATGCTTTAAAAAATTTCTATGAAGAAAATCAAAGTAAGTATGTTGTTCCAATTTTAATTGCAACCAAGGCTCCAGATAGCGAATGCTCAGAAGGAGCTGACTTAGGAATAGATAAGTTATTTTCTTTATTCCTTGCAAATGAAAAAAAGATGTGTCAGTACATTGATTTAATTAAAGAAAAATATGGTTCAGAGGTTATTCAATCTGAAGACGATTTCGAAAAATGGATTAATTCACCTTTCAAGCCAAATCCAACAATAATACAAAGTGCCCGTTCGATTTATATGGATAATCAGGTAGATGAATTCTATAAGTTTGATGCAGGCGAAGAGAATCTTAAAATAACCGAAGCTACAGTTGAATCGGTTGTTAAAGAAGCAAGAGAAGAAAAAAAGAAAATAATTTGTTTTATTTCTGGAGTTCCAGGTGCAGGTAAAACATTGGTTGGTTTAGATATAGCTGGAAAGAGTAGATATAATACAAAATCTCAATCATCAGAGGCGGTTTTCTTTAGTGGAAACGGGCCTTTGATAAGCGTATTAACAAATGCACTTGGTAGAGATGCATATGAAAGAGAACCAGAAAAGTATAGAAGTCGTAATAGTGCGATTAATACAGTTAAAACATTTATTCAAGATTTACATGCATTTAAAAGAGATATAGTTTTTTCAAAGAATAATGAAGTATATGAAAATGTTCTAATATTTGATGAAGCTCAAAGAGTGTGGGATGCAAGTAGACTTAATGAATGGTTCAATGAAAGAGGTGCCAATGGGAGATTTAATGGTTTGTCAGAAGCTGACCTTTTACTAGATGTTCTAGAAAAGAAAGAGTGGGGTGTTATTATTGCTCTTGTTGGCTTGGGTCAAGACATCTATACTGGTGAGAATGGAATCTGTGTATGGTTTGATTCCCTTTTGAATAAACATCCAGATTGGCAAATAAGACTATCTAAAGAGATTTTTGAACAAAAAGCTGACCAAGTAGACCAATACCGTGACAGAATTCTAGATTGTCCAAGATTTAAAAATTTGCCTGGTTTGTATTTAAAAACATCAATAAGAACACCAAGAGCCAAGAATTTAGCAGATTTTTCTGAAGCTTTATTAAATAATGAACCGGAAAAAGCAACTGAAGCTATTAAACAATTTAAGGACTATCCTATTTGTATTACTAGAAATTATAGAGTTGCTGAACAATTTGTTCTTATGAATAGAATGAGAAAAGAAAGAATTGGAAAATTATGTACGAGCACGAGCAAGATTTTAGGAAAAGACAGTGGATTGTTTGATGTTATCAACAACAACTTCATTCATAAATGGATGCTTGATGAGACTGGTAGAGATTCTTCAAATTCGCTTGTATACGCTGCATCTGAATTTAATATTCAGGGTTTAGAAATAGATTGGTCAATTTTAGGCTGGGACATGGATATGTATTATACAAATGGGGAGTGGCACGAACAAAGAATGCTTACACCACGATTCTTTAAAGAAAGCACAGACACTCAAAAGAAGCACATAATTAATTCATATCGTGTTTTACTGACAAGAGCTAGAAAAGGTATTGTAATTTATGTACCTAAAGCAGATGAATTTGATGATAAGTATGGTGTTTCACAATATTTTGATGAAACTTATAACTATTTAAAAAGTTGTGGAATAAAAGATATTGATGAATATAAAAACCACTATATTAAGACAAGAGAAGCAGTTAGACTGCCGTTTTAAAATAATTTTTAAAAAAGGAGATTATTAAATGAGTTCGGGTATCGTTGTAAATGTAGATTTTGAAAATATACAATCTATAAAAAAAGGCAGTATTACGTTAAAAGATAACGCAATAAATATAAAGTATGGATATAATGGTCTTGGAAAAAGTTCCATTGGGAAAGCTATTGAATATAGTATTAATAATGATTCGGAAAGGTTTAAATTTTTAACACCATATACTGGCGAAGAGCCATCAATTGATATTTCAAATAAATATAATTTATGTAGCTCATTTAATAAGGATTTTATAGACAGTTGGTTATTTAAAGCAAGTAATGAGATTATTGATGATTCATATACTGTTTTTTATAATGGTGATAGCGTAAAAAAACAAGAGGAAGACATTAATGACAGACTTAAAAATTTGGCAAAATCGTTACAAGATGAACAGATTTTAAATTATGTTGCAAAATGTAGAGAAATAAATAGTAATATCAAATTTAAAAGTCACAATACAGCGTTTGATGCTAGAAGTGTGGTAGGTAGCGGATTTAAAAATGGTCCTGCATTTATTAAAAAAGTAGAAGAATCGGAATTAGCTAATTACTCAAAACTTATATCGTTATCAAATTCACCTCAATGGTTTAAATGGTTTTCGGATGGGAAAAACTATGTTGTTGATAATAAATGTCCGTATTGTTTAAATGAATTAAGTGATGACTTCTCTGATATACAAACGTGTATAGAAAAATTAGTTAAAGAAAATGATTTTAAAAAGAACAACACTGCAAAAGAAACGATTTTAAAACTTGCTTCAATTACTGATAAAACAGATAGAGAAAAGATAAAATCAATTAATGAAATGAAAGATCAACTGGATGCTGGAATAATTACTTTGATAAGTGAAAAGATTAATAAAGCAAACGCTGAAATGGATAAAATCAATAACTTGATTTATCAAAAAAAGTTTTCTATAGGATCTGCTGATGAAACTACAATTTTGAATTTTTATAATTCAAATAGATTAGATGAAAGTTTTTTTGAAGAAATTGGTGAGGACTTATATTCATCTATTAAAACAATAAATGGTTGTATTGATGATGTTATATCTCAAATCAATGATATTTTTAATGCAATTAATAAATTTAATTTAGAATTGGCTGAGTCTACTAATAACGTTAATAATGAAATCAATAATTTTTTAAAATTTTCAGGGATTCCTTATAAATTTGAAATTAAAGTATTAGAAGATGGCAAATCTCAGACTGTTATAAAACCAATTCAAAATGATTCAATGATTGTTGAAGAAATAGAAAGACATTTGTCTTATGGAGAAATTAATTCGTTTAGTTTGGCTTTGTTCGGTGCAATTAATAAAAGAAGTGATTCAGATTTTATAATATTAGATGATCCAATTTCGTCTTTTGACGAAAATAAAAAATTTGCAGTAATGCACTACTTATTTAACCCAGAAGACGGTGTATTGAAAGACAAAACAATTCTATTGTTAACTCATGATATGGAACCAATTCTAGACATGGTTAGAAAAGACTTTGTTAATGGAAGAAAAGCAACAAACCCAAAAAAAATTTGTGCTCATCTAATTTTAAATGATAATGGAATTGTTTCGGAAAAAGAAATCACGAAGAATGACATAAAAAATACGATCCAGCAAGAATTGGATTTGGCAAATAATTCATCAATTGACACCTATTTAAGGGTGATTCATTTAAGAAGGTATTATGACTTAAACGCAGTTGATCATGAGTCAAATGAATATCAAATGGCTTCTAATGCGGAGCATTTACGAGTTAAACCGTTATACAAAGGAAAAAAAGGAACAAGAGAGATGGATCATGGTGATGTTTTAGATGGTTGTAATGCTATTTTAAAGCATATAAATCCATTTGATTATGATGCATTTATTTCAAAATATACTGATAGAGAACTTTTAAATTTATATGTTTTGCCAACTTCAAGTAACTACGATAAGATTCGTATTATAAGACCTTTATTAGATCATAATAAAAGCGTTGATAAAGATATGAAATTGTGGAATTTTATAACAGAAAATTATCATGTAGAAAATATGTACCTTTATGGAATATGTGATAACAAACAAATCCCTGATTATATCATTCGTTTATGTGATGAATTAATTAATGAACTAAATAAAATAATCTGATAGTGAGAAAGTGAAAATGAAAAAGGTAAATGTAATAGTAAAAGATAAAACAATATTAGAATTAATGGAACCAGCCGATAAAGGAGATTTAATTGATTTAAAAGAAGTTGTTCAAGTTGATACTTCTTATTTAGATATGCTTATTGAATCTGGAAAAGAAAAAGCATATGAGTCAAAATTGCTTGAAGTAGAGAAAAGATTGAAAGCTGAGAATCAATCAGTAATAGATAAATTAAATAGCAAAATTGATTTATTAAATAAAGATAATCTTAGAGCTTTAGAAAACAAAGAACATGAAGTAGAAAATAAATATAAAGATATTGTTGCTGATTATAAGAAACAATTAGATGTTTTAAAGGAAACACAGCAGTCACAAATTGATAAAATTAACTCTGATAATGAGGCTGCAAAGTCAAAAATTATTCAAGAAGATAAAGATAAATATTCTGAACTGTTAAAGAATTATGAATTATTAAAATCTCAACTTGATGGAAAAATTGAGCAAACAAGAACAGAATTAGTAAATAAATATGAACGTGAACTTCAAACACTAAAAGCTGATAATTTATTATCTCTTTCTGATAAAGATAAGATAATTCAAAAGAAAGACTATGAATTTGAATTGGAAAAAGGTAAAGCTTTAGATGAACTTAAAGAAAAATATGAGGCTATCA
>JAEEXP010000021.1 GCA_016287865.1 Caryophanales bacterium
GGTACATATTATATTCTCCAATTAAATTATATTTCTTCTTCTATTATACACTAAAAAGAGGGCAATTATATATAATTGTCCTCTCTTTATTTATACAAGTATAGAATTCTTTAATCTACAATATTCATTAGGCCCTTCATTATATGTCATAAATACACCAATGATAGTTATCTCTTCATTAATTTTTGGATAATCAGTTGGGTATATAGCTTTTCCATATAGAAGGAATTCAAGTCCCTGTTGACAGCAGGCTGTCGCATCTTTAATTATTACAGATGGATAATATATATTTGTATTTGGATCATGATATACACTAAACGTTCCTTTTACTTTGACTACATTATCTACGTATTTATTTGGACTTGTGACCATATCATATACTTGAGAATATACAACAGTGCTACTCATAATAGATAAATCAATATCAATATTCTTATACATTGTGTTACTAATTCTATTTTCTTTAGTAGTAGCTGGACTTGTTTTAGCACATCCCATTAAAAGACAAGTAACTAGAACTGTAAACACTAATAATAATCTTTTCATATTGTTCCTCCTATACTCTTTTTCCTTTAAGACATAAACCAACAATGAAGCTTATAATAAATACAAATATATCCGCGACCACAATAGTTGGGCCTACTGGAGTACCTGCGAGTATTGAAATTAACATTCCAAGTACTGCACAGAATACTGAGATAATCGCACTACTTATTGTCACGGCTTTAAAGTTTTTAAACATCCTCATTGAAGATAGAGCTGGAAAAATAATTAACGCGGAAATTAGAAGTGAACCTACTAGATTCATCGCAAGAACTATTACAACCGCAATAATTACTGCGATTAATAAATTATAGAGATTTGTTTTAGTTCCAGTAGCTTTAGCGAAGTTTTCATCGAAGGTAATAGAGAATATTTTATTATAAAAGAAGACATAAATCACAATTACCGCAAGAGAAATTCCGACGCATAGCCACACTTCTACTTTCGTTAAAGTCAGTATAGATATAGAACCAAATAGAGTTGTACAAACATCCGCAGATACATTTGATGATACTGGAAATAAATTCATAAGAAGATATCCAATTGCGAGAGCTCCAACAGAAATCATCGCAATAGCCGCATCACCTTTGATTTTGGTATTTTGTCCTGTGTTTAATAATAGGATTGCAGCTAATACCGTAACAGGAAGCACAATTAACATATCATTAGTTAAGCCTGCGATAGCCGCAATAGCCATTGCGCCAAATGCTACATGAGAGAGTCCGTCACCAATATGAGAGAATCTCTTAAGTACTAGTGTTACACCTAAAAGAGATGAACATAAAGCAATTAGTACACCTACAATAAGTGCGTATCTTACAAATGGAAAATTAAAATACAGTTGTAACTTTTCAATTATTTCAGCCATTATGTTTACCTCCTACATTAATAAATTTTTGTCCAAGTTCACTCTTTATATATTCTTCTTTTGTTCCATAATAAGAATCTTTTCCTATATGAAGTATCTTATTAGAATATTCTAAGGCAGATGTTAAATCATGAGAAATCATAATTATTGTTGTTCCTTCTTTATTAAGTGAACTGATTAGTTCATACATTTCTTCTGTAACCTTAGGGTCAAGTCCAGCTACTGGTTCGTCTAGAATGATTATTTTATCTGTGGCGCATAAAGCTCTTGCGAGTAGTACTCTTTGTTGTTGTCCACCAGAAAGCTCTCTATAAGAACGCTTTTCCATTCCAGATAATCCCATACGATTAATATTAGATAGAGCTATCTCTTTTTCTTTCTTAGTATAAAATGGTCTAAGTCCCATTTTAGATAAGAAACCAGATAGAACTACCTCATAAATAGACGCAGGAAAATCTTTTTGAACTATAGTCTGTTGTGGAAGGTATCCCACATCAGTTCTTTTTAGAGATTCGCCAAACTCAATAGAACCAGATATTGATTTTAAGAGTCCGAGTAAAGTTTTTATTAAAGTTGATTTTCCTGCACCATTTTCTCCAACTATGGCAAGATAATCACCTTTATTTATTTCAAAATTTAAATTATTAACAATTATATTGTTTTCATATCCAATTGATAGATTAGTACAAATTATCTGTGCCATAGTTTTCTCCTTATATTAACTTAATGCTTCTTTTAATACTTCTAAGTTATCTGTCATAATCTTGAGGTAAGTATTACCTTTCTTATGATCAGCTAAAGTTGATGATTGAAGTGAATTAAGAGTTAAAATCTTTTGATTCTTTGAAGTTGTATTATTTTTAATAGTATTTGCGATAGAACCATCAGAACTTTCAATCTTCATAATTACTTTAAGTCCTAGTTCATTTACTTTATTGCTTAAGAATACGATAGTTTCAAAACTAGCTTCAGTTTCAGATGAACAACCAATAAATGCTGCATAATACTTTAAATCATAATCATCTACTAAATATCTGAATGGGAATCTATCACCAAATAGTAATGTCTTAATTGTAGCTTTGCTTACTGCATCAGTATATTTAGCGTCTAATGCTTTAAGTTCATCATTATATTTTTTAGCGTTAGCTTCATATGTTTTAGCGTTATCTTTATCAATTGATACCATTGCATCTTTAATCTTTGATACAAAGATTTGAGCATTCTTTAAAGAAAGCCATACGTGTTCATCGTATTCAACTTCCTCTTCTTCACCTTCTTCGTGGTCGTGATCTTCACCTTCTTCGTGATCATGGTCATGTTCTTCACCTTCCATACCTTCAATTAATTCTTCCTCTTTTGCCTTATCACCCAATGTTTCAAGAAGATTAATAGTAACCATATCTTTATTAACTGCACTCTTTAGTGCATCTTCTACCCATTCATCAGATTCACCACCAACATAAATGAATAAATCTGAAGATGATACCTTAGCTATATCAGCTACTGTAGGTTGATAGTTATGTAGGTCTGCGCCACTATCTTGAAGAAGTGTAATGTTGATGTTGTCATTATTTCCGACAACATTTAAAGTCCAATCATAGATTGGATAGATTGATGTGACAATGTTAATTTTGTTATTTTTATTATTTTTAGCGCATGCAACAAGTAAAGTGCAAGCAACTGCAAGTATTAATGTTCTAATTATTTTTTTCATTTTTTTCTCCTTTTAAATTAAATAGTATTTACATAAGAAAAGGAAAAAGCATCTTAAAGGCGCAAAAAATAGGCATTATAGTGCTTTTTCCTAAATATGAATATAAATCAATTACGTAATCTAACTTTTAATTTTACAGGAGATTTTTCAATGATATTCTTAATAAAATAATAAATCTTTTTAATGAATAAATAATGGATAATTATAATAGCAAGTGAAATAGCACCAACTGCATCAAGAGAATCTAAAGTTCTTCTTGCCATAGCGATAGTTTCACAGATTTCACAGTGATCGCCTGTGCATTCATGGTGCATCTCTTTAACTATGTACATTCTAGTAAATAAAGTACCTAAAAAGAGTAAACCTATTAATAATAGTTTTACTAAAACTCTAATATTTAGTTTTCCTCCATTAGTCTTTATTTCTTTGTTATCCATAATTGTCCTTTGAATAAATTTGCGACTTATTCGCAAATTAATATACTACTAAACATTTATTAAATCAAGAGATATTTTATTTTTTATTATAAATAATAATAAATAAAAAAGCACAACCCGAAAGTTGTGCTTAATTATTAATAATTATTCTTGTCCTTGTGATTGATCTTGAGCGTGAATAACGTTATAGATTGCTTCATCATCATAGAATTTAGACTTATCTAACATGATGTCTGGTGCAATACCTTTTTGAACATCATGGAATGTATAAGTACCATCTTCTTTGTCTGTGTAATAAGTCATGCAGCTATATCCAGATGTATAAATTGATGTACCATCAATTAATGCAAGTGGAAGAATTGAACACATACCTCCACCAGTTTGTGTACCGATTACTTTAACACCTGCATTTTTACAAATGATTGCGAAGTTGTTAGCAGCACTATATGAATAGCCACTTGATAAACAATACCAAGTATATTCATCATATAAGTCATCATCATCAACATCACCATCAAGGTCTGTATCTACGTTATAGCATGTAGAAGTCTTATAGCCGAATCCTTTATAATAAGTTTCAGTATAGATATCTCTAATGAAGAAACCAAGAACTCTAAGCATAGCACCAACGTTACCTCCACCATTAAGTGTAGTGTCCATAACGATGTTCTTGATTCCGCCGTGTTCAGCAATAAGTTTTAAACAATACTTGATGTAATAGTAAGAGTCTTTGTCTTTTGCATCTTCAAGTTCATTTCCATTTTCATCTTTAACTTCCTTAGTTGGAGCTGTATCGAATGAATCAAATGTAATGATAGCTGTATCACCATAGAATCTTACATATTTATCAGTTCCTGTTAAGTTTAAGCTCATTCTAGCTTGAGCAAGTTCACCATATAAGTTATTTTGTTCAAGGAATGCATCGCCTACATCAGAGATTGACAAACTGAACTTACCAGTTTTTCCTTTATAGAAAGATGGATGAACGCAATATGTATGACCATCATCTAAATCTTTATAACATAATGCTTTATAACCATCCATATTAGTGTCAGGGCTTTGGTTAACAAGCGCAAGTCTAGTTGATTGGCTTAATGCGTCATTGAAGTTTTCGAATCCTTCACTATCTCTTACACCAAAGATTTGTTCAAAGATGAATGAAAGTTGATAATATTGGTTAGTTCTTGCTTCTTTTGTTGCTGCCATTCCTTTCATAGGGCTTTCATCATAAGCAACAACCTTTTGTTCAGCTGTTAAACCACTGAGATCAGTATATGCGAAGATGAATGATGCGCCGTTGAAGAATACATTACAATAATCAAATGTACAGAAGAATAGATTTGCTACCCAATAAGGGATGAAATATTTATCTTCATATTTGAAGAAATCGATTTTGTATTTAGCGAATGTATATGTTGCAGTAATATCATCATTTGAATAACATTTTTCTTCAACAGTATTTAATCCGAAACTATAATCTGTTTCTTCCATATCATTTGTGTTATATAAGAAGAATAAATCTAAAGTAATTGAATCATTAACAAGGTCAATAATCATACTAACATCTTCTGTTTCATGAGTATCCTCATCTTCAAAAGTGATAGTAGCTTTCCATTGTTCATTAGTTTTTTCAAATTTATATTCTTCATATACTAAGAAACCATCAAGTGCAGCTAAGAATTCATCTACATCAACAAATAAAAGTTGATCATTAGATTTGTGCATATTTGGATTGAAGAAATAGCCTTTAAGAGTTGTAGCCTTTAATTCATATTCATCATTAAAGTCATGTAAAGGATAGTCTTCAACAATATAGTCCCAAGCAGTTTGTGTTTGAGAAGATACAGATTGTTTTGTAGTTGTTCTTGTAGTTTTAGTTGTTACTTGGCTAGAACTTTCAGGCTTTTTAGTAGTTGTAGTACCTTGAGTTTTCTTATCGCAACCAAATAAACTTACAGCAAGTAATAATGAAAATATTGCAATTAAAAATCTTTTCATTTTTCTCTCCTTTAAATAATATTTACTACTTTGAAAATTTATAAAGTAAATATAGCACAATTGCAGTAATTAGCAATACAATTCCTACATAAAGTTCAATATTTGCTTTGAATCTTCTTGTTTTATTTTTCTCAGCAACATAATCACCATATGTTTGATGATTATTTTCAAAGTGTTTGGTAGGTTTATGAATATGGAAGAAATTCTTAATTCCATATCTAATACTATCAAACTCACCTCTTGATGAGACAAATTGTAATGCAGCAAAACTTAGATAGAGTGCTGATGCGATGAAGAATCCATCGCATAGTACTCTATATAAATCTTGTTTTTCAAGTTCGCCAGTAAAAACCTTTTTCCAAACAAAGAATACAATGAGTAATGCAGTAGTTATAACGAATAAAACAATACTTTTAATAATATTATTTTTATTCATTTTCTACTAAATCACCCTCGTAGTTAGACATTGGACGAGGTTTTTCAGTTCCAGCGATAACTTTCTTGTAATGTTCGAATTCTTCGTCATTACATAATACAAAGTGACCAGGTTCAACTTCTTTGAATGTTGGACCTTGTTTAGAATAATCATGGTCAGCAAGTGGCTTATAAACAATACGTTTACGTTGCTTTTCATAATATGGATCAGGTAGTGGAATTGCAGAAAGTAAACTACGAGTATAAGGATGTAGTGGATGAGCAAAGAGTTCATCACTTGTTGCAAGTTCTACTAAGTTACCAAAGTACATAACACCAATTCTATCAGAGAAATATTTAACTACTGATAAGTCATGTGCAACGAAGAGAATAGTTAATCCCATTTCATTTCTTAAGTCATTAAGTAAGTTAATAACTTGAGCTTGAATAGAAACGTCAAGAGCAGATACTGGTTCATCGGCAATGATTAATTCAGGTTTCATAATGATTGCACGTGCAACACCAATTCTTTGACGTTGACCACCTGAGAATTCATGTGGATAACGGTTAGCATGTTCTCTTACAAGTCCTACTTTTTCAAGAACTTCAAATACTTTTTCATCGATTTCCTTTTCATCCTTAACACCCTTGATTCTTAAACCTTCAGCGATAATTTCACGTACAGTCATACGAGGATCAAGTGATGCGATAGGATCTTGGAAAATCATTTGGATTTCGTTAACAAGTCTTTCTTTTTTAGCTTTACTTAACTCATAACGATATTCTTTCATTAACTTGAAGTATTCAGATGTGTTCTTTTCTACTTCTTTGATTTTTGGTTCATATTCAGCCTTAATTTCGTTAACTTTATCATTAACATATTGAACATTACAATGCTTGTGGTCATATTTAGCTTCTTTAATAGCTTTGCGGTTTTCTTTAATAACATTAGATAATTCTTCTTTTGTTATCTCACCAGCTTTAGCTTTAGCTCTTGCAGCTTTAATAGCCTTCTTATATTCAAGAGTTCCAGCAACAATTCTTTCGCCCTTAAAGAATACATCACCACCAGTAGCGTTATAAAGTTTAATGATAGTACGTCCAGTTGTAGTTTTACCACAACCAGATTCACCAACAAGACCAAATACTTCACCTTTCTTAATATCAAATGAAACATCATTTACAGCTTTAAGTGTGTATGAACCAAACTTAAAGTGTTGGCTTAAGTGAGATACTTCAAGAAGAGTATTGTTATCATATTCTTTTCTCATACTATTTACCTCCTTCTGCCTTACGTTTTTGTTTCATTCTTTCAATACGTTCAACAACTGATTTAGGTGGCTTGATCTTTGGTGCATCTTCATGGAGTAACCATGTAGCTGCACTATGAGTTTCTGAAATCTTGAAGATTGGAGGTTCAAGTTCATAATCAATTGCCATAGCGTATTTATTTCTTGCTGCGAAAGCATCACCTTTAGGTGGATAAATCATATTTGGAGGTGTACCAGGGATAGCATCAAGTTTTTCTTTAGTATCAAGGTCAGGCATACTTGAGAGTAAAGCCCAAGTATAAGGGTGACGTGGATCATAGAAAATATCTTCTGCAGTACCCATTTCAACAATCTTACCTGCATACATAACTGCAACTCTGTCTGCCATATTAGCAACAACGCCTAAGTCATGTGTGATAAAGATTACTGATAAGTTTCTTTCCTTCTTAATACGATTTATTAACTCAAGGATTTGTGATTGAATAGTAACGTCAAGTGCGGTAGTTGGTTCGTCACAGATTAGAATATCTGGGTCAGCACTAAGTGCGATAGCGATAACGATTCTTTGACGCATACCTCCAGAGAATTCAAATGGGAATTGGCGGTATCTAATACGAGGACTAGGAATACCAACTTCTTCCATTAATTTTAAAGCCTTAGTTTTAGCTATAGACTTTGTAACAACGTTAGCTATTCTTTGAGCTTGTTCCTTGAAGAAGTCAATGAGTGCAACTGTAGCTTCATCAGCATTAAACTTATCAAGGTTAGCTAAATCATTCTTATATACTTCAGTAATTAAGTCTAAAGGACGAAGAATGTTTTCTTTAGCAATATCGATATCAATAATTTTAGGAGGCATAACTTTATAATCTGGAGTTTTGCCTTTTTCAATTATCTTATTGTATTTAGCTAAAGCTTTATCATAGTTAGCTTGTTCTTTTTTGTTATTTGGAATTGCTTTAAAGAAAGTATTGAGAGCTTTTGTTAAAGTATTAGCAAAAGTGTAAGTAATTGATTCTTTCTTTGAAGAAAGCTTATCAATAGTATCTTTTACAAGAGCTGATAATATTTTAACTTCTTGGAGACATTCTTTCTTATCTAGTACATCTTTTTCAAAGATACTACGTTTAGCTTGAATTTCATCAATTACAGCTTGCTTTGCTTTTGAACTTCTTTCAAATGAATAGACAACACCTTTCTTAGCATCTTCAATGAATGCTAACATAAAGTTATCATCTAAGTACTTTCTTAAATAAGCATTTAATTCAACAGTATCAAGTTGAGGTAGTGGTTCTTTACCGAAAATGTTGAAGTAACCTAATGCGAAGAAGTTTGGCATAGGTTTAGCTAAACCTTCTTCAAGTAAGCTCTTCATATTTTCTAGTGAAGGAACGAGTTCTTTATATTCAACCTTTCTTACTTTAGATTTGTTTTCGAAATCTTCAACATATGTAAGAATTTCTTCGCTACATACATTTTCATGAACTGTCTTTGATACTTGATCAATAATTTCAGAAGAGATTGTCTTAAAGTCAGTAACTGCATTCTTTTCAATTAAGAAGAGCAAGTCATTAACTGATTTTAGACCTTCTGTAGCGCTATTTTTAGCGATATCATATAAACCTTCAAGTCTTAAATGCTCAACAGCAAATGTATTAAAATCTACTGTCTTTTGTTTGTTTTCAAGACCTTTTTCGCTCTTAGCGTCAACACCCATAGCTAAGTTCATATACTCAAGTAAGTACTTCATTGTATTATTGAAGTCCTTACGAGCATTCTTTCTGTTTGCACGATTCTTTAAAATCATAGCTTCAGTCATTTGCATACCAATTCTGTTGATTGGGTCAAGTGCTGATAGTGGGTCTTGGAAGATGATTGAAAGTTTATCACCTCTTAATTTATGGAAATCTTCTTCAGAGATTTGAAGTAAATCTTGTCCATCATAGATAATTTCACCGCTTTCAACGATGGCGTTTCCAGCTGAAATACCAACGATTGCTTTGTTAGTAACTGATTTACCAGAACCAGATTCACCAACAATAGCTAAAGTTTCACCCTTGTATAGATCAAAGTCTATACCACGAACGGCTTGAACTTTTCCTGCATCTGTTCTAAAAGATATTCTTAAGTTTTTAACTTCTAATTTCTTTTCCATATTATTCCTCCGCTCCTCTTAAAGCTGGGTTAAATGCATCTCTTAAACCATTACCGAATAAGTTGAAGCAAATTAAGAGTAATGATAAGAATAATGCAGGGAAGAATAACTCATGTGGATATGCATCAAAGCTACCGTTAGCAGATGCCATTAAAGCACCGATAGATGTGATTTTTTCACCACTTAAGTTAATAATTCCTAAGTAAGTAAGCATAGTTTCAGATCCAATTACACCAGGAATTACGAGAACGGTTCTAGTAACAATTGTGCCTAGTGAGTTAGGGTAAATATGCTTAAACATGATTCTAAAGTCGTTTGCACCAAGTGTACGAGATGCAAGAACATACTCTTGACCTTTGAAACGATAGAATTGTTTTCTTACAAGTCCTGCCATACCTATCCAACCTGTAGCAACGAATGCAAGTATAAATGCTGGAACAACACCTACTTTTTGTGCTAAATGTAAGTTAAATAATGTTACGACAATCATCATTGGAACGCCAGATAAGATATCAGAAATTCTTTCCATGATCATATCAGCTGCACCACCATAGTAACCTTCAATAGCACCATAAATAGTACCAAGTACAAAGTTAACTACACTGACAATTACAGCTAAAATTAATGAGAATCTAGCACCTTTACCAAGTGCATAGAAGATATCTTTACCGAAAGTATCAGTTCCGAATAAGTATTGTGGAGTTTCACCTCTTTGGAATTGGTAGTAGTTATAGTAGTTAAGTCTAACTTCAAGTGCACCACCATTATCCATTACATATGCGTATCCTACAGCTGTTGGATTATTTTTAGCAGGATCAGAGTCAACTCTAAGTCCGTTATAATCATGGAATAATCCACTGTCTGATTGTAATGCATATGCATATACAAAACTTCCTTTTTCAATAACAGGAAGACCTTTTGCTGAGTAGTAATAACAGATATTAGCATCTGTATTCTTTCTCTTTTTACCATCTTCTTTCATTTGAGATGTTTCTTGACCAGCAGGAATACTTCTTGAACCACCATTACCTAATGCTTGATATCTAACATAAGGAAGGATTACTTGAATACCAGTTTCATCTTGGAAAGCAAGAATCTTTTCGTATTCTGCTTGATCAATTATTGCCCAATAAGCACCAATTTGATAATAAGAATTAACTCTAACTTTATAAGATAATCCGTCTGAAGAAACCTTAAAGACCTTAGTGATTGGATTGTATCCGGTATCTTTACCAATTGATTGATAGTAACGATATTGTGCAGCACTAATAGTTTGAGTTTTTCCACCATCCCAGAATAGGCTAGTTTCCATACCTCTTGCGAGTGGAGCTCTATCCTTATACATTAAATCTCTATCAGACAAATCATGTTTAGAGATGATAGGTGCAAAAATTGCGAATAAGATTAAAAGCAAAATAATTGATGCAGCAACGACTGAACCCTTATTCTTTCTAAATCTTCTTAAGGCATCTTTAAAGAAACCTACACGTTTAGTACTAAGTTTTTCATCATGTAGAGTGGATTCATCACTATGAACAAACTTAAACGAATCTTTAGTAATTACATATTTTTCTTCGTTCATTATGCTTTACCTCCTCCCATTCTGATTCTTGGATCGATAAATCCATAACTTATATCTACAACAATACCAGCAAGTAAGCCGATAAATGTATAGAATGCAGATTCCATCATAAAGAAGTTATAGTCTAGAGCTCTAACAGCGTTTAAGTAAAGGCCACCAACACCAGGAATTGAGAAGTAACTTTCAATAATTAATGATCCACTCATAATTCCGATGAATTCACCCATGATTGATGGAACAATAATAACTGCGATATTTCTCAAAGCGTGTCTAAAAATTGCTTGTCCTTTAGTTAAACCCTTAGTTCTAGCGAGTAACATGAACTCACTAGTTAAAACTTCAGTTAACTCAGCTCTTGTAGTACGTGCGAATGACGCAATAACACCTAATGATAGAGCAAATACTGGCATTATCAATGATTTAAATGTTGTCCAACTAAACCAGCCATATTTAGTAGTTGATGCCATTAAAGCAGGCAACCATCCTAACTTAAAGTAGAAAATATATTGGAGCAAGAAGGCTAAAACAAACCCCGGCACGGAGATTAAAATCATAACACCAGTTGAGATAACTTGGTCTTGCCATTTGTTCTTCTTTAATGCAGCCAATATACCTAAAGCAATACCTAGAGGAATTGAAAGTACGATACTGTACAAGTTAACAATCATAGTAGCTGGAAGCATTCTACCAAATGTTTCTGCAACATCTGTACTAGGTAAATATGATTCACCTAGACCCCAGTCCCATTTAGTGAAAATTCTTTTCCAGAAAATATAAAATTGTTCAAGTATCGGTTTGTTATAACCTCTAGCTTCTCTTGATAATTCAATAATTTTTCTTTGATCAGGTGAAAGAGCTGATAAATCTTTTAATGGTAATAATTTAATTAATACGAAACAAATTAACATTATTACAAAAAATGTAAATAACATTAATAAAAGTCTCTTGATAACGTATTTTATCATTTTTTCTCTCCCCTTTTATCGCTTAAAGAATCCAACAGGGTTAACTGTCGGATTCTTTAGCGTTTTAATTATAAACAATTATAAAATTGTTTTGAATTTAATTAAATACTAATTATAAGACTAGTAAGCGATGTGTCCGCCTTCTTGTGAAGCAACATATGCTGCCCAAGCTGCGTCATCGTAGTTGTAAGTCATGTAAGTAATTCCACCACGTCCTAATACTGCGTTGAAGTCAGTTCTTGGGAGAACGTAGTTAACTTTCTTAGATAGTAAGAAGCCTGATGCATCTTGCATGAATGGAATGTAGTAGTCAGTACCAAGGATAACCTTTTCCATTTCAGCTAAGATAGTTAATCTTACATCATCAGCTACTTGTTCGAAGCCGAAGTTGTAAGTTACTTCACCAACTTGTTGTGGATCACCAGTTAACATTAATGCCCACTTATTGAGTGTTGTTGTGATTTCAACATCAGCACCATTTTCACCAACAGGTAATGTGAGTGTCATGTTAACGGCTTCAGTATGCCAATATTGACCTGCATATGGTTGATGATCTACGTCAAGATAGTAAAGCATAGAACCAAATGGGTTAAGCATACCGCCCTTCCAACCAGCTAAACAAGTTTGAGATTCAGAACTTCTTAATGATTCAGACCAATCATCTCCAAGAGGTGCAGATTCAACGAAACTTACTCTACCTTCGAGTGGTGTACCTTCAAGAGTTCTAGCTAATTGTCTATTTAATTCACCTAACATCTTAGTAATAAAGTCTGAAGATTCAGAAGATGCATATTGAATTTCAACTCTATCAGTATCAGAAATCTTACCTTCTTTCTTCCAATCATTATATGCTTTAGTGAATAATTCTTTAGCAACAGCTGGAGAATAACCATTGATAGCTTCATTAGCTTCATCTAATGTATATTCTTTATCAGAACCAGTAATCTTATATTTACCATTTTCTTGTTGAACATATCCGAAGAATTCAACAATTGCCTTCTTAGCAATTTCAGTTTCACGATATCTTTCACCTGTATTTGGATTCCAGATGTCGTATGCACCAATTACTGAATAAGCAGGAGTTCTAGCAGGGCTTATAGCCTTAGAGAATTCACTCTTATTGAATGCAAGTGACATAGCATGACGGAAATCAGCATTACAGATAATAGTCTTATTAACACCAGCAGTTTGGATATTTGTTAATACTTCTTCGTTTGCAGCTAAGATCATGAAGAATAATGTTGTACCAGGTGAAGTGTAGAGGTATTCAGAGTTTCCAAATTCTGAATAGTCAGCAGCTTGTAATCCATAAGTGATTAATTCACCCTTTAAGAACATTTCTTTTCTAGTTGCAGATTCTGTAACTTTTTCTTGAACGATTGCAGAAGTTTGGAACATACAATCATATCTTGAATCACTATAACCATACCAGTTAGGGTTTCTAGCGAAGTCAACAGCTTTATCTAATTGATATTCGCTTAATACATATGGTCCATATGAGTGAGTAGTTGCGAGTGTAGTGTTGTAGTTAGTTGTCTTAACACCAGTAATTTCATCAACTGACATACCAGCGATATATGCATCAGTCTTAACAAGTCCCCATCCAAGTCCATATAAGAAATAGAATCCAGATGCAGGTTTAGATAATACCATATAGAATGCATATTCATCAGTTGGATCTACCCAAAGACCTACGTTTTCAAATGAATAGTTAGCAGCATATTCTTTTCTTAAAATTAAGTAGCAAGGAACGTTTGCTTCACTTTCACCCCACGCTTTAGTAGAAATAACATCAGCAAGATATCCTAAAGTTTCATCATTGAGTGGAGCAACGCCATCCTTAGCATCTGCTAAAGCTACTAAGTCATTCCAATGTTCCATATTGAATAATTGATCACCGTATGCATTAACATAAGCAGCTAAAGCGTTACCATTACACCAAGCAATCTTATACTTAACAGCAATATAAACTAATCTTCCATCTGGTGTTACATATTGACCAGCTTCATTCTTAGTTAAATCAGCAACTTCAAAGTTTTCATTACCATAGTTTTGAGATAATTCATAGTCGCCTTGATATAAGTAATCTTTACAGTTAGCGATTACAACATCACCAGAAGTTTGGTCAGCAGCTCTGTAGTTCTTTAATTCAGGGTCCATTAAGAGTTTATAAGAATCAACCCAGTCAACAGCCTTGATTGGAGTGCCATCTTCCCACTTAGCATTCTTGTTAAGTCTGATCTTGTAAGCATACTTTTCAGTAGCATCAGCTGGGATTAATGAGCCTCTTCCTTCCATAGCTTTAACAGCAACAGTTACATCTTCAGGATATGCAGATGCCATTTCAGGCCACATTTCATAACCTTCTTTAGATCCATCGAAATAGAATCCATAAAGGCCAGTTTGAAGATAGTCAAATACGTCACCATCATCAGCTGTTCTATATGTATGAGGGTTCCAGTTAGTTGGAGATGTAGAGAAAGATGTATTATATGTATAATTTCCTTCTAATCTCTTGTGTAATCCACATACAGAACATACGTTTTGTTCATTGAACTTATGACCCATACCTACGAAGCAAAGGTCACAAACGCAGTTACCATCTAAATCTCTGTGTTGACAAGTTGCAGAGTCAACATAGTTATAATTAACTTCAGTTTTCGCAAATGATTTTCCACATACATCACATACAGAATTGTGAACGTGAGCGATTAGATATGAATAATCTTTATGGAAATCAAATCCACAAGTATCACAAATACAGCCGTTAGCTGGATTTGGTTTATGAGTATCCATAGTTTCGCCGCAAGAGTCACAAAGACAGTCTTTGTTTTCATCAACGTGTACATGAGCAGTAGTAGTCTTGTCCTTACAACCAACAAGTACAAGAGCACTTAGTAATACTAATGCGAAAGATAAAATTCTCTTTTTCATTGATTTTTGTCTCCTTTTTTGTTTGTTTTTTTCAACTAATATATATTAGTAGAGTTTATATGTCAATAACTTTTTTATTTTTTTATTTTATGAAAACGTTTTTATTATGCTTTTTTGTAATATAGTTTGTTTTTATACGCATACGTCCATTATGCGCGCGTGTATATTAAATAAAATAGATATCAAAAGAGTCAAAAAAATTTCCATTTACAAAAATAAATGAAAATGAAATGAAAAATAATACAATTTGTCTATTTTTACCATATCTTTAAACCTTATTTATAATTATTAATAATTGTGTTATTATTAATTATACAAATGGTGCATTTATGAAATATGTTTATTTAGGTATCTATCTCATTTTTACGACCATACATTTATATGCGAGCCTTAAAAACAATAAAGAGTTAAGAAATGTGACTAAAGGCTTTATTTTATTCACGCTTTTAGGTTTTTATTTAGAGGCTGTCGATATACTTTATTGGGCGGTTGTTGTGGCTATACTATTTAGTTTACTTGGAGATCTTCTTCTTATTCCTCATGGCACTAAATGGTTTGCTATGGGCGGAGTTGCTTTTATGGCATCTCATGCCTTCTTTATAGTTTCATATATTAACTATACTGATTTCAGTTTAGTTCCTTTATATGTGATAATTCCATTCGCTTTATTATTCTTAGGCGCAGTAATATTTATATTCTATAGATTAAAGCCATTTTTGCCTAAGGCTTTATTCTATCCTATGGCTTTATATCTATTAATTAATGGGGCAATGAACTGTTTTGCGATATATAGACTATTTAGTAATCCTACCGCCGGAGCTATTATCACAGTAGTTGGTGCACTTCTATTCTTTGTATCTGATACATCGCTATTCTTTGTAAGATTCAATAAGAATAGTGTAATGAAATCTCATTTCCTCGTAATGCTCACATATTCAATTGGTGAATTCTTAATCATTTTAGGATTAATTCTAATATAAAGGAGAACACATGAAATACTATTTGTACAATCCATTATCTAACAATGGAATTAGACCTATCTTTAAAGAAGGTTCTAATGTTATTGAAGTAATTGGCCTTAATTATCAAGAATTCTTTAATAATTTAAAAGAAGATGATGAAGTAGTTCTAGTAGGCGGAGATGGCACTATTAACTATTTCATCAATGAAATCAATACTGATAAGCTTAAAAATAATATTTATATTAAGAAATCAGGTACTGGAAATGACTTCTTAGTAGATTTAGGTAAAGTTAATGAAGAGGAAGTATTAATCAATGATTATCTAAAGAACCTACCTACAGTTGAAGTTAATGGAATGAAAAAGAAATTCATTAATGGTATTGGATATGGTATTGATGGATACTGCTGCGAAGTCGCAGATAAGATAAAAGAGACTGAGCCTAATAAGAAGATTAACTATACTTCTATCGCTATTAAAGGCCTCTTATTCCATTTCAAACCAAAAACTGCAACTATCACAGTTGATGGAGTTACTCAAGAATTTAAACATGTATGGCTTGCACCATCAATGAAAGGAAGATTCTATGGTGGAGGAATGATGGTTGCTCCAAATCAAGATAGATCTAAGAAAACACTTAGTGTAGTTGTATATATGACAAGATCTAAACTTAAAGCGCTTATTGCATTCCCATCAATCTTTAAAGGCGAACACATTAAGAAAGAAAAGATGGTAAAAGTATTTGAAGGAAAAGAAATCGAAGTTAAGTTCGATGTTTCATGTGCACTTCAAATAGATGGCGAAACCGTCTTAAATGTTTCATCTTATAAAGTTCATTATTAATAATACAATTATCTCAATAAACCAACATCAATATATAATTATAAAACCATTGACAAATAATTATTTGATAATTATAATATAAGTATGAAAGAAATTATTTTTGAATGGGACGAAAATAAAAATACAATCAACAAAGCAAAACACAACATTTCTTTCGAAGAAGCACAAACAGTGTTTTACGATGAAGATGCTTTAATAATTGATGATCCAGACCACTCAATTAATGAGGAAAGATTTATTATTCTTGGAAAT
>JAEEXP010000076.1 GCA_016287865.1 Caryophanales bacterium
AAATTCTGGTAAATCATTAACGATAGAAAGAATCTTATCTAAGTCAATTTCATCAGTTAATGAACCAAGTTTATCACTAACATCATCAAGGATATTGTTATCTAATTTACCTGAGATATATTCCACTAAGGAGAGAACTGATTGTTTTTCGATAGAAACATTTAAGTTCTTTAAAGAAGCAAAGATTGTTTCATCTAAATAACCAGCTTTGAGATTATAAGAACTATTATCGTAATCAAGAGTTAAATCTGCGGCTAACGCTAATTCATTGATATCAAAGTCTAATGTTCCGTTTAAATCCATGAAGTCTTCATAATCAGATTGCTCATTTGCTCTTTGATTAATATCTAAATCAAGATTCACTCTTCCTTGCTTGGAATTAACAATATCCATAATTCCATTAACAAGTTTGAATGCTGGTTTGAATTCGGTGTAATGAGGAGCATCTTCTTTTAAAGAAGGATTCACTAATGTTTCGATATCCTCTGCTAATGGATGGATATCAGTAGTTGCGGAGATATTTATACCCATTAATGAAACTTCAGGAAGTTCAACACCAATCATATGGTATTCATCATCACTGAGCATCTTAATAGCGATATCTTCATTGAAGTTAAATAAGAAATAATGTTCGTTCTCAGTTTTGACTTCTTCCATATTTGCTAAAGAAGCAGTTAATTCATCAAAGTTGATATTAGAGAATTCTTCAGGAAGTTCTAAATCCACACCAAAAGTTGGAAGCATATCCATAACATCAGCGATGTCATCGGTATGTAATGAGAAATGTGTATCAGCATAATCTAAATAGATTGCGCTATCAAAGAAACCGACAGAAGCATCTAAATTCAAATTGCCCATTTGTAAATTGAGATCAGCAGCTAATTTAATATTTTCAATATCTGCGATTGATACTTCTAAGTTTGTTATATTGATATCTATATCACCTAAATCTAAATCAGTAAGACCACGTTTAACGGATCTATTTTCTTCTTCAGCTTGGCTAATTGTTAAATTGACATATGAAGCAGTTAAAGCTTTGCCATTTACTAAACCATCTAAGTATTTATCAGTTGGAGTTTCTTCTCTTGGTTGTGGTTCAGTAAAAGCATCATTCTTAACTGTAGGCATCTTTTCTTCCGCTTTGTGATAGAAAGACAAAAATCCAGTACCAGCACCTAATGCAAATACTGCGGTAAATATGCCTGTTTCAAGTAATATCTTTTTCCAAAGTTTCATATTTTACCCCCTAATACACAAAGTCAGTTTCCAAATCTGGAATGGTTTCTGTACTATTGTGGTAGTAATCTATAACGTTTGTTGAATCCGAATCATTTCTTCCCACAACATAAACGGTATATTTTTCATGTACCTTTAGTTGAACAAGATTGAAATTCGTATCAACAGTAAATGTTAAGTGAACAAGTGAAAATGTTGGTGGGGATTCTAAGTTAGACATAGAAATCATTTGTCTTGCATATCTTGTTGTGGATTTAGCAGGATCGAGTTCTAAATCAATAATCCAATTACCATCTTTTGTTTCAATTGTTTCTTCTTTGACCGTATGTTCAGAAATCACATAAATGATTGGACGGTCAAGTGTTTTACCCCAAGCTTCTTCAAACTCCGCTTTGGTATAACCGTATTCGGTATCTTTACTCCAATCAGCGGTGCAGTTTTCTTTTGGATTGCTTGCGGTGTATCTAAAGACATTTTGCTCGTCTTGGTAAAAACGGAAACCACCTTTTTTAATTGCGGAATAGAAAACTGATTCGCTATACCAACGATTACCATCTCTCACATCATGAGAACAGACCTTTTGCTTAACGATAGCAGCAGTAACATCACAGTGAGTGACTGAGTGAGTGTGTTCTTCACTAGCGTATTTGAGCCAAGAGATATTTGCGACTTCATGTGGTTTGTAACTGCCGACATTTTGATCATCGGAATATCTTTGCATCAAGGCGTCGTAATCCATTTCAAGAGCGGTATCGATTGGTGCATCGAATTCATATTGTTTTGTAGATAACATCTTGCCGAGAATAATGCCTACAGCAAGTCCACCTGCGATACCAGTAACGACGACAATACCGGTTATGACGGTATTCTTGACGATTACACTCTTAGGTAATTTCTGTCTTTCCTTTTTCATACTCGCAAAAGTATATACGCGTGAGGCAAAAAGTGGTCCTACTCCTTTAAATTTATTTAAGAGATATTTTTCTCTAACTCTCTCGTTTGGAGAATTTTGATGAAAAGATGCGGTTTTTGGGGTATTATATGGGCATGGAAGAATTAAAAACCATTGTTGGTAAGAATCTCAACGCACTCAGAAAACAAGCTAAATTAACACAATCAGAACTTGCTGAAAAGTTCAATTGCACTGATAAAGCGGTGTCAAAATGGGAACAAGGATCAACCCTCCCAGACCTCGATACTTTAAAACAATTAGCTGCTTTTTATGGCGTGACAATTGATTATTTAACAGAAGAAAAAAATATCAAAAATCCACAGTTCAATCCTAAGACTGATCGCATTATTTTTATCAATCGTGTGACCATCACTTGTTTGCTTTCATCTATCATTTGGATGATTGCCACAATTGTGTTTATTTATCCATTAGTATTCTTAAAACAGACCAATGCATATTGGCCAGTATTTATATGGGCATTGCCACTTAACTGTATCTTGTTAATTATCTTGAATAGATTCTTCTTCAAAAAGAATAAAGATATTTTCTTAGCGAGTTGGAGTTTATTTTTGTGGTCATTATTAACTGCGATTTATATGCACTTCACATTCTTCACTAATGCTGGTTATAACTTATGGATGATATTCATAATCGGTATACCAGCACAAGCGGTTGTTGTTCTCTGGTATGTACTCAAAAAAATAAGGCTCAAGTAAGGAGCCTTATTTATTTTTTATTCCTCTTCTTTTGGAGCGGACTTAATTGCTTTTAGTAATTCATCAATTACTTCAGGATTACTCTTTAAGTATTCCTTGGCAGCTTCTCTACCTTGAGCAATCTTGTTGCCTTGGTATTCAAACCAAGCACCACTCTTCTTGACGAGTCCCATTTCTACTGCGCGGTCTAAGATTTCCGC
>JAEEXP010000077.1 GCA_016287865.1 Caryophanales bacterium
ATCTTTAATATGATAAAGATAATGAATACTCACTACCATTCCTAGCAGCGTCTGTTCTTATTGTTTATAACAAAGATAATATTAAAGAAAATATTAGTTCTTACAACGATTTATTAAATCCTAAATATAAGAATGATATAGTTTTAATAGATGATCAACGTATGATGATAGGAATGGCTTTACAAGCTATGAATTATGATATGAATGAAACTGATGACTTTAAACTAGACGAAGCTGAGAAGTGGTTTAAGAGATTAAAGAAAAATATTAAAGCTTTTGATAGTGATAGTCCTAAGACATTCATGATATCAAAAGAAACTAATATTGGGGTTATGTGGAATGCGGAAGCAGCGATTGCTTTAGATAATAATCCTAGTATGGAAATAGTTTATCCTGAAGAAGGTTTTGGAATAAGTATTGATAATTTCGTTCTTCCTGTAGGAGCAAAGAACTTAGAAGGTGCATATGCCTTTATCGATTATATTTTGAGACCGGATATAATGAAAAAGATTATTGAATCTTATCCTTATAAGTGTGTTAATAAAGAAACAAATAAACTTCTTGATGACACATACTTAAATAATCCTGCAGCAAATATTTCCGATGAAGTATTTTTGTCAGGAACATTCGTTAAGAACTTGGGTAAGTATATTATAAAATATGATAAATTATGGGCCAAAATTAAGTAAAAATTAATGGACTAGTATTTTAGAAAATTTTGTGATATATTTTAAGTATAGAATAGGAGGACTATATGGTAAGAGTTAAGAACTATGTCTACGTTCAAGATTTTACCAAAGAGGAAATGCAAGATTTAGTAGATTTAGGTTTACTTATCAAAGCTCATGTTAAAGCTGGATATCACTTAAATGTACTTAATCAATTAACTTTAGGTATGATTTTTGAACAAAAGTCGACAAGAACTCGTGTTTCGTTTGAAACAGCTATGACACAATTAGGTGGTCATGCGCAATATTTAGCACCAGGGCAAATACAACTCGGAGCTCATGAATCATTAAAAGATACTGCTAGAGTATTATCTCGTTTAACAGATATTTTAATGGCTCGTGTTATAAAACATGAATCAATTGCTGAACTTGCTGAATATGCATCTGTCCCTGTCATTAATGGTATGAGTGATTATAATCATCCAACTCAAGCATTAGGGGATATTACTACAATCTATGAACATTTACCAAAAGGTAAAAACTTTGAAGATTGTAAAATCGTTTTTGCTGGTGATGCAACCCAAGTATGTACATCACTTGCTATCGTTACAACAAAGCTTGGAGCACACTTTGTTCAATTTGGACCTAAAGGTTTCCAAATGAAGGAAGACGTTCAAGAAATTTGTCGTGAAAACTGCAAGAAGTCAGGCGGTACTATCTTAGTTACTGATAACGAGGAAGAAGCTCTTAAGGGAGCAGACTTTATCTATACTGACGTTTGGTATGGATTATATGAATCTGAATTACCTGAAGAAGAAAGAATGAAGATTTTCTATCCAAAATACCAAGTTAATATGGATATGATTAAAAAGACAGGAAATGATTGTAAGTTCTTACATTGTTTACCTGCAACAAGAGGTGAAGAAGTTACTGATGAAATAATGGATAATGAACATATTTCATTAGTATATGATGAAGCCGAAAACAGATTAACAGCTATGAGGGCACTTCTAGTATATTTCTTAGATAAGAAAGATGAGACTATTAAGATTTGTAAGAAAAATCTTGGTAGCAAGAGGAGTAAATTATGTCAAGTAAAAAGAAGTTCAAATTAGTTGACGCGATTTTAGCAACTACATGTATTACTTTAGTTGTTGAATCGGTTATGCCAACAGCTGCTATCGGAAATACTCAATATTTCTGGTGGTTATTATTAATTGTTGCATTCTGTGTACCTTACGGAATGATCGCAGCTGAATTATCAACTGCATATCCAAGTGAAGCTGGTCTTTATGACTGGGTAAAAAGAGCGTTTGGTAAAAAATGGGCTGGACGTGTAGCTTGGAATTATTGGATTAACTTCCCACTTTGGATAGCTTCATTAGCTACTGCAATTACAACAGTACTTGCAAGCTTAATGAATGTTGAATTAGCTTGGTGGGTAGTATTACTAATTCAATTAGCTTATATTTGGTTAACTACTTTCTTAGGAACTAAGAGAGTTGGTGAATCAAAAACTATCGTTAATTTAGGTACTATCTTTAAAGTATTAGTTTTAGGAACTATTGGTATTTTAGGATTTGTATTCTTAGCTAAGAATGGAAGTCAAAATCCAATTGAATCTTTTAAAGATTTAATTCCTAATTTAAGTATTAGTAACCTAGATTCAGGTTTACCATTTATTTCAATTATTATCTTCAACTTCTTAGGATTTGAAGTTGTTGGTTCATTTGTAGGGGATATGGAAAACCCTAAAAAAGATATTCCAAAAGCCTTAATCATTGGTGGATTAATCATGGCTATATTCTATGTACTTCCAGCTACAGCATTTAATATTGTTTTAGGTGGTAGTGATATTGATCCAGAAAATATGGTTCAAGTATTCAATGGTATTTTTGGTGCTGTTGGATTAACAGGAACAGCTTTAAACGTAGTTGTTTGGGTATTTGGAATAATGTTAATTTATACATTTATTGCTAATATTTCTTCATGGAGTTTCGGTGTAGACGAAGTTGCTAAATATGCAGCTGACGATGGATCTATGCCAAAAGTATTCAAGAAAGCTAATGCTGAAGGTGTTGCTTCAAATGCTTCAATAATGAATGGTATTGTTGCTTCACTTATCTCAATTGGAGGAGTAGTTGTAGCTGAACTTGTTCCAAGTTTTACAGATGCATTTGATTTATTCTTCCACTTAAGTTGGATAACTTTATTATTAGGATACACTCCAATGTTCTTAGCATTCTTAAAATTAAGAAGAACAGATGGTGCTGCTGAAAGACCATACAAAGTTCCAGGTGAAAAAGTTATGACTTTCTTATTTGGTGTTGTACCATTTGTATTATTAGTAGCAGGTATTATATTTACAATCTTTGGTGATTTCACAAAAGAATATATTGTAGATAGTTTACCACTTATCTATGGTGATGTTG
>JAEEXP010000022.1 GCA_016287865.1 Caryophanales bacterium
TACATCAGCTACAACATCGTCATAGCTCATAGATGAGCCCGCTTCTTGAAGTTCATAAAATCTTCTTAAGGCTCTTACATCAATAGCCGCAGTTAAGAATATCTTAAGTGAGGCATCCTTAAGTACATTAGTACCAATATCACGGCCATCCATTACGACATTATTTGTCTTAGCCATTTCTCTTTGTTTTTCTACTAAGACATCTCTAACGTATTTAAGTGATGAAACTAAAGAAACATTCTTTACCACCTCTTCACTTCTGATTTCTTTTGATACATCACGACCATCCATATACATAAGTTCATTTACGAATTCAAGCTTAGTATCAAGAATAAAATCATATAGTGTTTCATCAGCTAAGTTTCTTATATTGAGTTCAAGTGCTTTAAGAGTAATAGCTCTATACATAGCTCCAGTATCGATATAAGTAAACTCAAGTCCTTTAGCTACAGATTTTGCGATTGTTGACTTTCCAGATCCTGCTGGACCATCGATTGCGATTGAATAAAATTTCATACGTACTCCACAATTCTCAATTATATCATATTAATTACTAATTAATTGATATTTTTATCTTGAGATTTTATATTTTTATTATTTGAGGTGGTCTTAGTCTTTTTCTTTTTATTAGTATTACTTATTTTACCAAGAGCTAATAATTTAATGCTTTTCATTTCAAATGGCTTCATAAATCTATATGTACCACTCTTAATATCAAGTATTACATTACCAATTCTCTCTCTTTCTACTCTTGAAACTTCATGGTTAATATCTCTCATAGAATCCTTAATTAAATAAGGGATTTCTTTTTTAGTTATTATACTCATTGAAGTTGATGTCTTATTATCATTGTATTTAACATTTAAGATTCTCATAGACTTTATAGTCTTTGATTCTTCTCTTCTTAAGAGCCCTTTTACGATTACTGAATATTCTTTTTCAATATTGTCATAAGAACCTTTAATAAGTTCAATGAACTTAGGGTCATTTGAAAGAATCACTAGTCCTCTTTCATATGGGTCAAGTTCACCTATAACTTTTAAGTTTTTATAACCTCTATCGATTACTTCACGCGGATCTTTCATTCCACTAGGTTTATTAACTATTAGATAAACAATATCTTCTTTAGTTTCGATTCTTTGTCCAGTAATAGTAACCTTATCTAAATCCTTAACCATAGTATTAGGATCTAGGACGATATTATTATTGATTTCTACGTCTCCATCGCTTAATAACTCTAAAGCTTCAACTTTTGAAATATTAAGTGATTTAGTTAAATATTTGATAATAGTTGTCATTATTCTACTTGAGACAAGAAGTTCTTATTAAACTTCTTATCTATTTCTTCCTTCATATTTTTAAGTACATCTTCAACTTCTTTTAAGTTCTTTTTACGATACTTATAAGATGAAGCAATTAGAAGCTGTTTAGATAGATGTGGTAGAGGTACTTTGATAGTTTCAAGTTTAGATGGGTTCAAACTTAAGACTGTAGTACCAGTTTGAATACGTTTTAATTGTGATTTTCCAAGATCACTATCAAGGAAAATCTTAAGATACATTGGATCAAGTATTTCAGGATTGCATCTAATAATGATGAAAGATCCAGTTGAAATATATGTTTCTCCATATGGAACTTCTACTACTGCGGTTTTAAATGTTTTACCCTTACAGCTAATAACTAAATCACCTGATTCAAGTTTATAATGTTCCATACGTTTATCAACCTCTTTAAGCGATTGAAGTTCACTTCTCATAATTTCACCATCAACAATAGATGATAAAGTTAAGAGTTTAATCTTAGTATCTTCATCTGAGATGAACTCATCAATCATCTCTGATGGAATTTGGAATCCTCTCATAATAGTATTAGTTAAATCTTTTAAGTTAACTGGATTACTAAAGTTAAGCATGATTTCATCTAAGAAATGGTGAGGAGTTAAATCATAATCAGTATCTTCAAGCATTTCTTTATTAATCAAAGTAGATACTCCAGGTATTTCACCTCTTTTAGCTTTAATAATCATATCACTATCAAGGTTAATTCCTCTTCTTAAGTTTTGAGCGAATTTAGAGGCATCAATTAAAGTGATTTCTTTATTATTCTTATCAAATACTATGAGTGATAAGACTGTGCTCATAAGTTGAAGACGAGGAAGTTCAATAATTGTATCAATTAAATCTCTTTCGACAAATTGTCTTCTTCTCTTAGAATCACTAACTTTATTTAAGATACCAGATGACATAAATGATACAATTGTGCCATCTTCTTTAATAAATTGGGAGAGTAGATTTATCGCAGACCACTCAAATGATTGAGATACATTATCAAGACCCGCAGATAATCTATTAATAAGTGCACTATTTCTATATGGTACAAATACAATACAGAGATCAATTGATTCTTTTTCAATGTCTTGAGTTTTAGAGTTTAAATTAAATCTCTTATTACTTATTCCACTTAATTCAAAATAAATAGACATAAGTGCATTATTTAAATCATCAAAGAAGTTATAAATAATATTCTTGACCTCTCCATTAAATAGCATATCTTCTACATATGGAGATAAATAAAGTAAGTTATCTCTTTTTTCTTTATAGAATTCTCTAGATAACTTTTCGATATCTTCATTAAAAAGTCCTTTAGAAGACATATAATCTCTAATCATCTCTTTAATGTTTTCTTTTAAAGCTTCTTCATTAAATAAAATAATAGTCTTATAGAATTCATAAAGATAGTCTTGGTTATTAGGGAGTGATTGAACTAAGTTATATGAACTAAATGCCGCATCAGTTTTTCTTCTTGAAACTTTAAGTTTAGCTAGAAAATCAGGCATACTTAGTGTATCTTTTCTATCGATATCTTCTTTAGTCATTAATGCCAAATAAAAGATAAGGATATATCTTCCTCTGTTTCTTTTTTCAAGTTCATCTAAATTATAACTATAAATAATTTTATGGTAATTTGGCATATATATTTTACCCTTAAAAAAATTATATCATTATTTTTAATAAAAATAAAAGATATGTATAACCAAATTTTCATAAAATTGTATTATACTTATACATAGAGGTATTAAAAATGAAGAAATGTCCTAACTGTCTAAAAGAGTTTAAAGACTCAGATAACTATTGTATATATTGCGGAACTAAGTTAGTTACCAGTGAATACGCAGAAGCTCCACATGAAGAATTTGATATCTTTGGGGAAAGAATTGAACCCAAAGAAAATATCCAAAATAACAATGTAAATTTAGAACCAAATTATGATTTAAATAAAGTAGATTTCGTATCTAACCCATCTACAGTAAACGCACCTAATATTTGGAGATTGATTGCGCTAATATCAATTGGAACATTATTTATTCCAATCATTGGAACTGTAGTATCTTCTTTAGCTTTAGCTTTCAATATTATGGTTTATTCTAAACTAAAAGATAAGAAAGCATACATTATTATATCTGCGGTAACTTTAGCATTATCAATCGCATTTATAATTACACTTGGTGTAGTTGGATTATTAAACTTAGAACAACCTATAGAAATATAAAACTTGGCTAAATTGCCAAGTTTTTTGTTACTTATTATTTAATTTATCTTCTAGTTCTTCTATAGATGGAAGACTACTTTTATATTCTTCAGGAAGTAATTTTGATAATTCATATGTAGAAATACCCAAAGGTTCACTAGATGATTCTAGTGCATACCTTGCGAGTATTTCATTTTTATTTCTACATATTAGTATTCCTATAGTTTTCTCATCTTTATCAGATTTAAGAATATGATCAACTGCAACTACATAAGTTCCTAGTTGACCTATATCGTGTGGTTTAAATTCGTCGACTTTTACTTCTACAACTACATATGCATGAACTTTAACATTATAAAACAGCATATCCATAAATTCTTCTTTATTATCATCTATCTTTATTCTTACTTCTTCTCCCATATAGGCAAAACCAGTGCCTAATTCTAATAAAAATCTTTGTATATTATTTATCAGTGCATCTTTTAATTCTTTTTCATTATAATCTTTACTAATAGAAAGAAAATCAAAGTTATATGGATCTTTAGTAATTTCTTGAGCAAGGCCACTATTTTCTTTAGGCAAACGATATTCAAAGTTCGTAATAGCTCTTCCTTGCCTTTCGTATAAATTAGTATCTAGAAAGTTTCTAAGTACGTTTCTAGACCAATTATTCTTAATGATTTCTTTAATAAAGAATATGGCTTTATCAGTATTCATCTTTGCCTTATCAATAATTATTCTCATATGAACCCATGGAATATTAAAAATTTCTTCTCCAACTTGGGGAACAATTTCATTTTCTAATTGTGCAACAACCTGTTGCGTAATTTGGTTATCTAATTTTGCCCCATCTTGGGGCATAATTTCACCATTGCCTATTTCTTGTCTAATTTTAGAGGAATTTTCTTGTTTATCAAATTCTTCCATAACTTCTGGATGAACTTCACTATTAAATTGTGCTACAGGTTGTAGCGTAATTTTATTATCTAATTTTGCCGCAACTTGCGGCATAATTTGCTTGTTGTTGATTTCTTGGCTATTTTTAGGAGAAATTTCTTGGTCTTTTAATTTTACTGCATCCTGTAGCAGATTTTCATTTTCTAATTGCGCCCCAACTTGGGGCGTAATTTCTTTCTCAGGAAATAATAGATAAAATTGTTTCATATAATATAGATTTCTTGGTGAAAAACCTTTAGACTCTGAAAACATCTCTTTCAAATCTCTTGATAGAGTTTCATAGAACTTACTTCCCCATTTTGATTCAGATTTCATTCTTACTATATCTCGCCCTAGTAACCAATAAAATCTCATTAGTTCCTGATTCACTTTTACAGATGCTTTAATTTGAGATTGTCTAAATCTCTGTTTTAATTCTGTAAGCCATTTCTTATATTCCGCATCAAAAATATAATCAATCTTTTCTAATACATTAGACATTTGATTCTCCTTTTATATTATTTAATTAGAGATAAATGATATAACTCTCTATTAAATGGTACTCAGAAGACTATAGTTTTTAGTCAAAACAAATTTAAAAAATGAACTGAGTTTTCATTTCTCAGTTCATTTATTTTAGTTATTATTAAATCTTTTTAAGAACTCTTTGGTTCTTTCGTTCTTTGGTGAATCAAATACTTCTTTAGGAGTACCTTCTTCACAGATTAGACCTTGATCCATAAATATTACTCTATCAGATACATCTTTAGCGAAAGACATTTCATGAGTAACTATAATCATAGTCATATTTTCCCCTCTTAAAGATTTAATTACTTCAAGTACTTCTCCTACCATCTCAGGATCTAAGGCTGAGGTTGGTTCATCGAAGAGGAGAATCTTTGGTGACATAGATAGACTTCTTGCGATAGCTACTCTTTGTTTCTGTCCACCTGATAAAGTTTCAACTTTAGCGTGTGAGAATGTATCCATTCCTACTTTCTTAAGATTATTTAGGGCAATTTCTTCTGCCTCTTTTCTTTTCATTTTCTTAATCTTTCTTAAAGCGAGTGTACAGTTATCTAGCACATTATAATTATTGAAGAGATTGAATGATTGAAAACACATTCCAATTTCTTCTCTTATTTTATTAATATTTACCTTTCTATCTAAGATATTCACGTCATTATAGATGATTTCACCACCATCTGCGTCTTCTAGTAAATTAATGCATCTAAGGAGTGTAGATTTTCCTGAACCAGATGAACCAATAATAGATATTACTTCATTTTCTTTAACTTCGATAGAGATATCTTTTAATACTTCAAGATCATTAAATTTCTTACTTAGATTATTTATTCTTAAAATAATATTATTTTCCATAATTAGTTACTACTCCTTATCTCTTGGGCTTTAACTCCCATCTTTTTTTCTATTAAGCCTAAAAGCTTAGTAGTAGTAAGTGTAAGAATGAGATAGATTATAGCGCCGACTATCATAGTCTCCATATATCTATAATCTTCTCCTGATGATATCTTTAAGATATAATACATTTCAGCGCAACCTATTACGTTTAATACTGAAGTATCTTTTATATTAATGACAAACTCATTACCAATTGAGGCCATTGAGTTTTTAAGTGCTTGTGGGAAGATAATATAAAACATACTTTTTGGATATGAGAAACCTAAACTTCTTGCGGCTTCTAGTTGTCCTCTATCAATAGATTTAATACCGTTATGAATTACCTCAGTTAAATAAGCACCAGTATTAATAGATACAATGAAGAGTGATGCCTCTACTGCGCTCCAGTGTACAATTCCAACAAGACCATAATAAATAATCATGGCTTGAACCATCATTGGAGTACCTCTAAAGACAGTCACATATATTCTAATAATGAAGTCTACTACTTTAAATACTATTTTCTTAAATAATGTATCTCTTTTAGAAGTATCAATACTTCTTAAAGTACCAAATATACACGCAATTAGAAATCCAATTATAGTACCTACCAAAGATATTAAGAGTGTATATTTGATGCCTTCATAAAACATTAATGAGTATTTAGTTATTACTCTTGTGTATGTATCAGGTAAGATTAAATCTATTAACCAGAATATTAATTTAACTAGATATCCAAAAGTATGATCTACTATCCAATTTAAGGCAGTAATCATATTATATTATTCTCCTGATGGGGCGATCTCAATCGCTTTTAGCATTAATTCTTTTCTAGTATCTTCACTAATATTATTTAATGCATTATTAATATCATTTAATAAACTAAAGTTTTGTCTTACACCAATTGATACTACTACATCTTCTTCAGATACGTTAAATCCATCAGTTGGAGTAACATATGTGAGTTCAGGATAGTTAGATACAATACCAATAGCAACAGGTTCTTCTAAGATAGTAATATCTACAGTACCTCTAATAATAGCATTAACAATTTGTGGTACTGTGTCTAAGTTAGTACCAGCGATAGCACCTTTTTCAACTACTTGCGGAACAAGATCAGCATAGATAGTTCCAGATTGGCCAATTACTTTAGCACCACTAAATCCAGATAAAGTTGTGGCGCTTCTATAACTAGAATCTTTTCTCATTAAGAGTACATGTGTAGATGTATAATAACTTGAGCTAAATGCGATAGTTTGTTTTCTCTCATCAGTCGGACTCATACCAGCGATAATTAAATCAATTTCACCAGCATTTAAGGCTGGGATTAATCCTTCCCAAGATAATGCCTTAATTTCAAGTTTAAGATTTAATGATTCAGCAATTTTCTTTGCGATCATTACATCATAACCTTCAGCGTAAGCGTTCTTTATATTAGATATTTCAACGTTAGTGTCAGACTTCTTAGTTTCAGTCCAGTTAAAAGGTTGGTAGTCACACTCCATACCTACGACTATCACTCCTTCACGAGCTAGTCCATTATTATTCCTTTTATTACATCCAGTAAGGAATAAGCAAAGTGAAAGCATTAAAGCTAAAATAAATGTTTTTCTCATAAAATGTATAATCTCCTTTTTTTTAATAAATTAAAAGATTGCATCAATCTATTAATGCAATCTGGATAATTATACATTAATAGCGCCTCTATATATTTCTATATAGGAGTCTATAAGGTATTTCCCTATAGCCCAACAGTAATAAATGCCTTTAATACTGTTTCGGCGAACTCTCCCTTTCACGTTAATCACAAGGTGCCCCTTCATAACGTTACTATTTTAGTTCGCTCCTCTATTCAATCTTTTATGTCAATATTATAAATGATTTAGAAAATATTGCAAGAATTTTGCATTAGAAATTTTCTGAAAAGGTTTACATAAATTATTAAAATAAAATAGAGCGCCAGTTTAAGCGCCCTATTCATTTATAAATTATAGCGAAGTTTATTCAAAATATTCCGTAACTGCACCTATTTTTTCAATCGATTCATAACCGTTTTCATCGAACATAACTCTAACAACACCAACAGTATTTGAAAGTAAATAGCAGTTTGCTTCTTCATCTAAATTTAAATCTTTAAGTTCTCTTTCCAATTCTTTATATCTTTTTGATCGTTCGCCAACTAAATACAACTCTTTTGATTTTGAAACAATTCTTTCAATATCTTCTTCTCTAGGTAAATTTGATCTATTAAATAATGTTGCAAAAGACAACGGTTTTGAAGACAACAATTTATTCCAAATTTCCTCATTTTCGCCATTTAAACTACCATGATGAGGAACCTTGTAATAGCTTGATTTATTATAAGTATTTTTATAATTTCTAATTATCTCGTTCCATCCGCCTTTCACCCTGTTTTCCATGTCACTAGACAATAAAAATGATCTATCACCAATCTCTAACAATAATACTATACTTAATAAATTATCATCATAAGCAACGTTGCTGTAATCACGTTCTAACAACTTATTAAGCAACCCTTCTATATAGTCACCAAGCATAGTGTCCTGTGGTGATAGAGCCGTTATTTTAATATCATCTCTATTCTCAAAATATACACATCTATCCACTAAAGGTAATATTATTTTAATATTATTTGTTTTTATATAGGACAGCACCTTATCAAACTCAGATGCTTCAGAGTCATTTTTAACAGCAAGTCTAGAGATATAGTCTTGGTACTTTTTTGTATTGATAATAGGATTAATAACCACAGCAACACCTCGACCTGCTGATTTTATAATTTCATGCATTCCCATAATGTGGTCATTATGCCAATGGCTAATTAGAACACATTTAATTTGAGAATAAGATATTCCAAACTTATCCAAATAATCAAGAACAACAGGACGACCAGTTTCACCATTTATAAACGAATCAACGACAATATAGTCACCTTTTTTTGATTTAATTAAAATACTTTCCCCTATTCCTTTGCCAAACAATATGACTTCAGCACAATTATTTAAAGGACTGCTGAGTATAGAATCAGCTATTGAACAATTCTGCCCAACTCTTCTGCAATTCATAAGCGGATTCAAGCTCCTTTTTGTTTAGTTTTTTATTTCTTCTAAAAAATAAACCCAGATATTTTTGATGCCCATTCATTTTAGGACCATTTTCAGTTTTTATAATATCTCTTTTCATTCCAACTAATAGAGTAAAATGTGCACCTTCCGAAACCATTTCTCTATCAGATTCAAAAGTAATATCATCATAGCTAAAACTAGTTATTATTTCTTTACCATTTAAAACATCCGTCAATATGCATTCAAAACTTTGTTCATTGCTAGAATCATTAATTTGCAAAACAACACCATAATACTCTTTAATTCGATATAAATATGAGTTCAAATAATTCTTCTTGTCTTTATTCTTGCGGTGCAAAATTGTGTCTAAAATAACATTATTTTCATTTTCATCTAAACTTTGTTCATTATAAATATTAAGAGTATCGATTGGCAATTTACTCGTGCCAATATTATTGTTTTTAAAATATTTATCAAGATTAAACTCAATTAAATACTTATCATAGTCGATGCAAAATTCGTCAGCATCAAATTTAAAGCCATCAAAAAGTGGATCTTCATTAAAATTGTTCAAAATAGATGAATAACTATCATTTAATTTATTTAAAATAACATTAGATTCATATGTTTTATCAGAACATATTTCACTAATACCAGAAACTAAGTCTTCGTTATTCAGATTCATCGTCCAAAACCTCATTTAAAATGTTTTCTTGTAAACTACTCATTAATTTAATTCTGTCTATAAATAATTTATCAATTTCACGCATTACAACTTCTGCATCGTTATTGTTATTGTCTGAAACATGATGGTCGTTTGCACTTATGAATACACCATTTTTAACATATACTGAAGGTTGTAGTTCAATCATAAGCGAATGATTCTCATCGAATACTTTTGAAATTCGAATTGATGTTAATCCACTTTTTCTTTCATCACCAACTACTTCATTTCCTAAAAGATCTTTCCAATATTTTTTTGGCGCTAACTTATCACCAATCATTTGATACTCATGCAAAGAATCAATATGGTAATGAGCACTAAAATTAAAACCATATGCATCAATCTGAAAAGAACCTAAATTATTAAAAGTATTGACAATAAAGTCTTTTATTTCAATAAAAGGTTCTTTATTTGCACTAACTGTAAATCTATTATTTTCAATTTTAATTGACATATTATTTGTCATAAACATTGTTATTTGATTTGAAACAATAAAAGGATAATTCGGATAATTCTCTTTTTGATTTTTAGCAAAAATAGCATCTTCTTCTCTAATTATTTTGTGATACAAAAACCAATCAGGGCTAAACATTTCTGGATTAAATTTACCAATTAAAACAATTGAGCAGTCTTTTTTTTCTGGATTTAAGTTTCTCATAATTACCTCTTTTGTATTTCATTTTAAATAAACATCATTTGTATATGATTTTATCATATTTTTATTTTCTATTAAAGAAATAAGAATAATTGCTTATCACGATTTCTTATTCTATATAACATAAAGATACGTCTTTTTAATTACATCAAGATATACATCCACCTAATTAAAAATCCCGTGAACCTAATCACGGGATTGTTTTGTTATTTAAGACTAGAAGAATACTTCTCTAGCTTTTTCTTTGATTTCTTTAGATGCGATGAATGGGATTCTTGTAGTGTATCCTTCTTCAGCCGCAGCAATCATAGGGAGAGGCCATTTTTGAATAGTCTTATTCCATGTAGCTACTGAATCATTATAGAGTTGACGAGCAGCTGTGATTTCTTTTTGGAGATAAGAGTTTTGTTGAATAGCGTCTCTGATTTCTTGATGAGATTTAAGATCTGGATAGTTTTCAAGAGCGATATTAATCTTTCTATCAACGTTTTCAACAGTTGATCCAATTTCATTTCTTTCAGCATCAGTCATTCTAGCACCTGATCTAGCGGCAGCGATAGCTGTGAAAGTTTCTTTATCAAGTTCTACTGCTTTGTTAACTAACTTAGCTAAGTTAGAGAGGATAACTACTCTTTGTTCTAGATAGTTATCTACTGTTGATGCATCACTTTGAATCTTTTGTTCAAGTTGTCTTAAATAAGATTTAGCTTTAATCTTTCTGAATAAGAAGATTAAGCCTGGAATGATTCCAAGTATCCAAAGTAATACTTGGAAGATTGTTGATCCTACACCTACTTTAACAGGAATTTGTTTCGCAATGACATTAACATCTTTTCCTTCTTCTAAGATTGGACCATTCATTTCGTCTAATTGATTTGCCATAAATATTAATCCTCCTTAATATATTTTTAATTATTGTTATTGTTTTGGCTATTGTTACTATTGTTATTAATGTTACTATTGGAATTATTCTTAATTCCACTATTATTATATATTCCTTTGAAATAATTTGATATAGAATCAAAATGTTTTTGAACTTGTGGATTATCTAAGATAGCCGCAATAATACCTCTTTTATATACAGCATCATTGTTAGAGTATTTACTTAAGAATTCTCTAAATGGAGTTGATACAGCTACTTCTCTGTATTCTTTTCTTGATGTATCAGCTCCAGATACTCCGACATAACTTCTATTTTCCACTGGAATATATTCTACCCAATGTACTGGAACCGAGTGCATATGTCCATCACCACCAAGTTTAGATACATAGGTTAATCTTGGTTCACCTCTATATGAATATGAATCTACATAAACTCTATCTGATTGACCATCCTTTTCACTAAACCTAGCTTTAAATATTGCATCAGTAGTGGTAGTTGGTTCAACGAGGAGCGCATTAGGGAATTCATTGATAATAGATTCATGTTCAAATTGAGAATAGTTTGAATCATAATCATCTCTTCCATATATCGATTCTTTTGATTCATGCATCTGATATAGAGGGATTGAGATTAGTGGAGCTAAATCAAAGTATACTGATTTAGCGAACTCACATACATAATTAACAAATGCTTCTTTTGATAATTCATATGAATAAGAAATAAAGTGATCTGGATTAGATGAATAATCAAAAGTTTGTGAGTGTTTAGAAGTGATGATATTAATCATCTTATGTTTTTCAAAGAAGAAATCATCACCATAAGGTTCTCTGTTTTTAATGAGTGATAGCTCATTTTGAATAGCTATAGGAGTAAAGAGTAGTCTATACTCTACTTCATTATTTCTATCAGTACCACCAAATAAAGCTTCAAACTCATCATTTACAAATCTTGTATAGTTAGTTGTTGGATCATCATCCATAAGCTCTTTTTTAGCTAACTTATCAAGTCTCTTGGTTTCTTTATTAACCATTCTATCTATTTGTTTTTCATCTTTTCCAGTGGCCCTAGATGGACCTCTTGAAAAGATTAGGTTAGGCGCAGCTTCATTACCATATACAAGATGAGTGATATATGAATAATAAGGACACATCGCATCAACGTAAGCGTGTAGTGTTTCTGTATGATGTTCAGTAACTGTACCATTTTCTGTATGGCGAGTAGTTGTCCAGTGAATAGTTAGAGTTCCTTCATAAGTCTTAGTTCCTTCGGTACATACAAAGTTCTTATATAACATGAATGGGTTGCCAAGTATTGAACCACTTCTTACAAGAACTGTAGATTCATTATCTTTATCTGGACATGCATCTCTAAAGCCAAATTTTTCATTAACATATCTATATTTCTTTGTATCAAATCTTTTATCCATCTTGATAATAGAATCGATACTCATATTAAATACTTCAATTGCGAGGTCATAATCGTATAGATTATTTAAACTAGACATTTGAGCCCAAGCTTCTTGAGTGAGTTTGGCTATTTCTGATTCAAGTTTAGATTTAGGGTCAAATTGTTCCTTAATCTTTTTATTTATTGATGTGCAGATAATTACAATAAATACAATACCTAAAGCTAGTGCTCCAAGTCCACCAAGGATAAATCCTGTAGGACTTTGCGCAGATCCTGAAGCTCCATAAATAATTAGTGAGAGACCAGCAAGTAAGAATACTACTGCAAGGAAGATTAAGAAGCCTTTAATAGTTCTATATTTTTTAATAATATTATTAACTACTTCTAGTTCAGCTTTCTTAGCATTAATCTCTTTAACGGTTTGAATATTTTCATCTCTATTCACACCGCTTTTATTAACTAACTCTTCAAAATATTCAATTGCGTTATTATATACTTCATCTTTTAAATGATGGAAGTAATAATCTCTTGGATTGATTAAATCAGCCATTTAATTAATCCTCCTTTTCTTGAATCTTTTTTATTAATTCACTAGATGAAACCTTAAGTTTTCTTTCAAGTGTATATAATCCATTTATTTCTTGTTTCACATCGGTTAACTGAGTAAAACAATATCCACAAATATTTTTATTATTTTTAATTATAGCAAATAATTTAGATAATCTATCTAAATATTCATTTTCTGTGTTAACTGCCTTACCATAACCCCAATCTTTTGATTCTAAAGAGATAAACGATGTTCCACCAAATTCACTAATAATTATTGGTTGATCATTATATTCATACCCCTTCACAAAAGTATAGTATTTATATGGAAGCATAGATTTAACTACACCTTTATTTATAGCGTAATTAATCTTATCGTTAAACTTATTTGAATCTTGATCATATAGATGAATTGTGAGTATATCTGATTTAGTATGTTCCCATCCATCATTTGTAAGAATAAATCTAGTATTATCTATTGTCTTAGTTAAATCATAAAGACTTGAGATAAAATCTCTTTCTATTTTTCTAAATCTTAAAAGATATACACCCCACGATTCATTAATAGGAGTCCAAAGAATAATGCTTGGGTGATTATATAATTCATTAACGAGGAGAGTATATTCTCTATAGATATTCTCTCTTGATTTTTTAGATGACCTATAAGCCGAAGGCATCTCAGCCCATAAAATAAATCCATAAATATCAGCTAGGTAATAATATCTATCATCTTCTCTTTTTTGGTGTTTACGTGCACCATTAAATCCTAAAGATATAGAATTAATAATATCTTTTTCAAGATCTAATGGAGATAAAGGTGTAAGGTCACCTTTATCAAAGTAACCTTGGTCTAGAACTAGTTTTTGGTATAACTCTTTATCATTTAGATATATTCTCTTATCTTTAATAGACAAATCTCTAAATGCACAATAAGTTAATGCTTTATCATTCTTATAAGTGAGTTCTATATCGTATAGTTTAGGGTCTAAGACATTCCATTCTTCAATACTATCAAGTTTAACTGTGAAATCTAATGAATCAAATGTATTAGATGAAATGGGTTCATCTTTGAAGTAGATATTTACTCCAATAGGAGATAAATCTCCTTTTAGAGTTAAAGAGAAATCAATAGTTTTATTTAGTCTTGATGGAGTAATCTTAACTGATTCAATATAATCTCTTTCAACCTTTTCAAGCCATACATCTTTATAAATTCCAGTAGTCTCTTCATACCAGCACATAAAATTCTTTTTAAGGAATCTTTGTTTACCACGAGGAATATTTACTGACATAGAGTCTTCACACTTTATAATGAGCTTATTTTCTCCTAAAATGAGGTAATTAGTTATATCAAAGGTGATTCTGTGGTATGCACCAGAATCTTCTCCAATAAATTGATTATTTACCCATACTTTAGTCTTATAATCAGATCCTTCTAAATGAAGGAGATAAGTCTTAGTAATATCATCTATATTAATAGTTCTTTTATACCAAACATTATCACAACGTTTAGTAATATTAATGAGTGATGCCTCAGTTAAATATGAGAATGGAACATTAATCTTGAGGTCACTATTGAAACCTTTAAAATATTCTTTCTTCTCTCCAATATTTTTATAGTCAAAACAAAAATCCCAAAGGCCATTTAGGATTTCATAAGTAGATCTATAGAATATTGGATTAGGGTGTTTTAAATCATAACTTCTAGTTTTGAACATTATACTAATAGTATAACAATTATTTAAATATATACAATAAGTGATAATTACTTATTTAGACTATAAGTTGATAATTTGTAACATTATTTATAAAAGATAGGATGAATGAGTCCTAATTTAGTGATATAATACCTATGTTGTTTTTATTTAATATTTGGAGGAGTATATGAAATATATATTTGTAACAGGAGGTGTAGTTTCTGGCCTTGGAAAAGGTATATGTGCCGCATCTTTGGCTAGACTTTTAAAGCAAAGAGGTTTTAGTGTTAAAAACCAAAAGTTTGACCCTTATTTAAATGTCGACCCAGGCACTATGAATCCTTTCCAACATGGTGAAGTGTTCGTTACTGATGATGGAGCTGAAACTGATCTTGATTTAGGACATTATGAAAGATTTACAAATGTTAGTCTTAACGCATCTAGTTCAATATCTTCAGGTAAGATTTATTGGAATGTAATTAATAAAGAAAGATCTGGGGGATATCTTGGAAGAACCGTTCAAATCATTCCTGATGTAACAAATGAGATTAAAAGGTGGATATATATTTCTGAAGGTGGGGATGTTGATATCGCTATTTGTGAAATCGGTGGTACTGTTGGTGATATTGAGTCTTTGCCATTCCTGGAAGCCATAAGACAAGTTGGTCAAGAAAAAGGCAAAGAAAACGTTATTTACATTCATGTTCCTCTACTTGTTGAAATACCTGGAAGTGGTGAACTTAAAAGTAAGCCAGTTCAACACTCTGTTAAAGAGCTTCAATCTTTAGGTATTCAACCAGATATCTTAGTATGTAGAAGTACTCAAGAATTAAGTGAAAGTATCAGAGATAAAATCTCATTATTATGTAATATAGATAAGAAAGCTATTATACCAAACTTAACCGCATCTAGTATTTACGAAGTACCTCTTCTTCTTGAAAAAGAGGGAATCTGTGATATAGTTTGTGAAAAACTAAATCTTCCAAAAAGAGAACCTAATCTAAATAAATGGATAGAGATGGTTGATAAAATTAAGAAAGCACATAAAAATACTAAGATTGCGATAGTTGGTAAATATACAGAACTTCATGATGCATATTTAAGTGTTGAAGAATCAGTATTTCATGCCGCATCAGCTCTAGATGCTAAAGCTGATATCTTGTGGATCAGTTCAGAAACTATTAATTCAGCTAACGCAAAAGATATATTAAAAGATGCAGATGGTATTATCATTCCTGGAGGTTTTGGAGTTAGAGGAATTGAGGGAATGGTTAGTGCTGCAAAGTATGCAAGAGAAAACAATATCCCTTGTCTTGGAATTTGTCTTGGTATGCAAGTAATGGCAATTGAATATGCTAGAAATGTTTTAGGATATAAAGATGCTAACTCTAAAGAATTTGATGAATCAACAACCCATCCAGTAATAGACTTAATGCCTGAACAAGTAAAAATAGTTGCTAAAGGTGCAACTATGCGTCTTGGAAGTTATCCATGCATCTTAGAAGATAATAGTTTAGCTAAGGCACTTTACAAGAAGGATCAAATAGACGAACGTCATCGTCATAGATATGAATTCAACAGTTTATATTCAAAAGAATTCATTAATAGCGGAATGAAGTTAAGTGGTCTTTCACCAAATAAGAGTTTAGTTGAAATTATAGAATGCCCAAGTCATAGGTATTATATTGGTTCACAATTCCATCCAGAATTTAAATCAAGACCAACCAAACCGCATC
>JAEEXP010000078.1 GCA_016287865.1 Caryophanales bacterium
TAATTAGAGACATCGCAATTGCAGTAGAAGAATTAAGTCCAGTAATTTTATTCTTTTCAAAGTATTCTTTAATCTTATCTAAATCCATTCTTAATTCTTCATCAAGAATATAAAGAGTTCCACCAGCTGATAGAGATGGGAAAATATCTATAACTGATGCATCAAAAGAGAAACTAGCGTGCGCAGCACACCTACTTTCTTTATTTAAGTTATATTCTTTCTTGTTCCAAGCAATTAATGCGGATAGTGAATGATTTAGAATTACTACACCTTTAGGTTTACCAGTAGAACCAGATGTATAAATCATATAGGCTGGATTTGATTCTTTAGTATTATCTACTGGTTTATTATCTTTTGATTTAAGTATTTCATTTACTAAATCTAAAGTTAACACTACTTTAGCTTTAGAATCTTCAACCATATAACTAATTCTATCGTCTGGATAAGCTGGGTCAATTGGTACATATGCAGCACCAGCTTTTTGTATACCTATTACTGATGCCATAAATTCTTTAACTCTTTCCATCTTAATCGCTACAAACTCTTTTTCTTTAACTCTGTTTTTGATTAAGTAGTTAGCGATTATATTAGATGCATTGTCTAGTTCTTTATATGTATATGGACCATTCTTATCAACTACCGCAATATGATCTGGGTCATCTTTAGCGTTCTTTACAAACATTTGAATGAATGTAACATTCTTATCAAATTCTAAATCTCCACCATAAGATAGTTTGATTAATTCTTTAGTAGTCTTATCATCAACAAGACTGACGTCTTTCATATATTCTTTTGTAATTAAATTCTTTAATACTTGAGAATATCTTTTTGCGAAGAGTTTAATCCATTCCTCGCTATAAATATTAGCGTGATATTGAATATTAAGTTCAATTTCTTCGTCTTTTGGATATATTTGGCATGATAGTCTTTCACCAGTTGCGTTAAATGGAAGGTCTTCTAACTTTATATCTTCACCATCAAGACTAGGCATAGCGAAGAGATTACCCTGCCAAGTAAATAATACATCACTTGTATATCCAGTTACTTGAGCTAGTTCTCTAAATGAATATAGGTCATTAACCATTGCGCCCATCATTTGGTTTTTCATTTCTTTTAAGAAATCATTAACTTTTAATGATGAATTAACTTTATATAGAACTGGGAGAGTTCTAACAAACATTGAGATAGTTCTATCAGTAGTTAAATCATGTCTACCATTATAGACAGTAGCGAAAGCTGCCTTCTTGCTCATTGTGTATGATGAAAGAAGAATACCAAAGGCAGTGGAAGTAACTACGTTCTCAGTGGTCTTATTTTTAAGACAATATTCTTTTAATTCTTTGTATGAAACATTTAGTTTAACTTTAGATAAACCATATTCTAATTCTTTCTTATTTAAATCACCTTCAGGAATAGATACTTCATCAACGTCGCTAAATGTTTCTAGATAGAAACTCTTAGAAACTTCATAAGAAGAACTATCTCTATCAGCTTTTTCTTTAATCGATTGATCAAAGGCAGTAAATGATTCCTTCTTTAGTTTTTTACCTTTATATGCATCAATAATATCATTTAATAATACGTGCATAGAGAATCCATCAAACACCAAGTGATGGATATCTAAGAATAGATATAATTTCTTTTCAGTTTTAATTAGTTTGAATCTAAATAACCTATCTTGAGTTAGAATAAATGGTTTTTCGAATGTAGCTTTCTCAATATTAAGTTTCTCCTCAGACATTTCTTCTAAAGAAACAATGTCTTTAGAGAATTCTTCATTATATTTAACTTGTGGATTACCAGTTTTATCAATTAATACAGTAGATAATAAACCAGGATGAGCTAGTACTGTATCCTCAATAGCTTTAGATAATTTCTTTATATCGGTTTTATTACTGAATGAAAGAAGAACTGGGTTATTATATACAGCTTCGCCTTCAGATTTAGCGCATTCAAGGAAGATACCAAGTTGTGCTTGAGTTAAAGGATAAGCTTTAGATAAATCACTACTCTTGTTGGATTTCTTATTATGAGATAAAGCTTTAGCAATAGCTTTAACTGTCTTATTTTCATAGATAATCTTAGTAGATAAATCTAAAGATGGAACAAGTCTTTCTAGTTCCATTACTTTAATACTATCTCCACCTAATAAGAAGAAGTCATCATTAATACCAATTTTATCTATATTAAGTGCTTTTTCAAATGCACTACATAATTCTTTTTCTATCTCAGTTTTTGGCGCAACATATTCTTCTCTAATGCTTGATAGATCAGGAGATTCAAGTGCGAGTCTATTGAGTTTTCCGTTTGCGTTAACCGGGAGTTTATCAAGACACACAAAATATTGAGGAACCATATAAGATGGAAGATGAGATTTTAAGAAATCTCTAATCTTACTTTCATCCACTTTCTTTCCTTCTTTAAGAACATAGTATGCACAAATATATGTTTGACCTGATGAGCCTATAAAATCTTTAACTGCCGCATCATGAATTTCAGGTATTAATCTAATAGTTTCTTCGATTTCACCTGGTTCAACTCTTTGGCCATTAATCTTAATTAACCAGTCTTTACGGTTAACGAATAATATATTTCCATCAGGGAGCTTGCGTCCAATATCATGAGTCTTAAGCATCATATCAAATCCATCTTTATTTTTAAATGGATTAGATACAAAAGCAGAAGATGTTTGATCTTTAAGATTAAGGTATTCTTTAGCGAAGTGACCTGAAAGACAGATTTCACCTTCATCAACTTCTTTATTCTTATCATCTAAGATGTATACTTTTTCTTTACTTACACTCTTACCTACCGGAGTGTTTTCATATTGTTTATCTAAATTAAAGAACAATACAGCACCAGCTGATTCAGAAGAACCATAACCATTAATGATTTCAAAATCAGTTCTATAGACATTACTTACTTTTTCACTACCAGTCATTACTGTGTGTAGTGATTTAGCGTTATTTTTATATACTTTTAATACTTTTGGAGGCATGAAGGCAATGTTTATTTCATTTTCTTCAATATATTTAGAGAGTTCATTAGCGTCTCTTACAATTTCTGAAGCTACTAAATATA
>JAEEXP010000079.1 GCA_016287865.1 Caryophanales bacterium
AAAGCAACAAATGATAAAATAGATAAAAACAAACCAGAAAATTAAAAAGGGAGTGTGATATAGAATGTATATTGTACCGACAAATGTTAATAATGGTAAATTAATATTTAATATATTTTTACCAATTGATTTGATAATATCTGGATCAGGTGTAATAGTTACACTAATAGCTTTACTAATATTTCAACCTCATAATCTAGTAGGTGCGTTATTATGTTTAGCCCCAGGACTGATATGTTGTGGACTTTCAGTTCCTGTTCCAAATTATCATAATATAAGAATAGTAATAAAAGAGACCTTTAGTTTCTTTTATAAAAGAAGAAATTATAAGTGGGAAGGATGGTGTTATCTAGATGAATTCAAAGGATAGTTCATTAACTGAAAACTGGATACAAGTAAAAAGTATTAATAATGGAATGATATTTCTAGATGATAAAAATATAGTTTCTGGAATAAAAATTAGTCCAAGAAATATATTTATTATGACAGAAAGTGAACAAAATAGAATTATTAATTCTTTGAAAGAATTCTATAATCTTATAGATTTTGAATTCTGGTTAATAGTAGCAGATAGACCAGTAGATATTAATTTATATGTTTCTCAACTAGAACTACAATTATCAAATGAACAAAGTCCTGCTAGGAGAAAGATATTAGTAGATGATATTGAAAAAGCAGAAATGTTTTCAATGAATAATGTTGTTGATACAGAATACTATATTTTAGTTAAAGATAATAATAGTGAAGTACTAACTAAGAGAGTTAGAGGTCTTATAAATAATATGGCTGGTACTGGATTAATTGCTACTCAAACTTCTAATGAAGACTTAAGATCCATTTTAGATAATTTCTTAAATGGAGGGGTAACATATAAGAGTGGGAGTGTGATTACAGAATGAGTATAAAAAAAGAATTAGCTCCTAAGGGGTTATCATTTAATTCAAGTGATTTCTTTGTAAGTGATAAATATGCTACTATTCTTACTGTTGTTTCATATCCTGGTGCAATCACTCCTGGATATTTAGCAAGTTTATCAACAGGAATTTCTGGTGTTAGAATAGTTGCTAAGCATATTCCTATAGCCTTCTCTGTACTTGCTAAAATGCTTAATAAACAACTAGTAGACTTACAAGAAAAGTATCAAAAAGAAAAAGATGTTACTATACAAGAAAAATTAAGAAATGATTATGATTCATTAAATGATTTCATAAGCATGATTTCAAGAGATCAATCAAAAGTATTCAATTTTGAATTACATATAATGATAGTAGCAGATAGTAAAGAAGATTTAGAGGCTAAAAAGATTCAAGTTAAGAACTTAATGGAAAGTATGCTTATGAGAGCAATTCCATTAAGATTTGAACAAGAGAAGGTATTTAAATCTTGTTTACCAATATTTGAAAAACAAGATATAGAAGATAGAATAGGTACTCCTATTCCATCTCCAACATTAGCTGCTATGTATCCATTTATCTTTGATAGTATCAAAGATCCTGGATTATCATGTCTATTTGGTATAGATTTCTCTGGTGGTGTAGTATTATTCAACCAATTCTTATATCAAATAAGAAAAGAACATAATAGAAATAATGCTAATATGATTATGTTAGGTTCATCTGGATCTGGTAAATCTACTGCTGCTAAATTACTTCTTAGATCACATATTAGAAATGGTTATAAGATTGTAGCTATAGATCCTGAAGGTGAATATGAAGATATGGCTAGACAGTATGGTGGAGATTTTATTAACCTAGGTTTAGGTGGAGAATATGGTATGATTAACCCACTAGAAGTTGTAGCCGATGGAATAGATGATGAAACAGGAAGAGGAATTGGATATTCAATTCTAACTAATACATTACAAACATTAAAAGCATTCATGAAATATTATGATCCATCTATCGAAGAAGATGTATTAAACTTATTTAATGAAGTTGTTATGGAAACATATCAAAGATTTAATGTTAATGTTAATACTGATTTCAGTACATTTAAGAAAGAAGATTTCCCAACATTCTCAGATGTTTATGAAACTGTAAGAGGTAAAATACTTGCTTATGGTGAAGCAACAGCTGAAAGAACTATAATGGAAAGACTTGAAATGAAAATTAGACCACTTGTTTCAGGTGGACTTGAATATTTCTTTAATGGACATACAACAATTGAACCAAAATCAAACTTTATAGTATTTAATATAAGAGAATTAATGAATGCAGAAACTAATATTAAAAATGCGTTATTCTTTAATATATTAAAACATGCTTGGAGTTTATGTTTGGATACAAGTATAAATACAGTATTATTCGTAGAAGAAGCTCATATGTTACTTGGTCAAAATAATAACTTAGGAGCAGACTTCTTAGCAAATGTTCAAAGAAGAGCAAGAAAATATAATACTGGTACAGTTGTTGTTACACAACAACCAAGTGACTTTACTGATGAAAGAGTTATTACTCAAGGTAAAGCAATATTTGATAACTCGTCTTATTATTTAATAATGGGACTTAGAAAACAAGCTGCTGAAGATTTAGCTAAATTACTTGATATTAACGAAAACGAAATAGAAAGTATTAAAGGCTATAATCAAGGTGAAGCATTATTTATTTGTGGTAGTAAGAGACTACAAATAAGTGTAGTAGCTACTCAAGCTGAACTAGAATCATTTGGTTCAAAGGGTGGGTTATAATTTGAAAATTAATTAATAACTAATGGAAGGTGGTGATGACATTGGATGATAAAGATGCAATTGAAATAGCTTTAAATAAAGATTCATCTTCATCGGGTTCAAACGGTGGTTCAATGTCAGAACCATCTTTTAATGGTGAAGAAGAAATAAAAGTTGAAGGGGAACTAACAATTGAATCTACTAGACCAAAAGGAACTGTAGTAGGTGAAGGTGATATTTATGGGAACCCTGAAGATGATGATAAAGAGGAAATTCCTTCTGGAAGACAAGAACCTGAAGATGAAAAAGAAATGGTTCAAAATAGAGAGAATGAACCTGTAAGTAATGAGGAACCTGTTGAGGGAGAAAGTGCTCCTTCAGA
>JAEEXP010000080.1 GCA_016287865.1 Caryophanales bacterium
CGATAAAATCATAATGATGAGTAACATGTTTTTCAAATGATTCTGGTCCATCTTCTGAATCGTCATAATATGAATAATCACCAACAATTATATTAGGATTAGTCACAACACTTTTAATATAACAAAACGATTTAAAGTTTGCATTTGGATAAATTGGTTTTATTTCTTTATTAACCATTTTTTATTCCTCCTTTATTGATGATACCAATATACTTCTTAGACCTGTTTTCTATTTTTTAACAGGTGATACCACTGTTTCGACTGTCTGTTGTGACGTAAGCGAAACACACTCTAAAAAACATATCAAATATTATTCATATTATTTTTAAAAAATAATCATTAAATTGAATAATGTCTATGTTTCTTATTTTCATTAATATCTACAATTTCAAATTTTTCTCCAAAAAATGTGCATTTTACTGAAACTTTTTTATCGTCATCATCTATATCTTTTAGTAAATCATCTAGGTCTTCTTCATCAATATGAATATGAGTATACTCCCATTCAAATTCTGTTTTATTAGCTCTAACGACACACGTATGTTCATCATTACCTTCATAAAAATCAAGTATAAGTTTATCTAATTTCCACCTAACTCTATCATTTAAAAAAATTATTTCACCTTTTGTTAGGTTTTTAAAATGATCAATAAATGGCTTATATTTATTCCTCTATAATTTTAACAATATCTTTAATAGTTACTTACTTTATTAATAATTACTTGAATAATACAAAATTATGTCACTTAGATATATTTCGCAACACTAAGCTCGAAATGCACTCAACATGTCTAGACTTAATGAACATGTTTACACATTTAATCTCTTTAAGGCTATAACCGCCCATGGTAAGTAGCTTTAAATCACGTGCCATTGTATATGAATCGCATGATACATATACTATTTTTCTTGGTTTAATAGATATTATATCTGCGATGACACTTGATTCCATTCCACTTCTTGGTGGATCAGTAAATACTACATCAATAGTTTTATCTTTTATTATTGATTTTAAATTTGCGGAATCAGTATTATAGAACTCTGCGTTTGATACTTTATTTAAATATTTATTAATATTAGCACTATCTACTGCGCTTTTCACTGTTTCAATTCCTATTACTTCTTTAACATATGGCGATACATTTAAAGAGATACCTCCAGCTCCACTATATAAATCAAGCACTGTATCTTCTTTAGTTAGTTCAGCCATTTTTATGGCTTCACTATAAAGAAGTGATGCGCCATTTGTGTTTACCTGAAGAAATGATTGATTCTCAACTCTATAATCCATATTTAAGATGTGTTCATCTATGTATGTATTTCCATAAAGAGCAACTTCTTTATCCGAATATACAATTGTCTTATCATTATTATTAATAGAGACAGAAATACCTGTGATGTCACTATATAGTTCTTTTAAATCATCTGCGATACTTCTTAGTTCTTTTGTACATTTGGTAGATAAAAACATAATACTCATTTTAGAGTTATATGAGCTTCTTCTAATTGATACACCTTTAACTATTCCATTATTCTTATAATCATAGATTTCTACTTTATATTCTTTAAGAAGGATAGAGATTGTTTTTAATACTTGAAGTATTTCATCACTAATAGTTACACATGATTTAATTGGACACACCTCATGTGTACCTTCTTTAAAGTAACCAAATTCATAATTCTTATTAAAGAAGACAGTTACTTTATTTCTATAACCTTGAATTGGTTCTGCGTATAATACTTCAAGAGGTGAAAGAGTAATATTTAAAGCACGTTCTACATTATTCTTAACCATTTCACCTTTTAGTTTATTTTCATATTCAAGAGTAATGTCGCTAAAAGGACAAGTTCCTGCATCACTTGAATGATCACATACACTATTAACTCTATAAGGGCTTTTAACTTTGAGTTCTTTAATTTCACCAAAAGCATAATTCTTATGAACTTCAGTTATTGTGATAAGAGCCTCTTCATCTGGGTAGAAATTAGGAATAAATACTAAAAGACCGTCTATCTTAGATACACCGTTACCATAGTTATTTATAGATAAACATTTAGTTATTAATTCATCACCAATCTTATAGGTTTTCAATTTCTTTCTTTACCTCAAATATTGCGTCTCTAAGTTCCATCGCTCTTTCAAAATCAAGAACTTTAGCCGCTTTAAGCATTTCTTTTTCCATTCTATCAAGAAGCCTTTCTCTTTCTTTAGGAGACATCTTAGAATAGTCGAGTTTATTATCTTCTTTAATTTCTTTAGTTTCTTCTTTAAGAATTAATTCATCACCAATCTCTTTAACGATTGTGTGAGGTACGACATTATGAGCTTTATTGTATTCTTCTTGAATTTGTCTTCTTCTCATAGTTTCATCAACCGCATATTTGATTGAATCAGTCATATGATCAGCGTACAAAATAACCTCACCATTTTCATTACGGGCTGCACGACCTATTGTTTGAATTAGTGAGCGGCCGCTTCTTAAGAAACCTTCTTTATCCGCATCAAGAATTAAAATCTTTGATACTTCTGGGATGTCAAGTCCTTCTCTTAAAAGGTTGATACCTACAAGGACATCATATTCTTTAAGTCTAAGTTTTCTTATTATCTCGAGACGTTCTAAAGCTTTAATTTCACTATGAAGATATGCGACTTTAAAACCTAATTCTCTTAAATAGGCAGTTAAGTCTTCACTCATCTTAATAGTAAGTGTAGTAATTAAAACTCTAAATCCTTCTTTAACTGTCTTATTAACTTCTTTTACTACATCATCGATTTGATGATTAGTAGGTCTAATCTTAACCATAGGATCAAGTAGATATGATGGACGAATAATCTGTTCGACGATTGGGCCTCTTTCTTTTTCGTATTCACCAGGGGTTGCGCTCATATAGATGACGTTTTTCATTCTGGCTTCAAATTCTTGGAAGTTTAATGGTATATTATTGAGGGCACTAGGTAAGCGGAAGCCATAATCTACTAAGGTTTGTTTTCTAGATATATCACCATTAACCATTCCTCTCACTTGAG
>JAEEXP010000081.1 GCA_016287865.1 Caryophanales bacterium
AGAATTAACTAGTATATTAATTATATCATCATATCATTTCTACTATACAGGAGATGTTTTAATATTTGATACTAATGATGATTTCAATGATTTCTATATATATGATTATAAATCAAAAAAATTAATTCATGCATTTAATGGAGTAGATGGTCAATATAAAGGATTATATGTTAGTGATATTAAATTAGATAATAATAAGAATATAGTATTTAAAGGAAGTTTAAGTACACTTGATGATGAAAACTATAGTTCAGGAAGATCAAGTGTTGCTTTAAGATATGAAACTGGTACATATAAATCACTTGAAGAATTACAAGCGGATTTAACTAAGAATGGTTTAGATAACTTTGTAATATCAGCAGATTTTACATATAATTATTTAAATAATTCTTATAGTGCTACTCCAGTAGTAGAGGAAGAAAAAATAATAGATGCATTTAAGAAAAAAACTGGTTAAACTACAAATACACCAATTGAAAGAACTAAAGATTGTACAGGTATTGTTACAAAAGGTAGTAATAATGTACATGAATTAGTATTTAAAGAAAATACTGATAAAACATGTAAAACTGTATCATATAAAGTAAATGATGATTTTACAGTTAAATATGAACTAAGTGATGGAAACAATTATGTTGCATTTGAAAAATATGTTAATGGTAAAAAAATAGATGAAGGAATGTATCCTGAATTTGATGCTGGTTGGACATATTATGTTTCAGGTAAAACATTAGTTACTCATGAATGGACTACTGATCTTGGAGCAAACGTATATTTAGTCAATACTAAAGGTGAAGTATATAACGTAGTTAATAATGAAAATAAATTAAAATATGATAATATGACTGAAAAAGGATATAAAGTAAATGCTGATGGTAATTTAGTTATATCTGGAGTTAGACATAATAATCAATGTGAATATGGTTTAACTATTCATGGTGAATGTGCTACTGATAATATTTGTGATGGTTATTATGCATTTATAACTAAAAATGGTTTAACTGATGATTATGAATATAAAGCTGATTTTACTTATAAGTTAAATTCTAATGGCCAATATAATTTTGATTATTCAAATAAGAAAACTACAATGACATTTAAAGAATATTATAATTCTAATTGTAATTAATAAAAACAACTCAAAATGAGTTGTTTTATTTTTTAAGTGGTGCAGGTGAAGGGACTTGAACCCCCACTCCGAAGGAACTAGATCCTAAGTCTAGCGCGTCTGCCAATTTCGCCACACCTGCAATAAAAAAAGTGGTGGACCCTGTAGGACTCGAACCTACGACCGCCCGGTTATGAGCCGGATGCTCTAACCAACTGAGCTAAGGGTCCACATGAAAATATTATCACAAATACAAAGGTTTTTCAATCATTTTTTTCAAAAATATGATAAAATATATATGTAGGTGTTAATATGAATAAAATAAAATTTTTATTTAAAGCTATATTAAAAATGAATTATAAAGAAATGTTTAATGTAGCACGTAAAATTTCTAGAGAACATAATAGATTATCTTTAATAACATTTATAGATATTGTTTGGTGTGGTCTTAGATATGGTGCTGGTTATATGGATTATTTAGAGTTCGAATTTTATTTATTAAATGGTGAACAAAGAAAAACATTTTTAACTAGAGCCAAGAATAATGAGATTGTTAGAAAGTACAATAATAAAGAGTTTAACCATCTTTTAAACAACAAAATAGAGTTTAATAATATGTTTAAAGATTATCTAGAAAGAGACTTTATTGATGTCTCTCAATGTACTAAAAAAGAGTTTAAACAATTCTGTAAAGGCAAAAAATATGTTATTGCTAAAGAAGTAGATAATTGTGGTGGTGTAGGAGTATCTAAAGAATTTATTCAAGATACAAATAGACTATATGAGAAACTTAAAAAGAATAAACAATACTTAGTAGAAGAAGTTATTGTTCAAAACTCTAAAGTATCTAAATTATATCCAGATGCTGTTAATACACTTAGATTATTTACATTCTTAGATGATAATGGAGAAGTACAAATACTTAACTCTATATTTAAAATAGGTAATAAAGGATTTGTTGATAATTTTGCTTCTGGTGGTATGTATACATTCCTAGATGATAATGGAGAAGTAATATGTCCTGCTATTGATAAGAAAGATAATAGATATTCAATTCATCCAGAAACAAAAGAACAAATAATTGGTTTTAAAGTTCCTAATTATGAAAAAGCAATTGAATTAGTTAAGGAAGCATCTAAATTAATACCTGAAATAAGATATATTGGTTGGGATGTTGCTATTACTGAAAAGGGAGCATGCCTAGTTGAAGGTAATGAATTCCCTGGAGTATTCCAAATTAAACCAAGTTATATGGATAAACCAGAGGGAATTTTACCTAGATATAACAAATATATGAAATAGGAGGTATAAATATGGATAAAATCAAAATGTTTAAACCTGAACTAGATCATATTAAAGATGAAAGATTAAGAAATAATCTTGAGATTATAATTAATAATCTTCCTGATTATTTCTTTATTGTTCCTGCTTCTTCAACAGGTAAATATCATCCTTCATTTAGTTTAGGAGAAGGTGGACTTTTAAGACATAGTAAAGTAGCTTTTAGAATTGGTTTAGAATTACTTGATACAGTTACATTTGGTAGTGAATTTACTGATAATGAAAAAGATTTACTTCTTATGTCTATACTTGTTCATGATGGATTAAAACATGGAAAAGTAGAAGAAACTTATGTTAGATTCGATCATCCTGTTTTAATGGCAGAATATATATTTGAATTAAAAGATAAATTAACATTATCTGATGATGAAATGAAATTTATGCATGATGTAATTATTTCACATATGGGTGAATGGAATACTAGTAAATATAGTAAAGTTGTATTACCATTACCTGAAACAAAGTATCAAAAATTTGTTCATATGTGTGATTATT